>JBLIDI010000001.1:0-61259 GCA_047634075.1 Akkermansiaceae bacterium
GTGATGTTATCGTTGATGGGCGTGGTGGGCTTTGGCGTCGTATGGCTCGCGAGTGTCCTGATCCCGCTGAGCTGATCCGGGGTAGGTGAGTTGAGCTGCGGGCACAAGATCTGAAACCTTTCTGGTCATCGGGAGTCCGATCACACAACTTGGTTCCCTTTCTCCAAATGCTCCATTTCTTCCTTTTCGTCACCTTCTTGCTTCCCTTCGCTTGGGCGGAGCAAATCGTCATTGTCTCCTTCGGCTCGAACAAAAAATTGTCCGTTTATTCGATCAGCGCCAAGAATGGTGCTCTTCATTTGAGATCAAACTTCCCCTTGGAATCGGGCGCGGGACCGATGTGCGTCAATCGCGCCGGAACGCGTCTCTATGTCAGCATGAAAGAGACCGGGAAACTTGCGGCACTTCAAATCGGCGATGATGCCTCACTTACCTTACTGGGTGAAACCCATATCGGAGCCGATGTTTCATTTCTCACTCTGCATCCGGAAGAGAAATCCCTCCTCACCTCATACTACAAAGTCGGCAAAGTGGCCGTCCACAGCATCTTTGGTTCCACCAAAAAAACGGTCACGGCTATGGCCGCGATGAACAAGGTCGGGCCGCTGCAAGCTATCGACTCGACTCCGAAACTGGAGCCCTTCGTTTTGTCGAAACGATCCACACTCCGCCTCCCGTTGGCTACGAGGGAAAGCGCAGCACCTCGGACATCGAAGTCCATCCCTCCGGGAAGTTCGTCTATCTTGCAAACCGTGGCGACAATGTGATTGTCCCTTTTAAAATTGATCCCAAAACGGCCCGGCTTTCAGAGCTTACTTCGGTGCCCACCGAAGAAGTCACGCGTTCCTTCAACATTTCCCCGGACGGAAAGCTTCTCGTTGCCGTCGGTCAAAAATCCGGCAACCTCGCCACCTTCGCCATCGATGACAAAGGGCATCTCAAACGTCTCGCCACCACTAAGGCTGGAATCAATCCCTGGTGGGTGGAGTTCGTGAAAATTCCTGCCGAGAAGTAGAAAGATTCCCAGCCTTCAGGAGCAGGGATCTCATAAGTCCAAAGGCCCGGTAGCCTATGAGATATTCGGTGGAATGACTTTGATGTCGTGGGCTTGCAGGAAGCGTTGGGCGACTTTTTCGAACTCGGTGTTTTCGTGGGTGAAGTAGGCTTCGCGGAGGTCGGGGAATTCTTGGAGGGTGTCCTTAAAATTGCGGAAGGGGCGGGGGCGACTGAGGTCGCGTGTGAGGGCTTTTTGGGCTTCACCTTCTTCGAGGGTGGTGAGGTAGCTCTCCATGATTTGGAAGCCATCGTGTGAATCGAGTTGCTTGATGAGGAGGAAGTCGTCCGGGCGTTCTTCGAGGGCGAGGTCGTTTTCTTCGCCGCTGATGCCGGGGTCCATGAAGTGGATGATTTCGCCGGTTTTGATATTGAGGTAAGCACCAGCGTCCGGCATGTCGCCATAGAATGTCATGGCTTCGACGAAGTCGGAGAGGTCGATGGGGAGTTTTTTCATGGGTTCAATTACTGTTCGATGCGGTTGAGAGAGTGAGGCAAGGGCGATGGTTTTTTCTTCGGACGGTTTTTTGCGCCGAAGAGAGGTGGCCTCGAAATATGAGAGTGAATCACCCTCATTCGCATTAGAAAAAATGGGTGGAATGCAGATTGTCCCGTTGATCGCTCAATTTTCGGGTGGGGGATGTTGGATGACTTCAAAGGGAAATTCATGCTCCCTTCTTTGGATTTTCACGAAGGCGGGGTAGAAGAGGTCATGTTGATCGGAGCTTTGGTTGTTTTTTGGGTCCTGGGATCTGGGCTTGCGTTGCTCGTGTGGCAGGGGGTGTGGGTTTCCAAAGGCAGGAAAGGAGAGTCCCCGTCGGATCGGGGGGGGGTGCTCGCGGTGCTCGCTCCGCTTATCGTTTTTTCGATCTTGATCTTTTTGGGGTGGTTGGTGTCGCCGCTGAAGCCTTCGCGGGGAGGGATTATCGGGAAGTACGAGATTGATCCTGGTTTTCATCCGGGGGCGCAGGCGGATTGGCAGCATGACACTTATACGATGGAGATCACGAGGGATGAGGTGGTTCTCCGTGATGCTCGAGCGACGAAGGAGTGGCGGCATGCCATCGAGTGGTTCGATGGGGTGGCGTATCGGTGGCGATTTAACTCACTGGAGGAGAAGCACCACATGGTGAGAGGTGGCCCGGGGATTATCAGAGAGGCCTTCGGATATTATTACGTGTTTGAAAGTCCGCTTTATGGCGAGGTCGTTTTTCGGAAGAAGGCGGGTTTTCCGTGGTGGGTGGTGTGGGTGCTTGCGGGAGTTGGGGTGGGTTTGTTTTGGTGGAGGAAGGCGGAGAGGGGCACTCCGGAGAGAGCCATTCCGTGAGTTATTCGATGGGAAGCTGGTATTCTTCGGAAAAGGTCGCCGCCGCGATGGGGTCCTTTTCTTTGAGCGTTGTGTGAATTTCTTTGAAAAGGTTGGTGCGGTCTTCGCCGGGGGGGGAGGGTTTCGGCCCAGTCGACGGCGGCGGCGGGTTCGTGGGGGGCGAGAGTGCTGGCGTAGGTTTCGACGGCGGCATTTTTGGTGGGTCCGGCTTCCTGAGACTGGACCCACTCTCCAGCGGCGGCGAAGTTATCGCGGGGTCCAGCCTTGGAGGATTTGACGGTTGGTGTGGGTGCTGATTTCGTCATTGACTTCTTGCGTTGCGATCCAGGCGAGCCATTCCTGCGGGTTTTCCCGGACCCCGTTAAAGTGGAGGCCTTTGCATCTTGATCACCGGCTTTCACTCCGAGGGCGAGGGAGGCGAAGACTTGTCCGGGATCTTCGAGGTCCAGGGTGTCGACCAGGGCCAAGGCGGAGGCGAAGTTTTGCTGGGCGGCGGCCCCAGCGGGATCCTTGGCCGCGAATTGCGAGGAGAGTATGCGGCGGTTACGACCTTCGAGGCCGAGGCTTTCGCGGGATTCGCTGAGAATAACAACGGCGGCTTCGGGGTTCTCGGAAGACATCACCATGACGGACATCTCGGTGAGTTCGCGGATGGTATCGTCTTGGTGGTAGAGCCAGGATGCTGATCCAGCGAGGGCCAAGGCGGGGGCGATGAGGTGGAGGAGTTTCATGGGGCAAGGATCGATGTTAAAGAGATCTTGAGATCTTACCCAGGCACAAGCTGGCGGTGGTGACGAGAGCGCAAACGATGTCATATCGCTGAAACTTGGAGAAATCTCTCAAACCGGTGATTTACAGCACGGGCTTGAAATAGTTAAGTTCGAGGTGAATTTAAAGACAATCCATCCCGTTTCACCTACTGTCATGAAAAAGATTTTAATGCTCGCAATGGCTGCTCTTGCACTCCCGTTCCTCACCTCCTGCGCCGACTATGCCACTTATGGCTACGGCACCGTAGGGGCGCCGATTGGTGGTGGCTTTGGTGGCCCCGGTTTTGTAGGCGGCGGCCTCGCTCCGCTGCAGGTTGGCTTTGTGTCCACGACCTTCGACCAATGGGCCTATGACCCTTATCGCCGATCATACTTTGACCGTCGAGTGGGTCGCTTTTACGACCCACGACTTCGTGACTACTGCGACGTTGTTCCTCATCGTTACGCGGCTCCAATTTACCCAACTGGTTTCCGCCGTGGCAATCGCCTCGCCTGCCCGACTTTCCTTCCAAGACACACTGCCGTGGCGAGGCATTCGGGTCACGGGGACGCGGGTGTCGTTTCCAATCGCGGACGCTACTCTCCAGTCGTGCACGGATCTTCACGAGGCTCGACCAGCATCCGCAGTGCGAGCAACTACGATAAGCGATCAAGTGGATCGACCTCAAATCGCAGGCCAACTTACGAGCAGTCCAGTGGATCTTCTCGTTATCAGACCGTTGGGACATCTTCCCGGAGTCGTAATTCGGTGAGCCGTCCGCAATCAACCCCGACGGTCAGGTCGCAACCGGTTGTCAGGTCGCAACCGACGGTAAGATCGCAGCCGGTTGTCAGGTCGCAGCCAGCGGCGCGGAGTCAGCCGGTTCGTTCCGCTCCTACGGTGAGGTCTTCATCCGACAGCCAGGGCAGGCCATCACGAAGCACGTCGCCATCGCGGACCAGTTCTCCTTCACGGAGCACCTCGACCCCGAGCCGCTCTTCCGGCCAGGCCCGTCAGCGGACCCGCTAATCAACCCGCTCTTCCCTTCAAAGCCTCGTAGATCATTCTGCGGGGCTTTTTTTAGGTTCACTTCTCAATGGCTCAGGATTGATTTGAAACCGCCAACCATCGAAGTTCTTTGATTCCCATTTTTCGAGAATTTCAGGAAGGGCGCGCGGCCTCACTTTTGGAGGGAGTAGATTTTCAAGTCATCGATGATGGCCTTCTTTGGCACGGCGACTCTGAGAACGCGTTTGGTGGGGTGGGCAATTCCGGCGGAAGAAAATGAAGCGACCTCCTTGTCGTTTATGACGACCTTCATCGTGTCCCCTTTGAGGGTCACGACGAGGTTGTGCCACTTGCCCGCTTCGAGTTTGTTTTGGAAACGCTTTGTTTTTGTCTTCAGCATTTTTGTTTTTTCCGGAGTGATGGTTTTAGCGAGACGAGCTTTTCGAATGGCGTTGGCCATGACCCCGGTTTTGAGGTCATTGATCTGGACATTCTTGGTGCTGATCTTCGTCATGCAGAAATGCCCGGCGTGGACCTCCTTGAACTTCATGTCGGCAAAATTAAGGCCGAGGCCGTCAGCCTCAGTCGGCAGGTTAAAACGAAGGGTGATCCTGCCATCTTGAAATTCCGCAGGATGAACGACCGAGACCGCATGGTCTGCCACGGGTTGAAAGGTGATGTGCATCGCGCCATCTTTCAGGTCGACTTGCTTGTTTCCTTTTGCCCGCTTTTTGCTGTTTGAACTCCAGCTCTTGCCGATTTCTTCCTTTGAGTCGTCGCTTCTTACGAACCGTCTCACTGACGGGTGTAGGGGGGGGTCACGAGTCGCCACGTCGTGAGAGCAAGAAAGAAGACTGCCCTCTGACCGATAGCCGTGATAGTATTTTGTTCCTAGGGAGTAGCAACTCGCTGAGACGAGCCACATGACTCCCACCGAAAACCAGAGAGCAATAAGTCGGGGAATCATGAGCTGACGTTACCGAACGTGAGGATTGCTCAAGCAAAAAGCTCCCGAAGGCCCACCTCCTGTTGGCTCCGGACTCGCCAGCAGCCTCAGTTTGCAGAGCCAATCGCCCGAGTTCATCTCCCTCTGTGCCCTCGGTAGGACATTTCTAAAATCTGGGAGCTTCAAGATCCGATACCCTCGGAATCATTTTTTGCGTGTTTTTCCCCTCCGTCCCCGCTTTTCTCCACCCAACATCATGTCCGAGAAACGCAAGCCTTACCCCTTTGACCTCTTCGAGCCCAAATGGCAATCCCATTGGGCCGAGAACAAAACCTACCGCACTCCTGGTCCCGGTGACGAAGGCTTCGATCTCTCAAAGCCGAAATACTATATTCTCGACATGTTCCCTTACCCGAGTGCAGCCGGCCTCCACGTGGGCCACCCCGAGGGCTACACCGCCACCGACATCATGGGCCGTTACAAGCGCATGAACGGCTTCAACGTCCTCCACCCCATGGGTTGGGACGCCTTTGGCCTCCCCGCCGAGCAATACGCCATCAAGACCGGCACCCACCCCCGCATCACCACCGAGGCCAACACCAAGAACTTCCGCCGCCAGCTCCAGGAACTCGGCTTCGGCTACGATTGGGACCGCGAGATCAATACCACCGATCCCAAATACGTTCGCTGGACCCAGTGGATTTTCCTCCAGCTCTACAACTCCTACTTCTGCGACGAAGACCAAAAAGCGAAGCCCGTCTCCGAACTCGAAGCCAAAGGTTGGTCGCAGGCTCAAATCGACGACGTCCGCCTCGCCTTCATTCACGAAGCCCCTGTCAATTGGTCACCCTCCCTAGGCACTGTCCTCGCCAATGAGGAAATCGAAGAGTGGAAGAAAAAAGGCGAAACCGTCGAGCGCCGCCCGCTCCGTCAGTGGATGCTTCGCATCACAAAATACGCCCAACGGCTCATTGATGAACTCGAGCCTCTCGACTGGCCTGAATCTATCAAATCCCTCCAGCGCAACTGGATTGGCCGCTCGGAAGGAGCCGAAGTCACCTTTGATGTCGAAGGCCATGACATCACCGTCTTCACGACCCGTCCCGATACCCTCTTCGGGGCCACCTACATGGTCCTCGCCCCCGAGCACCCGCTTGTCGCGGAAATCACGACCGCTGAAAATGAAGAGGCCGTCGACACCTACGTCAAAGCCTGTGCCTCCAAATCCGACATGGATCGTGGCCTCGACAAAGACAAAACTGGCGTTGCCACCGGAGCCTGCGCCATCAACCCCGTCAACGGTGAAAAGATCCCCGTCTGGATCGCCGATTATGTCATGATGGGCTACGGCAGCGGAGCCATCATGGCGGTGCCTGCGCATGATGAGCGGGACTTCGAATTTGCCGAGAAATTCTGTCTCCCCATCCTCCAAGTCGTGTCCGACATTTCGGACGGGTCCGACTCGTCCGAAAAGTCCGACATCTCCTCCGCCCAAGCCGCAAACGGAACCGCCATCAACTCCGGCTTCCTCGATGGCCTTAAAACGAAAGACGCCAAAAAGAAGATTATCCATTGGCTCGTCGAAAACAAAAAAGGCTCCAAGAAAATCCAGTTCAAACTCCGCGACTGGCTCTTCTCGCGCCAGCGCTACTGGGGCGAGCCCTTTCCTCTCCTTTGGGACAAGGAAACCGGCCAGCACACCGGCGTTCCCGAGTCCGAACTCCCTCTTCTCCAACCCGAGATGGAGGACTTCAAGCCCACCGGCGACCCCCGCGGCCCTCTCGTCAACTGCACGGACTGGATCAACTACTCGGACAAGCTCACACGCGAGACCAACACCATGCCCCAATGGGCGGGCTCCTGCTGGTATTACCTCCGCTACTGCGATCCCGACAACACCGAGAATTTTATCAGCCCCGAAGCTGAAGACTACTGGGGAAATGACGACGGCTTCGTCGATTTCTACGTCGGCGGTAAGGAACACGCCGTCCTTCACCTCCTCTACTCCCGCTTCTGGCACAAAGTTCTCAACGACCTCGGCCACGTCAAATCCTCCGAGCCCTTCAAAAAATACTTCGCCCCCGGTCTCATCATGGGCGAGGACGGACAAAAAATGTCCAAATCGGTGGGCAACGTCGTCAACCCGGACATCGTCGTAGAACTCTACGGTGCCGACTCCCTCCGCCTCTACGAAATGTTCATGGGCCCCCTCGACCAGGATAAACCTTGGGCCATGAAAGGCGTGGAAGGTGTCCACCGCTTCCTCGCCAAAGTCTGGCGCCTTGCCTTCTCCGAGGATGCCGATGGAGGTTGGATCTCCAGTGGCAAAATTGTGGCGGGTGAAAATGCCGATCTCGCCAAAACAACCCATCAGACGATCAAGCGCGTCGAAGAAGCAATCAAGACCCTCCGCTTCAACACCGGCATCAGCGCCATGATGGAGTGCAGTAACGCCTACACCAGTGCGGATAAGATTCCCCGCGAACTCTTCCTCACCTTCCTCAAGCTTCTCAGCCCTTTCGCGCCGCACCTTGTCGAAGAGATTAACTCCGCCCTCGGCGAAAGCGAACTTGTCAGCGAGCAAACCTGGCCCGTCCTCGACGAGTCCCTCCTCGTCGAATCCGAGATCCAACTCATCGTTCAGGTCAACGGCAAGCTCCGCGCCCGTCTCACCGTCCCTGCCGATATCTCGAAAGAAGACGCCGAAGCCCAAGCCCTCGCCGACCCCAACGTCACCACCCACACCGATGGCAAAACGGTCCGCAAGGTCATCGTCGTCCCGGGCAAGCTCGTCAATATCGTCGCGAATTAGATGATGAACTCATAGGCCGCAGCGTTGCTTCTTTTACTTGTGGGAGTGTTCGTCATTTCATGACATCGCAACTCTGCTCTTAAGAAGGAGCCTCCCAAAGATCAGAAAGAGACTGCTAGTGACACCGCCGGATGATCCGGGCCTTCTGGCCTCACTCTATCCTTCCCCCCTTGAATTTGAGGACTGGTCGCAAAAGGAGGAATACGACATCTTTCGTATTCATGGCAGTGACCTTGCGGTGCGGGATCATAAGAAAAGCGATCATCTCGTCATGTCCATCGAGGGTGAGCTTTTACGGGAAGTGAGTTGACTCCGCAAAACCGTTGGCAAAATGGTTGAGATTCGCGGCAAGCTGGTGGACACTCCCGCAACCGGATAAATGGACCTCACTGCGATCTTTTCCCGCCCTGACCTCGTAAGCGAACTCAAAGGTCGCGATTGGACCGCTGTTTTTGATCGGAAATCCCTGCTGCGGGCGGAAAGCTACACCAAGCCCGCGCGCTTGCTGAGGCTCGATGCCTTTGACCTAGGCGAATCGGTGAATGTCATCGCTAGTTTTCGGGGGAACTCTGATCCCACTTATCGGACGGTCCTTACCTTCACTCGGAATGAACGGAGAAATTGGGCGTTTGGATGCTATTGCAGCTGCCCGGTCGCTTACGATTGCAAGCACTCTGCGGCCGCGCTGATCGCGCTGACCGAACGCCTCAACCGATCGACGGGTTCGATCTCAAGATTGAGAGACCCGGGTGACTCCGAGATCGCCGACTGGCTCTCCACGGTGAGCGCATCCCTCGCTGTGCCGGCTCCTTCTGAAGAAAAGGAAAAGCCCAATAATTCCTTCCTTGCCTATTGTCTCGTGCCGCCGACTTATAGCTACGAATCGCGCTACAACCTCTCCTTGCACGTGGGGCGGAGTCTCAAAAATGGGGAAGTTAGGATTACTACTAATTCCAACGCCAATGCGGATCCCATCAGGCCGCCTAAGTATATGAGACCCGAGGACATCATGCCTTGCACCCTCTACTACCAAATTCTCCGTGGAAGCTACCAATACGGCGGCCTCCGTTTGGAAGGTCCGCAAGCGGGTCTCCTCCTCCAGCAGGCGCTCGAAACCGGCCGCCTCTATCGCCTTGGGGATCGCCAGCACCCTGAACTCCTGATCCCCGGAGACTCCATCCTTCCCGAACCGATCTGGGAGAATCAGCCCGATGGCTCTGCTCGGCCCACTTTTGCTCCGCCGTTTTCCGAGGCCATTGGCATCATCAATACCCAGCCCCCCTATATTCTCCTTCCTCATCCTGACCCGGATCGGGTCGCATTCCATCCCCTCGACCTCTCTCGTCATAGCGCTAGTTTTCTCAAAGCTTGGAGCAACGGTCCCACCCTCAAGCCGGAGCAAGTCGCCACCATCGCCACCGCCCTCCAAAACCGCCTCCCGGCCCTTCCCAAACCGATTCCCAGCAAGACCGAGGTCCTCAAAAAATCGAAACCCCAAATCCAGCTTTATCTCCACCGCGCCAATCCCTTCACCCACGGTGGACTTCACCTCTCCGGCCAACCCGAACCCATCATCGCGGAGCTCACCTTCCGCTATCACAGCCACGATTTCACTCCCAATCTCGCCGAGGAACCCAAGGGGAAAGCCAACTTCATCGCTTCTAAAAAGGGAGCCGTTTACACCATCCCCCGCGACACCAAGATCGAGCGCGAAGCCATCCTCTCTCTCCAACACGATCATGACATCGTTCCCGCAGGCGCCCACGATCCTCAAATTGCTCCCGAGCGCCGGTCCGCTTTAGTTCCCGCTGATCCTCCCTCCCAGTGGGATATTGCGATCGTCGCATTCATGACCCATTCCGTCCCGCTCCTCCGAGAGCAAGGCTGGAAGGTCACCATCGATACCACTGCCAAGGTCAACGTCCACACCATCGGTCCGGACGACCTCGACACCGGCCTCGCAGAACACCCCGACCACGGCATCGACTGGTTCCAGTTCTCCGCCTCCTACCTCACCCCCGAGGGTGACAAACAACCACTCCTTCCGCTTCTCTCTTCCTACCTCAGACTCCTCGATTTCGACACCATCGACGAGACCTTGGAATCCCTAAGAGACGATGACCAGACCCTCCTCCGGGATCCCGACTCGCCTAATTCCTTCCTCGCCCTCCCGACCCTCCGCCTCCTCAGTCTCGCGAAAACCCTGCACGATCTCTTCGGCTCCAATTCGCCGGAGGAACCCCTCCATCGTCTCCAGGCCGCCGCCCTCGCGGACGTCCTCGAAATGGACTCCAGCCAGACCCTCAAGGATCTCGCCGCCCTCGGCAAAAATCTCAAAAACGTCACGACCCTTCCCCGGCCCAAGCCACCCAAATCTGTTGAGGCGGATCTCCGCGACTACCAACTCGATGGCTTCCACTGGATGCAGTTCCTCGCTCGCCACGGACTCCACGGGATCCTTGCCGATGATATGGGCCTTGGCAAAACCCTCCAAGCTCTCACCCACTTGCAAGCCGAGATCTCCGGCCGCCGCACCAACAAACTCCCGTCCCTCGTTCTCGCTCCCACCTCCGTCGTCGGGAACTGGAAAGCCGAGGCCAAAAAATTCACCCCCCGACTCAAAACCCTCCTCCTCCACGGGCCCGAGCGTAAGGCCGAGTTTCCAAAAATTCCCAAGGCCCATCTTGTCATCACCTCCTACGCTCTTTTAGTACGAGATTTCGAAGTACTCAAGGACCAGGACTTCCATCTCGTCATTCTCGACGAAGCCCAATACATCAAAAATCCCGCTGCCAAAGTCTCACAACACGTCTGCAAGCTCCGCGCAAATCACCGGCTCTCCCTTTCCGGGACCCCGCTCGAAAATCACCTCGGCGAACTCTGGTCGCAGATGCGCTTCCTCATGCCCGGCCTTCTCGGCTCGTCAGAAGCCTTCCGCAAGCACTTCCGCACACCCATCGAAAAGCACGGTGACTCTAACGCCCAACTTTCCCTGAACTCCCGCGTCGCCCCCCTCATCCTGCGCCGCACCAAGGATCAGGTCGCCACCGAGCTTCCGCCGAAGACTGAGATCCTCCACTCCATCTCCCTCAACCCCGGCCAGATCGACATTTACGAAACGGTCCGCGCCGCCATGGACGACCGTATTCGCGATGCCATCGCCGACAAGGGCCTCGCCAAGTCGCAGATCATCGTGCTCGATGCCCTCCTCAAGCTACGCCAAATTTGCTGCCACCCCCAACTCCTCAAGCTCCCCGCCGCTCAGAAGGTCAAGCACTCCGCTAAGCTCGACTTCCTCACCGACGAGCTTCTGCCGACCCTCCTCGAGGAAGGCCGCAAGATCCTCATTTTCTCCTCCTTCACCACCATGCTGGCCCTGATCCAGAAGCATCTGGAGAAGGAAAAGATCCCGTTTTCAAAGATCACCGGGAGTACCAAAGATCGCCAAAGGGAGATCGACGAATTCCAGTCTGGAGCCACTCCCGTCTTCCTCATTAGCCTCAAGGCCGGCGGCACCGGCCTCAACCTCACTGCGGCCGACACCGTCATCCACTACGACCCGTGGTGGAACCCCGCTGCTGAAAACCAAGCAACCGACCGCGCCTACCGCATCGGCCAGGACAAGCCAGTCTTCGTTCATAAGCTCATCACTGAAGGCTCCATCGAGGAACGCATCGTTCAGCTCCAGGCTCAAAAAGCCAAACTCGTCGAAGCCCTGCTCAGCGCAAAAACCACCAAACTCCAGCTCGACCAAGAAACCCTCGGCAATCTCCTCGCTCCGCTGGAGTAGGGGAGTCCGTCCAGAAAAGTCGTTGCGAATCCCTTCTCCGAACCGCTTCAGTTTGGGGAATGGTAATTCTTCACGAAAACATCCTGAAGGGATGCCGGGAAAGACAGACTCCACGGTGTTTCGTGAGGGTGGTCGTGAAGTTCGGCACGCAAGTCATCTCGGGTCTTCTAGTGTCCCTTCAGTAACTCTGATTTTCCGACCCTTATTTGTGTGTGAAACCCAGCGAGTGGCGTGTCCTCGATTTTAGGGACGGCCAGAGATTTGCTTCGAGGGTCTCGAATGTTCGATTTATTTTCATGTGAATCTTTCCGTCTTACCGGGAGGATTTTCAGTTGGGCTGGACTGAAAGTTGATTGGGAAATTGGGAAGACGGTCGTGAGTGATTGAGGTCGTGGATCGTTGCGGTGCGTCACTTCTGGGGTGGTAACGCGATGCGCATGATTCGCGGCACCAATCCACGGGATGAGAGGCCGACGGTGAAGTGATTGCGTCAGCCGGGGATGATGAGGACGCGTCCTTGCGAGAGGGGCGAGGCCATTGAGACGGAACATTCGTTTCTCTTCCTCGAGATCGCATTCAGCAAAAGCACCTGGAATTTCGCTTCCGGAATTAGGGATAATGAGGCCGATCTCGAGGCCTTGGTATTCTGGCAGGATTTGCTCGAGACATTCGTCTTTGGCGAGATCGACCTCGAGACAAAGCACCTTGAAGAATGTGGGTCGTTCTTAACTCCCCGGCGAGCACGTGCTTTTCCTCAGGAATGAGACGCTTGATTGGAAGCACGTGAAATGTTTTCGATTCTCGACAAAGAACCCGTTCTTGTTTTGTATGGATGTAAGTTATGAATCGACGTGAATCACTTACGGCCCTCTCCGGAGGGGCCGCCACCGCTGCGCTATTTTCCGCCATGGGAGCTCAAGTCCAAGCCGCTGACGAGGAGGCCGCTGCGGCGGGCGCCAAGTTCAAGCACTCGGTCTGCCACTGGTGCTTTGGCAAAATCCCCCTCGAGCAGTTTTGTGTCGAGGTGAAGAAGATTGGCATTGAGTCCGTAGAGATTCTTTTCCCGGAGGAGTGGGCCACTGTTGCGAAGCACGGATTGACCTGTGCAATGGGGCGTCCCAGACCAATTAAGGGAATCGCAGGGATTGGAACCTCCTTTGAGAAAAAAGAAAATCACGACACGCTCGTGAAAATCTATGAAGAGATCATTCCTCTCGCGGCCAAGGCCGGTAACGTGCCGCAAGTGATCGCGTTTTCCGGAAACCGCCATGGTCTGACCGACGAGGAGGGCTTAAAAAACTGCGCCGAAGGGATGAAGAGGATCATGCCCATCGCTGAGAAGCACAACATTACCATTTCGATGGAGCTCCTGAACTCCAAGGTGAATCACAAGGACTACCTCTGCGACCGCACCCAGTGGGGAGTTGATCTTGTCAATGAAGTGGGCTCGGATCGCTTCAAGCTTCTCTACGACATCTATCACATGCAGATCATGGAGGGTGACTGCATCGCGACCTTTACCAAGCACAAGGACGCCATTTCCCATTTCCACACCGCAGGTGTTCCCGGACGTCACGAGATCGATGATACCCAGGAGTTGAACTACAAGGGCATCTGCAAGGCGCTCGCCGAGATGGGCTACGAGGGCTACCTCGGCCAGGAGTTTGTGCCTAAGAATGATCCGCTTACCTCGCTGAAAGAGGCTGTCGAAATTTGCACGGTTTAAGGGGCTCAATCCAATTTTAAGTGATCGCTCGTGGGTATTTCCTCCGGGCGATTTTGTTTTGCGAGGCCTGAGATCTTCACGTCCAGTCAACTTTGCCAAAACGTCCGTAACGGATCACGGTGGGAACTTCCAGACGGATCGGGGCTGATAGGTTTCATCACTGACGAAGGGCGAGGCGATGAGTGCTCCAATTAATCTAACGAAAATCAGCTTCTTTCGAAGTTTTAGCGGAGGACCCAGGGCGCTTGCTATCTTTTATTCTTCGGTGATCTCGATCTTACGGAAGGAGATCGCCATATTTTTGCCAGCGTGGAGCTGGAGGCCGAGGGGGCCTTTTTCGATGGCAGTCTGGGATTCGTAGGTCACGCCTTCGACTCCGTTGAGCCAGGTTTTGTAGGTGTTTCCTTTGACCTCGATTTTGAGCACGTTCCAGTCCTTGGGCTTCACCGCGGCGATCGCCTCCTTGCTCTCGACGGGATATCCTTTTCCGGGGATGTAAGGTGCGGCGGTGAGATCGCGTTTGAGGGAGCCGGAGATGCCGATCTGGATCTGATCGTGGGGCTTCTTGAGCATGACGCCGGAGTCGATGGTGCCTTCCCCGAGTTTGTATTCCACGATGAGGGTAAAGTTGGTGAACTCCTTTTTGGTCCAAAGGAGAGAGCCTTTTTTCTTAGGGCCAGACTGGCATTGGAGGGCCCCCTCTTTCACGGTCCAGTGGACGTGCTTGCTCTTGGAATCGACACGCCAATCTTCGAGGTCTTTGCCGTTGAAGAGTGACTCGCCGGCGAGGGCGGTGAAGGGAAGGAGCAGGGTGACGAGGAATTTCATGACTCAGACTTACGTGTTCTTAGGAAGCGGCCTTTCGTTTGCCGAGTAATCCGGTGATGAGGCCGGTCCCAAGAAGGGTCACAAGGAGGCCCAAGACCATTTGGGAAGTCAATTCTTCATCCAAGACGAGCCATCCCCAAAAGATCCCGAAGAAGGGAATGAGAAAGGTGACCGAAGTCGCGACGGTGGCACCGGATCGTTGGATGAGTTTGAAAAAGAGGACGAAGGCGAGCGCGGTGCAGATCAGGGCGAGGGCAATGGCGCAAAGCCAACTCAGGAGGGGCGGGGACTGAGCGGGAAGACGGGTGAGCGCGAAGGGGATGAGGACCAGTCCGCCTCCGAGAAGACTGCCGGAGGAAGCGACGAGGGGGCGGACGCCTTGAAGTTTACTCTTCATCCAGCTGGCTCCGAAGCCGTAGCAGAGGCAGGAAAGAACGCAGGCGAGGATGGGCCAGCCGCGACCGTTTTGATGGAATTCAAGTTTCCCCCAAACGAGGATGAGAACGCCAAGAATTCCGAGGGCCAAGCCGAGAAGTTGGGTGGTGCGGAGCCGCTCTCCCAACCAGAGTGCCGCGATGATGGCGCTGAAGATGGGAACGCTCGAATTCATGAGCGAGGTGAACCCGGCACTCAAGGTGAGGCTTGCCCAGGAGAGCAGGATGAAGGAGATGGAAGAGCCAAAGACGCCACTGACGAGAAGTTGCCACCAGTGGTTTTTGAAAAGAGCGCGGGCTTCTTTTCGGAGAAAGACGGGAGCGAGCGCGAGGCCGGCGATGGTCATGCGGAAGGCCACGAGCGGGACGGGACCGAAGTGGGGAGTTGAAACCCGCATGAAGAGGAAGGAAGCGCCCCAGATTGCGGCGAGCGAGAGAAGAATCAAGATATCAGCCAGTCGCACTCAAGGGAAATCGTTTGCAGAGGCTGGAATGTCAAGAGGATCGTTTTGGGAGGAGCTTTGAGAATAGTCAGTCGAAGAGAGGGGCTGGGGTATCGATCCCCGGTCCTCTTTGATCGCAAAGACAGCGATCAGTTTTTAAGATGCTTCGTGCAAAATTCCACTTGGAGGTCGAGCCAGGTCTTGTCGCCGTTGACTTGGGGGAGCTTGTTGTCTTGGCCGCCATAGGCTTCGACCGGGATGCCGAGGGATTTGGCTTTGTCCCGGATCAGTTCGAGTTGCTTTGGGGGATGAACGCGGTCGCTGGGTTTGGCGTTGGAGTAGAGGAAGAGGGGGGCTTCGCCTTTGTCCATGTAGCGGAGGGCGAACTCCTGGGTGCCGATGGGCTGCATGATGCCGACGACGACGGCGGGACGAGAGCTGAGCTTGTCGATGGGGTCTTTGGCTTTTGGATCGGCGAGATCGTCGTGGTATCCTAGGAATTGGCTGATCAGGGCTCCGGCGGAAACGCCCCCACAGCAGAGGCGGTTTGGATCGATGTGCCATTCTTTTGCTTGGGAGCGGATGAATTTTACGGCTCGTCCGCAGTGGTCAACGATGTCTCGGTATTCCATGTCCTTCCCGAGGAAAGGGTAGTTGCAGCTGATGACGGCGTAGCCGGCCTTGCGGTAGGCTTTGAGGGTGGCAAGTCCGTATTTTTCAATCTGATTCTTGTCACCATTGCGGAAGCCTCCACCGTGGAACCAGACGAAGACGGGAGCCGGAGTATCGGGTTTCAAACCCGGCCAGAAATCGAGGACGTTGCGCTCGTGTTTTGTGTCATATTTGAGGTCGCGCTTGGGTGCGGAGGATGTGGCGTGACCATCGGTGATCATGGCGAGGAGTAGGACGAGACGCAGAGAGGTCATTGGTGGGATCGTCGGGAGTGGTGATCAGGGATCAAGAAAAAAGGAGAGCGAATGAGATTATAAAAAGGTCCGGTGGTGAGTTGGGACTTGAGGCGTGCAAGGGATGAGCAGATATGCCAGTATCATGACAATGCGAATTTGGAAGTTGGTCCTGTATCTAGCCTTGGACTTTCCAGGTTTCCTTTCCGGGGCCGAGGTTCTGGAGATTTTACAGGAGAGCTGTGTCAAATGCCATGGCCAGGATGGGAAGGTAAAGGGCAAGGTGAATCTCCTGGAACTCAACGACCTGGAGAGCTTGAAAAAGAAGCCGGAATTGCTGCAGAAGATCATCGAGGCGATTGATTTTGAGGAGATGCCCCCGGAGGATGAACCGCAGTTGGGGAAGGGTGACCGGGTAAAATTTCTGTCCGATTTGCAGGCCTTGCGCAAAGAGGCGATGGCTGGAAAGAAGGCTTACGAAGCGACGCCGATTCGCCGGATGAATCGATTCCAATATCATAATGCCGTTCAGGATCTCTTCGATTTAAAATGCACCGTTTTCACGCTTCCCGAGCGGATGATCCGAGATCACGGGGGCTACTTTCGCCCTGATTCGGGAAAGATGGCAGACTTGGTGCAGGTGGGCAGCCGGCCCCTCGGGAAGTCGCAAATGATCGAGCCGAGGTTGGGGAATGTCGCGGCCTTCCCGCAGGATCTGCGGGCGGAGCATGGCTTTGATAACCAGGCGGACCATCTTTCGATGTCGCCGCTGCTCATGGAGTCGTTTCTAAAACTTGGGCAATCGATCACCGAGAGCCCTGATTTTGGGCCGAAGCGGGTGGGGATCTGGAAAGAATTCTTCGAGCCCCCTCGTGGCCAGCAAGAAATCTCCGTCATCGTGAGGAGAAGATTACAAAGGTTTGTGAGGAAAGCATTTCGAGGGAGAGTCGGGCCGGGAGTGGTCGGTCGGTATGCGGAGTTTGTGGAGGCCCGGAGGCACGGGGGCGCGAGCTACACGGAGGCCATGAAAGAGGTCGCGGCGGCGGTGATTTCCTCGCCAAGGTTTCTCTATCTCTATGATGGTGCCGGAACTGACGGGGAGTTTGATGGCCACGAGCTGGCCTCGCGCTTGTCGTTTTTCCTTTGGGGAAGTTCACCGGACGAAGAATTATTAGAGCTGGCGGACTCCGGGGAGATTTTGAAGAAGGAGGTTTTGAGAAAGCAGTATGACCGGATGGTGAAGGATCGGAAATTAAAGAGGTTTTGTGATTCCTTCCCGGCGCAGTGGTTGCAGCTGGAGCGGATTATTTCGTCGGTGCCGGATCCTAAAAAATTCCCGAAGTTTTATTTTTCGAAATATCGCAGTAGCATGCACATGATGATGGAGCCGCTGCTTTTGTTTGAGGCCGTCCTGATTGAAAACCTTCCGGTGACCCAGCTCATTGATTCGGACTTCACCTATCGGTCCGGGCATCTCGAGCAGGCCTATGGGCTGTTAGGATCAGCAGGGAAGAAGAAGAGCGGACAAGTTACCGTCTTGGACTTCCATCGGGTGCCGGTGACGGATCGGCGGGTCGGTGGCGTGATCACGAATGCCGCAGTCATGACGATGACTTCTGGTCCCGAGCGAACTCAACCGATCACGCGGGGAGCGTGGATGGCCGGGGTCATTTTTAATAAGCCCCCCGAGCCTCCGCCGGCGGACGTGCCGGCACTGGGTGAAAAACCGAGTGAGGGCGAGGAGCATTTGACCTTGCGAGAGAGGCTCTCGATGCACCGTGAGCGGGCTGATTGCCGGGGATGTCATGAGCAGATTGATCCACTGGGGTTTGCGCTTGAAAACTTCAATGCGATTGGGAGGTGGCGAGAGGAGTATGAAAATGATCGGAGAGTCGATATGGAAGGGGTTCTTTTTCGGAAACACCCATTCACCAATGTGGTGGAATTCAAGGATGCCATTTTGGCGGAGAAGGATCGCTTTGTAAAAGGGTTGGCGGGCCACCTTTTGTCGTTTGCCTTGGCGCGGGAGTTGGGCACGGCCGATGAAATTGCTCTCGATGATATTGTGAAGCGGGTGGCGGCGGAGGGATATGGAATGAAGGTTTTGATGCGGGAAGTGATTTTGAGTGAGCCCTTTTTAGCGAAGGCGCATGAAGTGAAAAAGTAATTTTGAAACGATGACAACACGACGAGGATTTTTGAGAGGGCTGGGCGGAGCTGCTTTGGCGCTACCGCGGATGGAGAGTCTTGGTGCGCAGACTCTTGCGAGTGGCGTGGCGAAGCGAATGGCTCATTTCTATGTGCCCATCGGTGTGGTCCGTCGTGGCTTCTTCCCGGGTGAGGCGGACTCGGTCATTCCCAAGGGAAACCTGGGGAATGTTATGAAGTCGCTTGGGAAGCAGAATCCGAATTACAGCGTCAATCCGCTCGGTAAGTTGACTCCGACGATGTCTCCTCTGGAAGGAGTCAAAGATAAGGTGAATCTCATCACGGGAATGGACCGGACCTTCCAACAGGGGACCGACGTCCATGCACAGTGCGCCTCGTGTTACCTCAGTAGTGCGCCGCCTTACACCATCAAGGGAACGGCTTGGCCTCTCGCTCGTACCCTCGATCATTTGGTGGCTGATGTGGTGGGAAAGAAGACACCGTTTCCAACTCTTGAATTCAGTTGTAACAGTCACAAGGATAACAAGGAGTCGATCTACTTCGATAATATTTCATGGTATGGCACGGGCCATTTGGCGCCATCAATCCGAGATCCCCGAAAGATGTATCATCGCTTGTTTTCGACCGCTGAGATTGAGCGCTACCGTGACATCACCGATTTGGTCCTTGAGGATGCGCGGTCGATGAAGAGGGAGCTAGGCTATGCCGACGGGCAGAAGTTTGCAGAGTATTTTGATTCGATCCGGGCTATTGAAACTCAGATGGATCGATTGGAGTCGATGAAAGGAGAGTTGTCCAAGGTGAGCTTTGATGAACCACCGGAAGCCTATCTGCCGCGTGGAGAGTATATTCGACTTATGGGTGATTTGATGGTGGTGGCATTGCAGTCGGGATTGACCAATGTGGCGACCTTTATGGTGGGGCCGGAGCGGTGGGATACGCCCTATCTTTTTGATGGCTTGTTCGATAAACCGGTGAGCCACCATGGCATGTCGCACAATCAGACAAGGATGATTAATCAGCTCTTGCAGGTGGACCAATTCCACATGGAGCAGTATGTCTATCTTCTGGAGAAAATGGACGGTATTATCGAGGCGGATGGCACGACTTTGCTGGATAACACCTTGTTTACTTACGGTTCTGGTCTCGGGGACGGGTCTACTCATCAATACAATGATCTTCCCATCATCATGGCGGGAGGCGGTAAACAGGTGAAATCCGGCCAGCATATTAATATGCCGGAGGGAACGCCTTTGGCGAATCTTTGGCTCACGCAGGCCAAGATGATGGGTGCCAAAATGAAGCGCTTCGCTGATAGCACAGGTGAGATCGAATCGATCGGATTGTAGGGTGCTTGGTGGAGGTCAGGTTATTCCTCTGGCAGCGGTCTTCGCAATAAATGTTGTATTTATCAAAACGATCATGCCATTATTTGAGGGAGCAAGGATGAAAAATGGTGTCGAGAGAGACCGTTCAGGTCACCAGCTTTGGAGACGAGATCTAGGTCGGACTGCGCCGATCTGAAAGAGAATCGGGGCGTGCTCCAGAGTGGCTCCATTCAAAGGCGTGACGAGATTGTCTGGAATGGGAGATTTACCATAACGATAGCCGCCCCGCACGGTCCACTCGTGATTGAGTTCGCAGGCTGTCCCGAGGGCGAAAACGAAGCGGTCTTTCCAGTCTAGCGGGATGCGATCGGTGGGAGTTGAACCAATCGCGCCATTGAGGTCGGCGTTCGAACTGCGACTGAGGTCGACCTTGAAGGTGTCGTAGGAACGTGACCATTGGTGCCAGTCGATCCAGAGGTCGTTGGGTCGCCACGCGGTGCCAGCTCCGATGGTCAGTGGGAGTTGCACCCGTGCCTGCGCCTCGTCGTCCGCCACGGGGGAAGCTGGCGCGAGGCCCAGAGAGGGAAGCTGCGCGGAGTAATCGACCTGGGCGCTTCCCGAGTTATCGAGCGAGACCGGAAGCTTGAAGCGACCGCCGACAGTCCATTCACGGGAGGGCCGGTAGAGAGTTCCAAGCTCGATGGAGGGAGACCAACCGTCGGTTTCCATGTCGAGATTGACCTTAGCATTGGCGAGAGCCGGGTTGGTTTGAAAAATGAAAGGTGCATTAAAGTTGATCTCGCTGTGGATTGCTCCGGCACTGATTCCTATCGCGAGTTTATCATTGATCTGCCAGGAAGCGGCGAAGTCCGGATAGGCTCCTTCGCCATCGTGCAGGCCGGTGGAAATGCCCCCGCGTTTGAAGGTGGAGTTGCCATCGAGATAGCGGGTGGAGAGAGTCCACTGGTTCTCTTGCAGGGTAGAGAGCAGAGCTGGGTTGACGTGGACTGCGGTGAGGGCGTCGCCGTCGGTCCCACCGAAGGCTCCGGCCGCCCCCATGTCTCGCGCTCCGAACCCCCAACGGAGAATTCCGTTGGCCAACCCGGGGGGAGAGATCCCAAGGCCTAGGAGAATAAAAATGGTGATGCGCATTGTGTTTTGAATTACAACCAGGGAACCTCGTCTACAATCTGAAAGATGATGAACGGCGGCGTAATGAGGAGACTGGGTGTTATCTAAGAGCGAAAGCCTTGACATCGATGCCAATTCTATGAGCATCTTTTTTGATGAAATTACGAATTGTTGGTTTCGCGATTCTTTTAGTCTCGTGTCAGGAGGAAAAGATCGATTCAATTCTTCAAAAAAAATATGAGGAACAGGAGGTCTTGATCCAATCTAGCAGGAACGAACTGGAGTCTCTGCAGAAGAGGATTGCGGAGATCGAGATGCCCGACCCGACATCAGATCTAAAAGATCTCAAAACCAAACTGGTGGCAGCTTCAACCCAAAAATCAGAGTTGGAACTGAAGATACGTGAACTCGAATCTGAGGCGGTAGCGGCTCAGAAAAAGCTCGAGGACTACACGTTAAAATATCCTCTTAAAATTCAATAATTTAGCCCAAATATCTTTCGTTATGTTCAATGATTTTCATGAAAGCACCCGCAATGTCGGGATGGTAGGAGTTCTTCTTGGTTTTTTGGTGTTGGTGGGGTTTTGCGGCCTCGGAATGGCCGTCTTTAGCGGACTTAACAACAGCGATAAGGGCCCGTCTTTAGCGGTTAGAATTATCACTCAGGAAGGGGTGATTGAAGATCTCACTGACGATGTCCGCAAGAGAAGGGCTCGAATGGAAGAGTTCGAGGGGTTTCAAAGTGCCGGCAAACTGGCTGCGGTGAAACGAAAGGAAATTCTCGGGGAGGAAAATTTGATCGGTCGTCATCAGGAGAAGGTCGCCGACCTTCAAGATGAGGTTGAAGCAAAGGGGTTGAGCTTTGAGGAGTATCGCAATCACTATCGTCAGCGGGTGAGATCTCTTGCCAAGGGGGAACTTATTGATCTTTCCGAAACGAAAGGGGAAGGATTTGAAGCGTGCAAGATTCTGGGTATCAGCCCGCTTCATCTGAGGGTGATGCGGAAGGCCGGTCCCATCGGAATCCCATACCAAGAGCTTCCCCGCAGGGTGCAGGATCGTTTCCAGTTTGGAGCCGAGGAAGCGGCGGATTACAAGCAGCGAGTGGCAGTCGTGGAGGCGAGAAAAGACAAGCAGATCGCGGCTTTCCGGGAGAAGCAAAAAGCGATGAAGGCGGACGATGCCGTCGCTGATTTGAAACGGCAGCTCAACGAAACAACCCTGGGGATCCAGCAGCAGGACAATCTCGCCATTAAACTGGATGCGGATGCCAAGCTTTGGGAAAACAAGGCGAAGGCACTGGATCGGAAGGCCGAGGCTGCGCGCAGCGCCGGGAGGATCACTTCCAATCCGGGACATGCCAACCAGGCTCGAAATAAGGCCCGTGGTTTTAGGCGCCAAGCAGATGAAGCCAGGACAGCGGCCCGTAGCCTAGAAGCAAATTTGATCGAGCTTGATAACCTTCTTTTGGAAAAGGAATGAGTGATTTCGCTCCTCGTTCTCGCGAGGTGGGAAGCCTGCTTTTCGGAGGTGGGGTTCTCCTCGTCTTCGGCGCGGTGGTCTTGTCCCTGATGGAATCGAGTTATTCCGGGGCGGCGGCATCTTCCAATGAGAATCAAGATCTGGAGGATTTGCTTGAGAGAGGTGAGTCACAGCTTGCCAAGGTGGGTGTTGAGATTGGGATCGAGCGGAAGAAGCTCGGACGGTGGGAGAAGCAGTTGGCTGCGGACCGCGAATATCGGCTGCTTGAAGACGCGCTGGGTCTGGCTTCCAGTAAGAATGCTGACCTTATTTTGGCAGTCTCGAAGGTGGAAGAAGAGATCGGGGATCTGGCCGCAAAGCGGGTTTCCTATCAGGGCAGGATGAGAGAGCGGCTGTGGCCCCAGTTCAGCAATCAGGAATTGAAGGAGGATTTCTTGTTGAGGTCCTCGGAGTTTAAGAATGCCATCATTACTGGGGTTGATGCTGCGGGGCTGATGATCAGGCACCAAGGCGGGGTTGCCCGTATCCCGGTGGCCCATCTGTCCCTTGCGTTTCGCGAGAAACTTGATCTGAATCTGGAGGAGGCCACGGAGATGATGTTGAAAATCTATTCCCGTGACGCGAAGCTGAGAAGGGGGCAGGAAGATCGCCGGGGTGAAGGGATTGAGACGCCGGAAATGAAAGCGGATGCGAAGCGCGCCAAGACCTTGGCGGAGGGAAAGGAGAAGGTGGCCAAGCTCCTGAAATTGATTGCCTTTGCCGATGCCGAGGCGGCCAATGCCCGTTCCCAAGACCGCCGCTCCAGCAGTCGTTCTGCTCCGGGGAGCCTCGAGACATGGACTCAGCGGGCCAGCCGTTTTGAGCAAGTTGCGATGAGCTATCGGAACCAGTTTGCCGCGACGGTTCTCGCCCTGCGGAAAATGGACCCCGGTTACAAGGGGCCTCTCCGTTGATTCCTCATCTTGAGTGATCCCCCATTAGGAAAAGGGGAGATCTTATGAGTCTTCCTGTGGTTCAGCGGGTGTTTCCTTGGGCGGTTGGTCGAGGCGCTCAAAGCGGGCCCCTTTGGAGCTATCCCAAAAGAAAAAGGCCGTGCCTCCAAAGACCACGACGATGGCGAGGGCAAATAGGAGGAGGAGGAAATTCTTCATTGACGCGAAGGTAACGAAGTCCGGGCGGATGCAAAACAAAAAAGCCCCGTCACGATTTTTTGTGATGGAGCTCTTGCGAGAAGTTTAGGCGACTTAGGCGCGTCCGAGGTAGCCGCAATCCTTGGTGCTCACTTTAATGACGTCACCCTGCTTGACGAAGAGGGGGACTTGCACCGAGAGACCGGTTTCGAGGATGGCAGGCTTGGTGGGATTGTTGGCGGTATCGCCTTTGAGCCCTTCGGAGGTCTCGGCGATCATGAGTTCGACGTTGTCGGGAAGGTCGATGGAGACGGGATTATTCTCGATGAAGAGAATCTCGACGATCTGGCCTTCTTTGATGAAGTTCTTGGCGTCGCCTACGAATCCTTCGTCAATGCCGATGGATTCGAAAGAGACAGGGTCCATGAAGTGATAGGTGCCGGGCTCGGAGTAGGAGAACTCGAGCTTCTGACGGTCGGTATCGACAATGTCGACCTTTTCACTGGAAGCGAAGCGGATAGTTTTGGTCTTGCCGGTTTTGAAGGAGCGGATGGTCGCCGCGATGAGGGCGTTTCCTTTTCCGGGGGTGCGGTGGTCCAGGCCAAGAACGACGCCACGTTCACCTTCGTATTGAATACACTGCCCTTTTTTAAGATTGGTTGCGACGGTTGCCATATTGAAAAAAAGGGGTAGGCGAGAGTGGCCCCGTGGTCAAGCGGGGACTGTTGTCATCAAAGAGCTTCGAACTTCCCGGCTTCCCGGTTTTTGCGGACCTGCCCGGCCTTGAAAACTCGGCCATTCATGGCGATATAAACGCCTTCGGGCATGCTCTGAAGAGCTCCGAGGGCGGTCCCAAGGTTAAAAATGGCATCGGTGATGCGAAAGCGGGAGGGTGCCATCGCTCCGGTGAGGACGATGACTTTTCCGGGGATTCCCCTGAGTTCATCAGCGGTGGTCGCCATGGTGTCGGTGCCATGGGTGATGAGGATCTGGCTTTGAACGGTTCTTTGACACGCCTCCCGAATGTCCTGTCGATCCTGAGCGGTGATTTCGAGACTGTCTTTCCGAAAGAGAGAGACGAGTTCGTAGTCGATATTTGCGCCCACATCTTCGAAAATGTGGGCAACGGTGGGTTCGCCAACTTCGAACTCGGAGGCGTCGTCAAAGTAGACTTTGTCGATCGTGCCACCGGTGGTGATGATGAGCATAGAGGTATTTTTTAGTTTCGGGGGAAGAGTTTCAGGATGGAGTTTTCTCCGGTCGGAGTCTGCCCGATTTCCCAGATGATGACTCCTGCCAGTTTCTCTTTTTCTTGTTTTTTGGCCGTTGGAGCAGTTGTGATACCTAATCCAGCGAGCCAGAGCAGCAAGGAGGAGATCATGATCCGAGTCATGGCACATACCCTAGGAGGGGTATGTCGCCCGTGAAGCTCAAATTTGCTTTATTTGCCCCCGATGGTTGAACAAACCCCGCCACAATTTTGGTATCAATTGCCTCCGATGAAACTCCGCTCTCTCTTTTCCATCAGTCTGTCCTTGTCTCTTGTCTTCATGGGACTTCTTTCCGCTCAAAAAATGCCGCGCGAAGATGTCGTCGAGACGGCCGCAGCGGGAGATGGGCTTTGTGTCAGCAATGTCTTCCAAGCCAATATGGTCCTGCAGCGTGACAAGCCCCTTAAGATCTGGGGATGGGCTGCTGCGGGTGAGAAAGTGACGGTCTCATTTGGCGGGAAGTCTGCCGGGGCGACGGCAGATGCCCAGCGGGCCTGGGAGGTCACTCTTCCCGCCATGCCTGCAAATGGAGATTCTCAGGTTCTCACCGTGAAGGGGAAGAGTGGCTCATTGAAACTTGAGAATATTTTGCTCGGTGATGTTTGGCTGCTCGGTGGTCAAAGTAATATGGAGTTTGAGTTGGCGAAGGTGGACGACGGCATGATTGAGATTGCTTCGGCAAATTTCCCTGAGATCCGCTTGCTGACGGTGCCGTCGGGAAAGGGCTTTGATTCGGTCAAGAGTTTTGAGCGTCTGCACGAATGGAGTAGCTGGTCGAATCGTCATTTTCGTAAAGGCGATTGGGAAATTTGCACGCCGGAGACGGTATCTTCCTTTTCAGCAATCGGGTATGTCTTCGGGCGCCGGATTCACATGGCCTCGCGGGTTCCAATTGGGTTGATCGATGCTTCCCAGGGCGGGACGACGGTTGAGGCGTGGACGCCGGAATCGGTCATCAAAGAAGTTCAAGGTGAGGAAACGCAAGCGATGCTCAAGGGGTGGGCGGATAAGATTGCCGCTTATGATCCGGAGGCTGATTTGGCGAAAGAAGTCGCTAAATATGAGCGCAAAAAGAAGGATGCGGCTAAAGAAGGGAAGCCCTTTCCTGACGACAGCAAGGCCCCTACCGAGCTCCGCCCTGGCCCCAAGGCCGATAAGAACCGCCCGGGAAATCGTTTTTCCAGTATGATTAAACCGCTTGAGGGCCTCTCCGTAAAAGGCGCGATTTTTCACCAGGGATTTAACAACTGCTTCAGTGGTTCTGCGGGAGCGCAGATGTATTATCAGGTTTTCGGTGAAATGGTCACGGCGTGGCGCTCAGCATTTGATGATCCCAAGATGCCCTTTGGGGTGATTTCGCTTTGCACCACGAGCGCGCCTCAGACTCAGGAAAACTTTCTCGTTCCGATGAATGATGTCGGTCCCATGATTCGTGAGGCCCAGTATCAGACCTTTGTTGATTTCCAGAAAGCGGGTGATGACGCGATTGGTTTTGCGAGCACTTATGATTTTCGGAAGACCTGGTATCATCCTCAGATTAAGGTGCCAGCGGGTGAGCGAATCGCGAAATGGGCCCTCGTTCAAGAGTATGGCATGTCCAATGATTCCTCATACTGGTTGCCTCCGACGATTGAAAAAATGGAGGCGGGTGCAGGTTCCCTACGCCTGACAATGTCGACCCAGATCAGCACGAACGATGACAGCGATGGCAAGATGTTGGGCTTTGCGATTGCCGGTAAGGATAGGCGTTTTTATCAGGCCGAGACGAATTATGCGACCGATGGGGTCGACAGCCGGAACCGTCCCAAGACGATTAAGAACGTCCTGGTTTTGAGCAGTCCTCATGTCTCGGAGCCGAGGCATTACCGTTATGCTTGGGCACGGAATCCCATGTCTAATTTGACGAACTCGAAACAGATCCCTCTGGCGACCCAAAGAAGCGATGACTGGTTGAATGAGGAAACCCCTTTGATGTTCCCAGATGCGGCCAAAGAGGAAAATCAGCGGGCTTTGCAAAACCTCATTCGCAAGGAGATGCAGTTACTGGAGACCGGGCGTTTGATCAAAGATGCCGAGGCCACGGTGGCCGAGTTGAAGGAGAAATTCCTCGCGGATAAAGAAGCTTGGGAAAAGAGCAAGGCGAAGGAGATGGAGAAGCGGGCTACGAAGTGATTTGGTTTTAGCTAAGGGAACTTTGGAATGCGAGAGTGAGTTTTGGATCTAGCGATCCAGCGGGATCGGGTCGGTGGGGAAAACCTTCGTGCCTTCCCAGATGACTTCCTTGGTTTTGAAATCGATTTTGGAAAGATCGCGGACCATTGCGCTCATCCCCGAGTAGCGGGATTTGTGATCATAATTCTTGAGCCATTCAAGTCGACCTTGGCCCATTCCGCGGCGATTTGGGCGCTCGGATAGACCGTGTCAGACATGCTTTTCATGGCGCCGACAGCAGCGTGCGGGTCGTCTTTGATCCAGGCCGCCAGGGCATAAAAGGTTGCGGCCATGATGGGGGAGCCAGGTTTGAATCCTTTGGCATATTCAAAGGCGGCCTCGGGATCTTTTTCAGCCCAGCCGCGGATGAGTCCGAAATGGCTCGTGCTATGTCCGCCTGCAAAGAGCGGAAGCGATTCTTCGAGGTAAGCGATTGCTGCCGCCGGGTCCAGCCGTCCCCATTCTTCCATGATCGAAGTGACCCCGGATTTCTTTAGAGCGGGATCGTCTTGTGAAGTGACGAAACTTTTCGCGGCCTCGAAGTCAGAACGAGCCCATGCTTTCGCAAGTTTGCTGATGCTTTTCGGGCCTCTTAGTGAAGGGGCTGATTCGAACACTTGCCGCGTAATCGCAGGGTTCCGGATCAGTGTTTTGAACATGGTGTGAGCCATCTCGTTCTATGTCAGTGAGTAGGAGGATCATTTCACGCTCGCGGTCACCGACCTTTGGCAGGGCCTGGGCGCTTTGGAGTCGCTCTGAGAAATCACGACCCGCAGAGCTCCGAGGATTTTTCGTGCGCTGGGTGCGCTGGCTGAGAGCAGGTTGTCCGTCCGCCTCCGGTTCCGGATTTTTGAAGGCTATTTTACCGGCAAAAATTCCGGCTCCGAAGATGAGAACGGCGAGGAGGGGGGGGGGGAGAGTTTTCACGAGTTACTGCGATGGGATATTGATACCGGGTGGTCCGGTGTAAGGCTGGGGCACACCACCTTCGTCGTTCTAAATGCGTTGAAGGAGCTTTGTTTTTTCCGCTTCGGTGAGATTGTCTTGAGAGACCATTTCTCTGGCGCCCTCGAAGTCGACTTGTGATTGGATGCGGCTCAGCACGTCGCCGGTCTTTCTCAATTGCAGGGAATGGTCCTCGATTTTCTGGCTCCACTCGAAAGCGATCTGCGGCTGATCATAGAAGTTTTGCTTATCGATGTCCCGCGCAGCGGCACCTCGGAATTCTTCGGATGAAATCTTTGCAAAAAGTTCGGCAGTTTGGACAGGTGCGTATTTCGCGAGATTTGTAGTAGCTTGGCTCAAGGCATTGTCTTTGGCATGATCTGCTTCGAGAGAATCAAGCCATGCGATAACTGCCTGCGGATCTTTCCTGGCCCAGCGCCCCGCAATTTGGCCGGCGGCATTCATCAAGTTTGCGCCGGGAAGATCTGGATGAGATGGCCACGAGAGCATTTGCTTGTAAAGTTCCGCTGCCTGGGACGGATGTTCGCGGGCCAAGTCGATCAAAGTGTCATTGCTGGCTGAGATTTGCTTGTGTGGACCCCGTGATTTGAGCCATCTCTCGGCGGCTTCGGAATCGTGAAGAATCCAATCACCGGCGTGGCTTAGAACCCTGGCCTCTGCTGCGGAAGCAGGATCACTTTGAGACCCAGTGGCTTCGATGGTTCCTTTTGCGTATTCTTTTAAGTCAGGGTCCTTTTTGGCCCAATTTGAAATGAGAGAGGCGATGGTGTTGAGTTGACGGGAGAGGTCCCGGGATGTGGAGGTTTTCTTGGTGATGGTGCGGGTGGAATTCGAAGAGGTGTCGGGATCAGGTGATTGCGAAATCGGGAAGAGAAGTCTTCCTGACATCATGCCTCCCGCAAAGAGGGCGATCGCGGAAAGGGTGAGGAGGGGCTTGGTCATTTTTTGATCGGAAGGTAGGGCGATCCAGAGGCCTAGTTTATTCAGAATGAATTCGTTTATCAATCCATCGGAATGGGGTCGGTGGGGAGGACTTTCTGGCCTTCCCAGATCACTTCTTTGGTTTTGAAGTCGTAAGTTAAGATGCGCGCTTTGCTGCCGGGGGCGGGTTTGCGGCTGGTTTTTGGGATCCACTTCTTGTGTTCGGCGATGATTTCTTCATGGCCGGGTTTCCCGATGAGGTTGGTCCATTCGTTGGGGTCCTTAACCATGTCGTAGAGTTCCTCGGAGCCATCGGCGTAGCGGATGTAGCGCCAGTTTTCAGAGCGGATGCCGTGGTTGTGGTGGTTGTGAGTGGTGATGGCGGGGCGCTCGCGTTTGGCGGTGGCAACCTTGAGTTGAGGCATGAGGCTGAGGCCTTGAAGGTGGTCGGGGGTCTTGGCACCGATGAGTTCGGAGAGGGTGGGGTAGATGTCGAGGAGCTCGGCGGGCTGGGTGCAGCGGCCTTTGTTGATGCCGGGGCCGGCGAAGATGAGGGGGACGCGGGTGCCGTCATCCCAGAGGCTGTTTTTTCCAGTGATGCCTTTTTCGCCGATGTGCCAGCCGTGGTCCGACCAGAGAACGATAATGGTGTTGTCGGCGTAGCCATTGCGCTCGAGAGCTTCCATAAGGCGGCCGATCTGGGCGTCGACAAAAGTGGTGCAGGCGAGGTAGCTGCGGGTGAGGTTCATCCATTCATTGTGTTCCTCAAGCCAGCGCAGGCGGGGCTCGGGAAGGGACCAGTGCATATACCAGGAGAAGCGGGGGGTGTCATCGCGGTCGTCGCGCTTGATTTGAGCGAGCTGGGTTTTGTCCTCGGGGTGCAGGTCGAACCACTTTTCGGTGGCGAAGCAGGGGACGTGAGGGAGGAAAAATCCGGCCGAAAGGAAGAAGGGGCCTTCGGGTTTGGAGTCGAGGGTTTTAACGGCCCAGTCGACGATCTTGTAGTCGCCCTTGTCTTCGTCCTGGTGGGGAAAGAGGCCCCAGTCGACGAGGCGCATTTCGCTGGGAGTGTTAACGAGCTTCTTTTTGGGGAAGGGAGCGCCAGTGGCACCGGGGCCGAGATGGTCGAACTCCTGGTCCTTGGGTTTGCGGCCGTAGCCGCCGTGGTAGATTTTGCCAGCGGAGTAGGTGGTGTATCCGTTGGCCTTGAGATGTTGGGGGAGAGCGGTGAGATCTTTGAATTCGTCGAGATTCCGGAACCAAGGAGCGAGGCCGTAGATGCCGGTGGAGTCCGGGCGGAGGCCCATCATGAGGCTGGCGCGGGAGGAATTACAAAGGGGGGACTGGCAGTGGGCGTTGGTGAAAAGGGTGCCGCGGGAGGCCAGCTTGTCGATGTGGGGGGTCTTGGCGTTGGGGTGCCCGTCGAGGCAGCCGATCCAGTCATTCTGGTCATCGATGGCAATGAAGAGAATATTGGGTTTTTCGGCGGCCAGGCCGAGGGTGGCGGTGAGGAGGGAGAGGAAAGCGACACGCATGGGTCACTCTAAATAAACTTCGGCACTAAAGTCGACCCGTGAACTCATTTCCGCTTCACGAATACGGTGGTTTTGAACGTCACCGGGTCGTTTTTTCTCCCAGCCATCGACTTGCTCGAGCCAGTTATTGAGGGTTTCGGTGGGGCCGGTGAGAGTGAGGATCACGTCGACAAATCGTTCGTCTTCCGAGCGGTCGATCACGGCGTGTCGCACGATGATTTCCTCCGAAATGTCAGGCAGTTCGCAGATAGAGATGATTTCTCCGGCAATCTGGCGCTGGCCTTTTTGCTGTTGGAATCGCTGGAAGAGAAGCATCGCGACCAAAGTGGCGAGGATGATCGTCAGGTAGGTTAAGGCTTGGCGGAGGCGACGAATGGACATGTGGAGATCGGCTTGCCGAAAGCTAAGGGGTGGAGTAAATGTAGGCAATGATCTATCTCGATAACCACGCGACGACCGCGGTCCATCCCGAAGTGGTTGAGGCAATGATACCTTTTTTGACAGAGCACTTTTACAATCCCTCGAGCGGTTATCGGGCGAGTCGTGTCGTGAAAAAGGCAATCGCGCAGGCGCGCGGCGAGGTGGCGGAGTTAATTGGGGCCAAGGAGGAGGAGATTGTTTTTACGGGGTGCGGGACCGAGTCGAACAACATGGTCTTGAAGTCGTTGGCGCGAATATACGGGCGTAAGAACTCGCGCGTCATTACTGGCACGATTGAACATAGCGCGGTGCTGCGACCGTGTCAGGCCATGGAGGATGTCGGGTTTGCGGTGCATCGCTGTGGGGTCGATTCCGAGGGGCGGATGCGGGTGGATCAGTTTCGGGAAGCCTGCGAGGGCGCAGAGACGGGATTTGCGAGTGTGATGTGGGCCAACAACGAGACCGGAGTGATTCAGCCGATCGCCGAACTCTGTGAGATCGCGCGTGAGAATGGCATCGCCTTTCACACCGATGCCATTCAGGCCGTGGGCAAGATTCCGGTGAATGTGCGCGAGGTTCCTGTGGATTTTCTCAGCATCAGCGGTCATAAATTTCATGCTCCTAAGGGAATCGGGGCGCTTTATTTACGGGAGGGAGTGCGGTTCGAGCCTCTCATTCGGGGTGGGGGGCAGGAAGAGGGTCGCCGCAGCGGGACCGAAAATGTTCCCTATATTATCGGGTTGGGGAAAGCGGCGAGCTTGATGCGTGCGGCAATGGTGAAAGATCAACATGCCGGGGTGGCCGCAAACCGTGATCACCTTGAGAAACGACTGATTGAGGAGATCGAGGGCGTGACCTTGAACGGTTCGCGGGAGCATCGTGTCCCGACCTGTGCGCATGTTTCTTTTGAGGGCTGCGAGGGGGCCGGGCTTTTGATCCTCCTCGATGAATCAGGGGTGCAAATTTCCACCGGGAGTGCCTGCATGACGGGTAAGCAACAGCCCAGTCACGTGCAGAAGGCGATGGGGATCTCTGACGAGCAGGCCAAGAGCAGCCTGAGGATCTCGTTTTCCTCGTTCACAACCCGCGAGGAGACCGATGAGGCGGTTGCGAAGATCAAGAAGGCGGTCGCCAAGCTGCGACAAGTGCAGGGTGGCAGCGGGGTGGGCCCGGTGGTGGTTTACTCATAGGTGAGATCACTTTGTTGATTGTGGTTTCCAAAGCGACGATGTCGGCTTGCTCGCTAATTCGAAGGTTCGGCGCTATCCGGTGCTTCAAGCTCCTTGGCGTAATGCAAATCAGCGTGTTGCGCCATTTTACGGTTGACGAGGGGCCTGCCCAGCGATGTAACCTTAGGGAACGCGAACAGTTATTTCTTTCTTGGTTGACGAGAAAGGTGATTTTTTGCGGATAAATAAAAATATTATGAAAAATTCCGACCAAAGAAATTTCGCAAAAAAGCGAACCCGGAAGACCCTCGCTGCTGCGTTTACTCTTGCGCTTGCTGCTTCAGCAAATGCCGCAATCGTAGACGGTCTCGTCGAAAATTGGGCTTTCGACGACGACTACTCCGCAGAAGTGGACCCTAGCCATGCTGGCACCTTGGTGACCACTGGAACCGGAAGTGGCAGCTTCGTTGCTGGAAAGTTTGGTTCGGCAATCGATCTTGCAAATAGCACTGATAACCAAGCCTTTGTCACAATCGGAGGTGACGAAAACGATATGGATTTTACTGGAGGCAGCATGTCAATTTCCGCTTGGTATACGACTGAATCTCTTTACACCAATTGGCAAACCTTGGCTGGTAAAGGTGAAGGTAATGGCTGGCGAATTGCCAGGGCGAGTGCCTCGGGAACCGGATTGACGTTTTCGGGCAGGAGGCCGCATGACTTTGACGCCGAACTCGATCAACAAGACGGCTCTTGGCACCATTTGGTGGCTACGGTTGAATCTGGAGGTGACAACAACATGTATATTAATGGGGTTTTGATGGCAACAAACTCATCGGGGGTCCTCCTTGAAAACAGGGGGAACGCGATGCAGATCGGCGGCAACCCTGACGCAGGAAACAGGGGATGGAACGGGAACATTGATGATGTTGCCATCTGGAATCGCGCTCTGAGCCAATCTGAAGTCGACTCGATTTGGAATGGTGGAACCGGAGCCAGCATCGCAAGTCTCTCTGTCGTTCCCGAGCCTACTTCATTGGCCTTGTTGGGCTTCGGTGGCCTCGCGCTGATTTTCCGCAAACGACGTTAGTCATTCGACTGGCCGCCGGGGAACACCTCCGGTGCAAATAGAACGATCCCGCTGTTCAGCTTCTTGCTGGGCCGCGGTTTTTTATGCTGCGCCCAACAGGATTTTCTGGGTTGAGCGCGCTCAGACGGTTTCTTATTCCTTGCAAGAAAGTCCCATTGAGGCAAACTAGTGTTTTACTTTTTTTATGAAATTAAACGCCACCTTAACTTCTCTTTGTTCTGCCGCTGTTCTGCTCCTGAGCACTCCTCTGTTAAATGCTGAACTCGTCGACGGTCTTGTCGAACACTGGTCCCTCGACGGGGACTACAGCGCCGCAGTGGACTCTTCCCACGATGGCACCCTAGTGACTACGGGAACAGGCAGTGCCGCTTTCGTTGCTGGAAAGTTTGGGAGCGCAGTCGATTTTACCAACTCCACCGATAACCAAGCCATTGTTACAATCGGCGGTGACGAGAACGATTTCGATTTCACGGCCAGCGACTTTACCATTTCGGCTTGGTACACCACCGAGTTCCTTTACACCAATTGGCAAACGATCATTGCCAAAGGTGAAGGAAACGGCTGGCGAATTGCCCGGGCGAGCGCTTCGGGAACTTCATTGACGTTTTCGGGCAGGAAGCCGCACGACTATCCCGCCAAACTCGATGAACAGGACGGCTCTTGGCATCTTCTGGTCTCAACGGTTGAGACTGGCGTCGAGACCAACATGTATATTGATGGGGTCTTGGTGGCAACAGACACGACGGCGTATGTTCCCGAGAATAGGGGGAACCCGATGCAGATCAGCGGCAACCCTGATGCTGGAAACAGGGGATGGAACGGGAAAATTGATGATGTCGGGGCCTGGAATCGCGTTCTGACCCAGGAAGAGGTGAGTTTAATCTGGAATGACGGCGCTGGCGCGAGCATCGCAAGCCTGACCGGAGGTACGACCGATCCTTTTCAGATCGTTGATATCGCGCAAACTCGCACTGAGGATAATATCCTTGTCGACCTTACCTTTACTTCGAAAGAAGGGAGTTCTTACTCGGTCTTTGCCACCAAAGATCTCTCCCTCCCACTTGCAAGCTGGAACGAATTGAGTGATAGTTTTCTCGCTGCAGCCGAAGCCACCACGACCATCTTCCCTATCAATTTCAATGACCTAGGTCTCCCGCTGGACGATCAACAGTTCTTTGTGGTCGTGAAAAATTAAGAAAGGGCACCTCCGGTAAGCGCCCGGATGATCGGGATTCCCTGCTAATTTAAGGAGGGTATCTTTCGGGTCTGAGAAAAGATCGTCATTTGGATGGGGGAAATCTCTTCGCCGCGTTGGACCCTGCCTTCTTAGCAAGAAGGCGGTAAGCCAACTTGACCGTCTTGCGCAATCACTTCAGACTTTGGCTTTTTTACCCCTTGGGGAGGTGTGGCTCCAGGGAACTGGAACGCGCCTGTTGGGCGGCAGCGGCCTGTCGCTCGAAGAGCTGGGCCAGATGGTCCTGCACGCGGAAACGGCGCTCACCCTTTTCCCGCTCGATGCGTTTCGAGGTGCCATCGGGCTGGATGAGGTAGGCGTTTTGGTTGTCGCGGAAACAACTTTCGAGGATTCCGGTGAGAAGTTTTTTTGATGAGCTATCGACGATGGGCGTCATGAGCTCAATTCGTTTTTCGAGGTTGCGGGTCATCCAGTCGGCCGAGGAGATGAAGACGTTGCTATCTCCGCCCTGATGGAAGTGAAAGATGCGCATGTGCTCGAGTTGTTGGTCGATGATGGACACGACCTTGATGTTTTTGGCCTCCCGGCGCTCGCCCGGTTTGAGGCAGCAGATGCCGCGGATATTGAGCTTGATCTCAACCCCGGCCTTGGAGGCGGCGTAGAGGGCATCGATCATCTCCTTGTCCTGAAGGGAGTTCATCTTGGCCATGATTCGGGCTTCCTCGCCTTCGAGGGCCCGTGCCGTTTCCTCCTCGATGAGGCTGATAAGAGCCGTAGTCGGGGCGGCAGGTGAGGTAAGAGATGTCGGTGTAGAAGCGCGCGGTGAGCTCGTTGTAGTTGCCGGTACCGAGGTGGACGTAGCGTTTCAGGCGGCCATCTTCGTTCCGGATCACGAGGGTGATTTTGGCGTGGGTTTTGAGGCCTTTCACTCCGTAAAGGACTTGTGCTCCGGCACGGCGGAGTTCCTCGGCGCGATCGAGGTTGTGGGCTTCATCAAAGCGGGCCTTGAGTTCGACGAGCGCGGTCACTTGCTTGCCGGACTTGGCGGCGTGGACGAGGGCATCGACAATCTGTGAGTTCTTGGCGGTGCGGTAGAGGGTTTGCTTGATCGCTACGACGTGCGGGTCACGGGCCGCTTCTTCGATGAAGCGCACCACCGGGCGGTAGGATTGGTAGGGGTGGACCAAGATGATATCCTGTTCTTTTTCGAGGATCTCGAAGATGCTGCGGGTGGGATCGATCTTGGGAGATTCGGCTCCGGAAATAGGGGCGGTGCGGAGGTGGTTGTAGCCATCGGCCATCGCAAGTGAGAAGAGATCGGCGAGGGCAAGCGGGGCGTTTCTGATGAGATAGACTTTCTCAATCTCGAGATTGAGAAGCTCTATGAGCTGGTGGGTGAGAGCATTGTCTTGGGAGGTTTGGAGGCGCACGGGAAAGGATTGACCACGGGCCGTGACGACTTGGTGGATCTCCTCGGCGAAGTCGTGTGCTTCGTCCTCATTGGCGGGGATATCGGTGTTCCGGGTCAGGCGGAAGGTGGTGTGCGCGGTGACTTCCTCGCCGGGGAAAAGAGAGGAGCAAAAGCGTGCCACGAGATCTTCGAGCAGGACGAAGCCGCCCTCGTCGACGAGGGCGGTGCGGGGGACGGAGGCCGGAAGTGGGAGGATGACGATGCGTTCTCCGGAGCTCGTCGGATCGAGCACCGAAAGGGCGAGGCAGACGCGGAGCGAGGGGATAATTTGGCGAGAATTTTCAGCAGTGAGAAGAAGTGGTGAGAGAAGGGGCGCGATGCTGGTTTCGAAGTAGTGGGAGAGATTCTCGACTTGGTGGGATTCCAGATTCGAGATGGCGTGGAGCGGGAGGCCTTCTTTTGAAAGGGCGGGGAGAAGTTCTTTTTGGAAGAGACGCTCTTGGTCTTTCTTGAAACGGCGAACGCGCTTCTCGATGGCTTCGAGTTGTTCTCCGACATCGAGTCCGGAGATGTCGCGGACGGTGGGGGCGGAGGACCGGAGGGTGTGGAGGCCGCCAATGCGGACCTGGAAGAATTCGTCGAGATTGGCACCGGTGATGGCGAGGAACTTGATGCGGTCGAGAAGAGGGAGATCGGGGCGAAGGGCTTCGTTGAGGACGCGCTGATTGAATTCGAGCCAGGAGAGTTCGCGGTTGAGGTAAGGAGGCTTCATGAAAATAGAGGGTAAGAAATGAGACTAGGTGCTTTCGTTGAGCACGAGTTTCAGGCCAAAAAGGTTTTGGAAAAGATTGCCCTTGCTGGGGAGGGCGAGGCGTTCGGCGGAGGCGTTGACGATTCCTTCGAGGTGGAGGGTGGCTTTGCCATCACCGATGGTGACCGTGAAATCCTTGATGCGTTGCGAGTGGGTGCGTTCGAGGGCATCGGCGACGCGGAGCATTGCGGAGAGCTTGGCAACGCGGATGCGATCGGGCGGGGAGAGTTTTTTGTAGTGGGTGTGGGAAAGCTGTGGGGTCGCTTTGCGGTGATAGCGGGTGATGAGGGCGACGAGGAGGCGGTCGGGATCGCTGAGGCCGAAGATCTCGGAATGGCGGATAATGTAGAGGCCATGGAGTTCGTGGGATTTGGGTGAGATGTGGTTGCCGACTTCGTGAAGAATGGCTGCGACTTCCAAGAGGAGGGCATCTTGGGCGGTGAGGTGGTGGAGTTCCTGGGTTTCCTGAAAGAGGCGACTGCTGAGGTGGGCGACATGGCGGGCGTGGCGCATGTCGCAGCCGAACTTTTTGGCGGTGAGTTTCGAGGAATGGAGAAGTTGGGATTTAAGTTCGTCGTGGGCGGCGTCCGGGTGGGCCAGGTCGGTGAGAAGGCCTTCTTCATAGTCGGACCGGGAGACGCGGAGGGAATCGAGGTCGAAGCACTCGGCGATGGCGGCATTGATGACGAGGGCAGGAAGGACGGTGCCGGCGGTTTGGTAATCGAGGTTGAATTTTCGGACGCGCTCGGGTTCGGTGAGCGCGGCGATTTCCGAGGTGAGCTGGCGAAGAATATGGTAGCGTGATTTCGTTTTATCGGGCTTGGAAAGGTAGGGTGCGAGCATCTGGATCTCGGTGCCGATCATGACGAGGTCTTCGATTTGTTCGTCGCGAAAGTCGTAGTGAATCTGGGCGATGAGGCCGGAGATTTGCTCGCGGATGAGGCGGATGATGGGTTCTCCGGTGAGGTCGGGCGAGTGAAGGCGTTCCCAGCAGCGGTGGGTGCCGAGGCGGTATGATTGGTAGCGCACAATACGGCCCTTTTTAGAAAGAATGAGGCGGGCGTTTCCAGGACCGACGTGGGCCACGATGGTATTACGCATCTGCATCGAGGGGGTATCGCGGAGGCGGCGGCGGGTCTTGAGGAAGACGAGACGGGTCATCTCGCCGTCATCGAGTGATTCAAAGCGCCAATGGCAGGCGATGTGGAGGCGGTTGAGGAAGACCTCGGAATTTGAAGCTTCTTCGAGAGTGTTGGTGGTGACCGCGCGTACGGGGATATCGCTGAGGCCGAGTTCGGCGAGTGCTTCCTGAAAGCCGCGGATGACGGTGACTGCTTGCTCGATGGTGGAGGAACTCACTTTGCCTCGGCCGAAGATATCGCGACCGAGGGGAATATTTTTTTCTAAAAAATCGACCCGCTCCTCGGTGCCGTCTTCTGCGATGCGCAGAATAATCATGGAGGCGTGGCTGGCGCCAATGTGGACGGCGGCACGGAGCGTTTCGGAGGAAAGGTCGAGCATGGTCTTCAGTGCAATAAGGTCCCAAGTTTGGGGGTTCGGCAACTGGGAAATTGTGACCTTTTTCTTGCAAGCAAGGCGCAGGCGGGAATTGTGAAGGAATGCTCGGTGAAAAATTCACGCAAGGGTGCCAAGTCGCCCCCGGTCAAAGTGTTCGTTTGAATGATCTCAAGACGACAACCTTGGGGATTCTCGGTAAGCCGGAAGACGAGGCTTCGCCTATTTTTCAAGAACTCCGTGGAAAGTTGGCGGATCAGCAGCGGGTGCTTTTTGCCGAGGGGAAGAGGAAGCTTCTGATCGTGATGCAGGCGATGGACACCGGCGGGAAGGACGGATGTGTGCGGAAGGTTTTTTCGCGGGTGGATCCGCAGGGAGTTCAAGTGACGTCGTTTAAAGCGCCTTCGGCTCGCGAACTCTCACATGATTTTCTTTGGCGAATTCATAAAGTGATACCAGCGAAGGGGGCGATCGCGGTTTTTAACCGGAGCCACTACGAGGATATCATCGCGGTGAGAGTGAAGAATCTCGCGCCCGAGGACGTGTGGGAAAAGCGCTACCAGCACATCGTCGATTTTGAGCAGATGCTCGTGGATGAGGGGACGACGGTTTTGAAGTTTTTCCTGCATATTTCTAAAGACGAGCAAAAGCGGCGACTTCAGTCGCGTCTGGATCGGCCGGAGAAGCATTGGAAGTTTTTCCCGGAAGATTTGGCGGACCGGGCGCGGTGGGATGATTTCCAGACGGCCTACGAGGATGTTTTTGCGCGGACGAGCACCGAGGAGGCTCCGTGGTTTATCATCCCGGGTGATTATAAGTGGTATCGTGATATGGCGGTGAGCCAGATCATCACGCATGCGCTCGATAAATTAGGCCTAGAATATCCCAAGGTGACCTGGAATCCGAGTGAGATCGTGGTGGAGTAGGGGGCTGGATAAAGAGGCTCCGCATAGTATGATCAAGCGATGACATGGGAAGAGGTTTGCGCTTATCCAAATTTGCAGGACTTGCCTTTTAAGATTGAACTCAACCGCTTTGGACAAATCGTAATGAGCCCAGCATCGAATTGGCATGGAAGATGGCGCTTTTCGGGATCGCTGGAGATTTTTCCAAGAAGATGTGAAAATGTCGTTGGAGCGATTTCTTCTTTTGATCATGCTCGTCTTTTGGGGTGTTTTTCTCTGGGTGGTGCTATCGCAGCATCGAGCCATGGAACTTGCTGATCCCCGGTCGGATCCTGGTTCTTCGTTTTTTCTCAGTTTCCCGGGAAGAAACATGGGGTTTATGGTCGGTCTGACGGTTCCGGGATTTATCTTGTGGCTTACCTTGAGAACCAAGCGGAAATCTTCCGAATAAGGTTGAGTTATTCCCAATTTTTGACTATCTCCCCGCGTCGAAGGACGGTTTAGCTGCAATGAAGTGGCTCGGCCTATCCCGATTACCACTAAAATGACCGAAGATTACGGAATCAACCTTGCTGACTTCAAGCAAAGTGACAATGACACCGGAAGCGCTGACTTCCAAGTAGCCCTCATGACCCAGCGGATCAAGCATCTCACGGAGCACATGAAGGAGCATAAGAAAGATTTTGCCTCACGCCGCGGACTTCTCCGTCTTGTGGCACGCCGCCGTAAGCTTCTTGATTACCTCAAGACAAAGTCGGAAGACCGTTATAAGTCGGTCTTAAAAGCGCTCGACCTGCGCAAGTAGGACAATTTGCAAAAGGCCACGGTGATTTTCACCGTGGCCCTTTTGCTTTGAGGGCTGCCGCGATTTGATAGCGGCGACCTCAGCGGAGCGGAATTCCCACCCAAGAATAAGACCGGGAAGGCCACACCGTTTTCAAACAAAAAAATCGCCCGGGAGGGTCCCGATGCGATCTACCAAACAAAGAAAATGAGTATACAAAATGTAACGGCCAATGTTGGGCCGGCCCCCTTGGTCATCGAGACCGGTAAGTTTGCCAAGTTGGCAGACGGAGCAGTCACCGTGCAGATGGGAGAGACCATCGTGATGGTTTCCGCTGTTTCACAAACGAAAATCCGTGAGGGCCAGACCTGGTTCCCCCTTTCGGTCGAATACAAGGAGCGCGCATCTGCCGCTGGAACTTTCCCCGGGGGATACTTCAAGCGTGAAGGCCGCCCGACTGAGAAGGAAATTCTCACCTGCCGCATGACGGATCGCCCGCTGCGTCCGCTCTTCCCGAAAGGTTACCTTTATGACACCCAGATCATCGCCCTCCTCCTGAGCGCCGATCAGATCCATGACGCCGATGTCCTTGCGATGAATGGGGCCTCCGCGGCTCTCGCCATTTCCGACATCCCCTTCGCCGGTCCTATCGGTGCCGTGCGCGTTGGTCGCGTGGACGGTGAGTTCCTCATCAACCCAACTTTCGAGCAACGTGAAGATTCCGATCTCGACCTCATCTACGTGGGGAACAAGACCGACGTCATCATGATCGAAGGCGCGGCCAACGAGATCCCTGATGCCGAGTTCAAAAGGTCTCTTTACTTCGCTCAAGAGGCCGTCGCCAAGATTGTCGAAGCTCAGGAAGAGCTCGTCAAACTCGCTGGCAAGCCCAAGCGTGACTACGTCGTCACCGTTGCCAAAGAGGAACTCCTTGAGATCGGATACGCCGTCGCCGGTGACCGCATCGAGGACGCCATCTACGCGGCTTCCAAAGTGGAGCGTGGCAAGAAAGTGGGCGCACTTCGTGACGAAGTGGAGGCCGCCATTAAGGAGAAATTCCCCAAGACGACCGAGTTCGAGATCGAGCAGGTCTTCGAATACATCCAGAAGAAAGCCTTCCGTTTATCGATCATGGAAAAAGGCGTTCGGGCAGACGGTCGTGGCCTCCGCGACCTTCGCGAACTCTACGGCGAAGTGGGCACCTTGCCACGTGTGCACGGTTCCGCGCTCTTCTCCCGTGGTGAGACCCAGGCCCTCGGCATCTGCACCCTCGCACCTGCTGATGAGAAGCTCTATGTCGATAACTACGCCGGTGGTGAAGACTCCAAGAACTTCTTCCTCCACTACAACTTCCCTCCATTCTCGGTCGGTGAGACCGGTCGCTTTGGCGGCATGAACCGTCGTGAGATTGGTCACGGTGCTCTTGCTGAGCGCTCCATCGCGCCGATGCTTCCGAGCACTGAGGATTTCCCATACTCCATGCGTATCTCTTCCGAGGTCATGGAGTCCAATGGTTCCACCTCAATGGCGACCGTTTGTGCCGGGACCATGGCTCTTCTTGACGCGGGTGTTCCCATGATCCGCCCTGTGGCAGGGATTTCTTCCGGCCTTGTCACCGAACAAGATGCTGATGGCAACATGACCAAGCACGTTGTCATCCTCGACATCATTGGTTCTGAGGATTTCTACGGCGACATGGACTTCAAACTCTGTGGAACCAGCGAAGGGGTCACCGGTTACCAGCTTGATCTCAAGCTCCCCGGTATCCCGCTCGCCATCCTCGAAGAAGGCATCGACCTCGCCATCGAAGGCCGTGGCGTTGTCCTCGCGAAAATGGCTGAGTCCATCACCGGACCTGGCGAATTGAGCCCCTACGCTCCCCGCATCGAGACCGTCGTCATCCCACAAGATCGCATCGGCGAGCTTATTGGACCGGGCGGAAAGAACATCAAAGCGATCCAGGCTGAGTCTGGTGCGGAGCTGAACATCGAAGACGATGGCACCGTTCACATCTACGCCGCCAAGCAGGAAGGCCTCGAGGCCGCCAAGAACATGATCAACATGATGTTCGCGGAAGTTGAGATCGGTAAGACCTACACCGGTAAAGTCATGAACGTCACCACCTTTGGTGCCTTTATGGAAGTGCTTCCCGGGAAGGACGGACTCGTTCACATCTCCGAGCTTGCCGAAGGCCGCGTCGACAAAGTCGAGGACATCTGCAAAAGGGGCGACATCATCTCAGCCAAGTGCGTCGGAATCGATGACAAAGGCCGCGTGAAAATGTCCCGCCGTGCCGCCCTCCGCGAGGGTGGTGGCGATGCCCCGGCTCCCGAAGCCCAGGCTCCTTCCGGTGACGATGAAGTTCCTCCCTCCGAGGAAGAAGTTGTAACCTTCGGCTAAGTCAGACGGACTTTTAAAAAATCACAAAGCGCCCTTCTCTTCGGAGAAGGGCGCTTTTTCGTGCCGGAGCTGTGGTGCCCTCGCCACGTCGCTTCGCAGGTTTCGCTGGCCGGGGTTGTGAGGCGGCGAGGGCGCCACCTCTCCTTTTCTGATTACCTTTGGATCAATGAGCAAGTCACCAAGCTTCCTGAGCGTTATGCCTCGCAAAGTTGAAGACATCGTCGCGCGACTTACCGCTGAGAAGCGTGTCGTGATGATTGTGGGCTTGCGGTGATTGCTCACGGGACTCTTGTGGGCGACCAAAGATGTCGATGTCTGGCTTGATTGTAGAGTCCAACTCACGAAGCCCGTTTATGAGCGTAGCCAAGGAAGATCGCTTATTATGAGTGCCCAAAAGTGAGGGATATCGCGCTATACTGCGCGCAAGCATTTACGTCAGGATGATGTCCTGAAGCAGGATAAGCCCCGCCATACTTGGAGGACGCGTAAGGATCCGCTGGAGCGGATCTGGCCGGAGGCCTTGAAAATGTTGTGCGAGGCTCCGGAGCTAGAGGCAAAGGCGCTTTTTGACCCTCTTTTGCAGTGCCATCTAGGAGAAATATGCCAAGCATGGCCCCATCCGCCCCCCTCCAAGGCTCCATCCTGCCGCAACGAATCGATAGGCTCAATCAGGGTTTTGCGACACTCTCGTTAGAGTGCGGGCGATAGCTCAGGAGGCACCCGACTCCCGACAGTTCTTCGAGGACATCGCTGTCTTTTACCGTTTCGATAGGGACGTCATTTCGGATTGCGAGGCGGACCAATCGCTCACGCAGTTCGCTATCTGGCAGCTCCTTATTAATGATGAGCATATCGGCGTAACCCTGTGCAATGGCCTTTTGAGTTTCCTCTGAACCCGCAACGCCCAGCCCAGCGCTCAAGATCGCGGACTGCAACTGGCTCACGCGGTCGTGACTCTCGATGTGCTCATATGCAGTGAAGACCTCCAGCGCCTCTACCACGATGGGATAGATTCCGTTGCTCGGATTCGCGAACAAGGTGGTGATTAACTTATCCTTCAGCCGCGTCGGGAGCGACTTCGTGAGCCGGGCGACCATCTTGGGGCTACCCGCGATAACAAGGTGATTATGCCCGCGTCGCTGCATCAATTCGTCGAGGATTTCAATCTTCTGCTTCATGAAGCGATCGTTCTGCTCGTCGCGATACTTCTGGAATCGTTCGCGGGTCCACTCGCGTCCCAGGCGCTCGCGTAACTCAGGTCGCTCGGTGAAGATTTCCTGTGTGACCGCGCCCATCACCGTCTCGACGATGCGTGCCTCTTTCTCAGTGACAATCACAATAGCAAAGCGATGGTAGGTATCCCTTGTTTCGATGACTGGGTAGATATGAGGGAGGGTATCGACGACGAGCTTGGTTTCTAAGACCACCTTGAAATCCAAAGGAATGAGAAGGGGGCGCTTCCCCCATCGAGCATAGATGGCCGCTCCCCGGGAGCCTTTGGGGACTGAGTCGGTGAGGTATTTGCGGATTTCCCCGTAGGCATCTTGAAAATCGACCAAGCGCGAGCCTACGAAATGTCTCGCCATATCCTTCGCCTGTCGGTCGAAGAGCTGAAGGGTCGCTTGGAGGTTTTCTGTCAAATTGATAAAGCAGCTGATGAGGGGACTATCGCTAGGTGCGATATCGGAAAGGCGATTGAGAGCCTTTCTAAGGTCCTGGCTCGTAAGCCTTTTTTTAGAGGTCGTAATACTCGATGTTGGTAAGTTCGTTTGCTTCGTAGTCATATCCCTACAAATAGGAACACGCATTTAAAACTACGCAACCTAAACCGTGAAAAATAAGTCAGGTAACAAAAGTCTATGATAGAAAACGATCGGAAACGGTTGAAGCTCAGTCTCTGCGTAGAGTCGCCCTTCCCCCCTCCTCTCAGGGGGCCCGACGGCTACTTCACGGACCTTCCGCGAGAAAGAAATTCCTAGCAGCTGGAGCCGAGGCATAGCGAAAAGGAAAACCCTCAAAACGCCGGTAATTGAAACGGTTAGCGCGCTTCAATGATCCTCGAACTCGGGGCGGGTATTGGCGGCATTTTTCTCCCGCTCGTTGAGTATTCTAATTCAGGGAACCCTTCCCGTATCTCGCTTTTTTCGCCCTATTAGCGGCGGTGATTGGGACAAGTGCCGCAATGGCACAAGATCAAATGGTCAAACGAAGTGTCGTGATTGATGACTACTTTGCCCTGAAGAGCGTCGAGAGCCCGATCATAAGCCCAGACGGCAAATGGGTCGTCTATTGGATCAGCACCAAAGACCTCGAGAATGACCGCTCTGAATCACGCCTCTGGATGGTGCCCACCGAAGGGGGCGAGGCACGTCCCATCACCCCGAAAGCATCTAGGGTTGGGAGCCCCGGTTGGACGTCCGACAGTCAGTCCCTACTCGTAGTTTATCCTAACGCGCACCATGGCATCAGAAAACACAGCTCTCAAAAAGACCTCCTGGAACGCTTCCTTGCCTGGTTTGAGAAATACGTCAAGAACGCGAAACCCAACTGATTAATCAGAAATTATCAAAAAAATAGGCCGGGCATCGCGAAGGCGCAAACTCTCAAAACGCCCGTAGACGGGCGAGGAGTTAAGCTTGGCAAGTTCGAAGTCGAGGGAGGCGCGCGTGCAGTCACCTTGTTCGCCGGTGCTGCTGACAAGGGCGAGGCAGGAGTGTTTGGGATGGTGGCGGTTCATCTTCATTATCCTGCCGGACAGACCCTGGATGATGGTGGTCTACTCTTGCAGAGGAAATGAGGCCAAAGAATCCTGTGCCTGCTGGATTTGTCTCACCTCGTCATGACACGAAGTCGCACAAACTGATGGAGTTCGGTCGAGAGTGTGAGTGGGTTCTGATAGCTCACTCGTGTTGTGCCATCACCTTGGTTGAGGCGTGATTGGAGGTCGGCAGAGCTGAGGGGAATCCAGTCGATGAGGTCGGTGGAGTATTCTGCGATCACGAGAGCATCGTCGCTGGCGAGATTTTGAAGAAAGCTGACCTGAAACGAGTCCCCGATAACGACTGGCGTGAGCGCGCTTTGGACGGCATACGATACGAGCTCTTCGGCGGTGCCGGTGAAGGACTGGCCGTCGTCGCTGCCGGGTGATCCTCCCAGAGTGGTGCTCGTGCGCCAAGCGAGAGCGGAATTGGGATCGGTGCCGGAGAAGACCAGACTGTATCCCGTGCCGTCGGAGCCCATTGGCCACGGGTTGTCGTCACCATAGGTGAAGTCGGCGATGGTGCTGGTGTCGGCGGCTTCAAAGCGGACATGCTCACCGCTGTTTCTGAGTTGGCCGAAAAACTGCCCTGCGATGGTGGCAAGGGCGGTTCCGTAGCGGAACTCGAAAGCTGCTTGATTCGCGACAATGAGCAAGCGGGCACCCGGAGCGAGGGTGAGGCCTTGCGGGAAGATGAAATCAATTCCGTCGGTGAAGCTTGCTCCGCTGAGATCGATGCCGATGGCTTCACTGGTGTTAAGGATCTCGATGAACTCGAAGGCGTCACTATCTGCGAAGCCTGCGGCAATCTCAACCGCGCTTGCTTCGATAGGATTGTAGTGGAGCTCGCGAATGATGGTATTGTCGGCGTTGGCGAGGGTGACACTCCCGGTGTTGGTCACCGTGATGGCGTCATTTCCGACTTCGAGACCCTGGTTGTTGTAGGCTTTCAGCGAGAGCAAATTTGGGCCAACCGAGATGGGGACGGAGATTTGCCACGAGTCGGCATCGGTCCAGGTGACGACCTGGGGAAGGCCGTTGACTGCGATACTGAAGACATCGATCCAGCCACTTCCGGTGAGATCAACGGCGGTGTCGGCTTCTGTGAAATTGTTTCCGCCGTTGGTGGTGATGAGGAAGGGGACCTCGGAAGGAAGGCTGTTCGCGATATGGTTAGCCCGCCCTGAAATGTATCCGGGGAGGTCAGTGAGACCGCCGCCGGTGAGGGTGCCGAAGTGAGAGGCCCACGAGGTCGTGTAAGTGCTGTTGAAGGTTGTTTCGATGAGGTCGTTCAGCTGGCCGTCAAAGAGGCGGCGGTATTGCGGGATGGCGAAAATTTTGGTGACTGAATTTCGACTCGGTGTCACTGATGAAGTGGTGCCTAATTGAAACGAGCGATCAAGATCCCATTGCAGGACGATGATTTTTTGGTCGGTGGGGCGGACGTAGTAGCGGAAGTTGTGTTCCCAAATTCGGCTGTAAATATCATCGGTGCCATTGAGGGACATCATCGCAAAGGTGCGCATCCATTGGTCGACATCAATGATCTCGTCGAGGGCGGTTTTGAGAGCGGTGCCACTGAGTGCCATCGCTTGATTGAGGGCGATGAGTGGGCGGTAATCATCGCGTCCACGTGCCGAGCGAATTTGGAATCCCCACCGGTAAGGTTCTTTGTCGAGGCCCCGGTCTTCGAGGTCGTAGCGGCCATTGGTGTGGTTGTAGGGATTTCCGATTTTCAGGCCTTCCGGTCCGCCGTCGGTGCCATTGGGATTGTAGAGAAGTTCTTGATTGAAAAGGGTGCCCGTCTCGTCGGCATCGGGGAAAAGTCCGTCGAAGAAGGTGCCGGTTTGGCGCGCCATCGAGAGGAGGCCGATGCCGCGGTCACCGGTGGTCGGAGTGATGATGTGGGCGACGTCATCATAAAAAGAGGCATAAGATCCGCCGGCCCGGTTCATGAGATGTTTGGCGAGGATCTCCTTGAGGTTCGGGCTGCGCTCGATGGAGATTGTTCCGTGAACTCCCCGAAAAAGTTGGTCGGGTTGGAAGCGGATATTGAAACCATAGTGACCGCTGTTGAAGCGGCCGAAGCCGCTGGCTTTGAGGCGAAGGCCGACATCGTAGTAAACCTTCTTCTCATCCTCGATGACGGTGACTGGGAAGCGGTCGTTGCTCAATCGGTTGGTTCTATCGAAGAGGAATGACTGGTCGCTGTTAGACATCACGATTCGGAAATTGTGCCGCACGCCCGAGTTATCGGCGAGGCCGTCTTGGATTTTATAGAAAGCGCCGCCTTCGGGGCCGCCAGCGGGATAGAAGGTGGTGGCATTGGCGTTGTCGGTGGCCTGCACATAGAAGCGGACGATGCGGTTGGCTGACTGTCCGGGGATGGTGCCGAGGTGGCGGATACCATCCGGTCCGGCGGCCATCGGGGAGCTCTGGAACGCACCGCCGTTGCTGGAATAATAGAGAGTGAGGTCACTGATGCCGTCCGGATCGGCGGCGTCGATAGCGACGTTTACGGACTGGTTTGCGTCGGGCACAACCGGGGCGTGGGCCAAGCCCTTCAAAGTCGGGCCCGAGTTTCCGAGTGCGTTTGAATTGAGCGTCCCAGGCGTTCCCCAAATCTCAGAAGTTGGAAGGGTGGTGGTGCGCTGCAGGTAGTTAAAATAAAGGCGTGTGTTGACCTGGTTGCTACCGCTGAGGAATTTTGCGCGGAAGCTGATGCGGTAAGTCGCGCCTGCGGTGACCCGCTCGCTGTTGTCGAAAGTGGTCTCAAGTTTGTTATGCTTGTCCCCGGTTGGGCCGGTGGCGACGATATGCAGACACTGGTTTCCGGGGGAGTCAGGGTCAGTGACGACGACGGTCCTGCCGTGCGACCCGTGTGTGCCGAGGGCGCGCCACTTGTCAGCCCTGGAGCCCGGCGTGTCGCTTTCAAAATCGCCGTTCTGGATCATTTCGGTGCTGCCGTTTTCGATGACGCTGACGTCGTCGAGGAGGAACTCGCCTGAGTCGAGCAGGGCGATAAGGAATTCGTGGTAGACATTGTTGCCGATGCCGTCGCTTACCGCGACGTCCTCGTAGGTGTAACTGTTCCAACCGCTGCGCGCGGACTCGGTGCTCGGGGCCCAGGCCGTGGCGGGGTAATTGTCCGCGTTCGGATCGCGCAGTTCCAGACTGGACCCGCCGCCGTCGGCTTTGCCATGCCACTTACCACCATCGAAATAGGTGATCTCATCCGCTGGGTTGCCGCGACCGTCCTCGAGGACGAGGTGGTCGCCGCCGTTACCCAAGCTTCCCGCATAATCACCGACGATGGTGATGCCCGGATACTTTTGCGAGAGAGCAGTGGCGTCTTTGGCGACAACGAGGTAGTCGCCTGAACCGAGCATCGTAGCGACAGGGAAGTTGTAGCGAATTCCGCCGTTGATCTCCCAAGTGCTGAGATCGATAGTGGAAGCTCCGCGGTTGTAGAGTTCGAGCCATTCTTCGTCGCGCTCGGCATAGGGCGAGGCTGGTGTGCCAGGGGTCTCGAACTTTCGCAAACTGGTGCGCAGGCCGAGGACGAGATCGCTGCTGCCGGTGCTGGATTGGTGAATTTCAACCGAGAGAAGGTTGCTGCCTTGGAGGATGTTTGGGTTACTAAAGGAGAGTGTCCCAAGGGTTGCGTTGGTGACCGTGGTGCCGGGTGTAATGGGAGTGAAGGGTCCTGGGGCCATGTTGTAGCGGCCGATCTCGGCGCCGTTTAGATAGAAAATGGCGCCGTCGTCGATGTAGTGCTCGAAGGTAATTTGATCGACGTCTGCTGGGTCGTTGTAGCTGAACTCAGTTTCGAAGTAGTAAGGGATTTTTGATTCACGGGTGACGGCTGTTAGGATGGCTTCGTCAAGTGTCCCGGTTTCAAATCCGAGCAGGCCGGGACCCTGTGACCAACTGAGGTCATCGACTGTGTGGGCGCGGCCTTCCCATCCGGAGGGCAAACCGCCAGTGCCGGCGTCGAGGTTGTAGCGCCAGACATGGTTGAAATCCATGACTTGAACGTGAGCGTAAGTCGGCGGCGTGCCGGAGGTCGAGCGCACCGGATAGGCGTGGTAAAAAATCTCGTTGACGACAATGGCATCCTCGAAGGTGAAGGCGTTGGCGCTGCCGAATGTGGCTGTGTCAGGATTGAGCCAGCGTCCTGTGCCGTCAGGACTGCGGCCTTTTAGTTGATCGTCGACTCGAGCCGAATCGATGAGAGCTGCCTTTCCTGCGGTGAAGAGAAACAAGCGATCGTTGTCTGCGGGGGTGAAGCCAAGTGCGGTGGCGTCGATCGTGTTAAATGTTCTGGGGGCGAGGATGCTGGCCGGAAAAGTGGAGTCACTATGGTGAGAATTGGAGGAGGTGATGACCATGCCGCCGAGTGCGATCGGCAGGGTGCTGTGGTTGTGGAACTCAAGCTGGAAGGTCGGCGCAGTCGAGGCGGCGACTTCATTAAAGGCGATCGCTGGGAGGAGTGCCTGGATGTTGGTCCCGCCGGGCGTGCCGTTAGCGGCGGTACTGTGCGTCCAGTTTTGCGGATGGGCGCTCCCTGTCGCGGGGTCGATTTTTGCCAGCGTCGATCCCGAACCATCGGGACCCAGCGGCCACGGAGAGGTGTCGCCGTATGAGATCTCATCCATGATGCGGCGACGGTCGAGCGAATCGGAGCTCGCGCCGTTCGGACTTGCGCCAGCGATGGTGCGGAAAGCGCGATTGTTGTTAAACAGGCGTAGAGTCTCTCCGGAGTTTGAAAGGGTCCCGGCAAAGGGTCCGAGCGCGCCGGGGTAATTGGTAGGATTTTTGGCGATGATCAGGTAGCTGCGGGCGTCGATCACGGTGCCCTCCGGGAAATCAAAAGCGACACCGTCGATGCGCCAGTTGCTCAGGTCGACATCGACGGCGAGCTGGTTGTAAAGTTCGATATACTCAAGCGCATCGTTATCGTCCGCGGGGTGGTAGTGGATCTCGTTGAAGACAACGACACTGTCACGGGTCGTGTTGGTAGAACCGGACACTGGCCGTCCGACGGTTACCACCGGGAAACTCGCGTTGTCGTTGGGGTTGGTTCCTCCTGTGATTTCATCGCCATCGCTGAAGCCGTCGCTGTCGCTATCATTGTCGAGCGGGTCCGTGCTGTAAGTGTCGATTTCCTGGCCGTCGGTTAGGTCGTCATCGTCGGAGTCAGAGTGGTCAGGGATGGTTTGCTCAGTCCACTCGTCGACATCGTTGAGGCTGTCAGAGTCAAAGTCTCCGCTGCCATCGCGGCTCAAATTCCCAAAGTAGAAGGTCTCCCAGTTGTCGCCCATGCCGTCGTTGTCGCTGTCGGTTGGATCAGTGATATCGACGGCTGAGTCGAATGCGATGCCGGTCAGAGATCGGTTCTGGCCCAAGCTGACGATGTCGATGGTGATATTTGAGGTGCCTGTTGAAACGTCGAAGACGTGGTAGGCGACGCCGTTGTTCGGGTGATCGTAGGTGGTGGATTGGGAACCGCTGCCATCATCGACCGTGACGATGTATTCGGTGCCTTGATTGTCGCCTGAGGCGGTGATCACGGTGAGTCGGAAGGCGTCAAAGTTCGCGCGGGTGACGGTGAAGCGCCTCGTTCCACTGGAGTTGGCGAGGACCGGGGCGCTGGTGATAACATTTCCCGCCGTGGGGTCTTCCAATGTCCCGAAGTTGCCATTGCCCGACCACATCCCGATGTTGGTGTCGATACTGGTCACTCCTACGCCAGCGGGAAGGTTGTAGGCGTTGTTAGGGTTTGCGGACGAGATGTCGTAGGGTTGTGTGTAGACGCTGTCCGCCGCCGCCAGCCCATAAATGAGATAGCCGCTCGTGCCGTACTCTTGGTCTGCGTCGAGATTGGCAGCGGTGCGCCAGTTCGCACCAGCGGTCGAGTCAACCCCCACGATGGTGACAGATGCGCTGAGGCTCATCGCGGTAGCGAGGAGTGGGAGCGCTGCAAAGGCGCCTTGGCGTAAGAGAGTCATCATCTAAGGGGTGGGTCGGTCAGGGCCTGCTTACTGGGATTAGTAAAGCGCATCTCGGATCAATTTGCGATGAGTGAGACTACTCTTCGCGAACGCGATAGTGCTTCTTCGTCTCAATTGCCGCTGGTCTGTCGACAATCACCGTGGTGGCTGTCGCGGGCGAGGCAGCGGCATCTATTTCTGTGAGCAAGTCGATCCAGGTTTCCAGATCGAGGGAGGCTTCTACCGTGTAACTTTTCCCAGGAATGGTCGTCCAGGTGAGCTCGATGGCATCATCTTCGGTGTGGCGAATGTCACTTACTCTGAGTCCGCCCTGCGAGGCGCTGACGTGGAGGAATTGGAAACCACTCCAGTTTGCCTCATTCGATACGCCGGGGTCGATCGACCCGATGATTTTTCCGTCGCTACCAGCTATCCCGGTGAATTCGAAGCCTGCGGTGCCGACGTTGGTCGGCGTTTCGTCGTTGAGGTCGCCGTCGCCATTGGTGTCGACCGTCAGCAGCATGTCGCGGGCGACGCTACCATAGGCGAAAAAGGTAAAATTGGACTGCGGGGCAACACCGGAGATTTCCCACGCCGCGCTCGCCTCTGCATTGCCCGCGTTGACAAACAGGTAGTCGTTGGCAAGAGGGTCGTTTTGAGAGGCATTAGTCCAGCTTGAGACAGTGCCGGTGAGCGAGAAGGTGACTCCGCTGTCATTGCCGTTCGCATCGACCAGGTCGAAGCTCGGATCGAGAGCCACGTTCGGGTGTCCAGGCAGGGTAAGGGCATTCCACACGCCCGTCATGATCCCAGCACGAGGTTCGAAGCCACTCATCATCAGAACGGGATCGATGGCGAAGGCTGCTCCTTCTGGGTTGCCTTGGAGATCAACGCTGATGAGCCCGGCGGGGACGGGCGGAATGCTCGCGCTATTTGTCGGATCCGAACCGTTAGATATCTCTGCGTTGTCGGCGGTTCCGTCGCCATCGGTGTCCGCGTTATTCGGATCAGTGATGTAGCCGTTGGCGCTGTCGATCTCGGCAAAGTCAGCAATGCTATCGCCATCGGAGTCTGGATTATTAGGGGAGGTGGGGTCGCCGGGGGCTACTCCAAGGATCCCTCCGTTGTAAGGGTTAAGGTTACCACCGACTTCGTCGCCGTCTTCAATGGTGTCATCGTCTGAGTCCGGGTCGAGGGCATCGGTCGAGTTCGCAAGCTCGGCCGCATTGTCGAGTCCATCGCTGTCAGGATCTTCGCTGGAGTCATCTACGAGAGGGTCGAAACCAGAGGCGAAATTATCAACCTCGAATTGATCATTGTAGCCGTCGTCGTCAGTATCGCGGTCCGTGGGGCTGGTCGAATGGGTATTGACTTCCTCGCCATCATTGAGGCCATCGGAATCGCTGTCAGCAACCTTTGGATGGGTCAGGTTTTGCCACTCTTCCAAGTTGCTGAGCCCATCCGTCTCTTCGTCAGTAGCAGGATCGACGATCCCGACGCCTCCAAAGTAGAACTCCTCCCAGTTGTCGCCGATCCCATTGGCGTTCAGGTCACTCGGGTCGGTGAGATCAACGGTATCGGTGTCGAAAGCGATTCCCATGAGGCTCCGGTTTTCGGGGGTGCTGGTGATGTTGATTAAGATGTCGCTGTTGCCGTCGGAAACAGCGAAGACGTGGTAGGCCAGGCCGTTCGTGACATGGGCGTAGTTCGAACTCGCGGAACCGGAGCCGTCATCGAGTGCTACGGTGTATTCCGTGCTCTGGTTGTCCCCGGAAGCCATCATGATCGTGATCTGGAACGGCTCGCTGGCAGCGCGCGTGACCGTGAACTGCCTGGTTCCGGTTGAGTTGGCAAGGACGGGGGCATTCGTGATTGCGTTGCCGTTTCCGGGATCCTCGATCTCGCCAAAGTTGGCGTTGTTGCCGGACCACATGCCAATGTTGGTGTCTACCGTCGAAACGGAAACTCCGGCGGGTAGATTGTAGGCGTTAAGAAGATTGGTATCGCTGATATCGAAATCTCCGTTGTAGACGGCATCAGCTTCGTTGAGTCCGAAAACCACGTAACCTGCGGTGCCATACTCGTTGTCAGCCTCAAGGTTGGCAGCGCTACGCCAGTTCGGGCCGGTAGTGGCGTCCACGCCGATCGCGGTGACAGTCGCGCCTGCGGTCGAGGCCCCGAGGAGGAGGGCCGAAACGGTGATGAGTTTGGTAAGATGAGGCATTTTCATTGGGCTTGTTGGAGTTGCGGTTGAGGGAAGGATTTCTAGATTAAAGGAAAGCTCAGGGGAGACTCGAAATGGTTGGAATCGCGAAACCCCACGGAATGAGATTGGAGAGAGACATAAGGAGGTGGAAGATCGGGGCAATAAGCCCCCACGGATCTGATTTTCCGGTGACCGCGAGTGGAGCAGGTTCAGCTACCGCGAAACTTACCGGCGGCGGCGCAGAGCAATGCCGGTCATCCCGAGGCCGAGCAAAAGAGTGGAAGATAGTTCGGGGACAGGGAGGACATCGAACCCAATTCCAGTTAATGAACGGTTCTCGGCAGTGGACGCAATATCGATCACGATGTCGCTCGTGCCCGCAGAGATGTCGAAGACATGGAATGCGAGGCCATTCGCCGCGTGGTCGTAGTTCGACATCATGGACCCAGAGCCATCGTTGACAGTGAGGGTGAACTCCGTGCCCTGGTTGTCACCGGAGGCGGTCAGCAGGGTGAGCCGGTAGCCGGTGCTCAGCGCTCGTGAAACCGTAAATTGTCTCGTTCCGGTCGAGTTCGCAAGAACTGGCGCGCTGGTGATCGCGTTGCTGTTGCCTGGGTCCTCGATCGTTCCGAAGTTCCCGTTTCCAGACCACATGCCAATGTTGATGTCGACGGTCGAAACGGAAATTCCGGAGGGAAGGTTGTAGAGGTTCAACGGGTTGGTGTTGCCGACGTCGTAGTTGCCATCGTAAATAGAATCGTCTTGGTTGAGCCCGAAGACGACATACCCGGCAGTGCCATACTCGTTGTCGGACTCAAGGTTTGCAGCAGTCCGCCAGTTCGCCCCGGCGGTGGAATCAACACCGACGAAGGAGACTGCTGCGCTGGCACTTACGGCTAGGCTTAGAGTGAGCGCGAGTCCTGTGAGGTTTGTCTTGTTTTTCATAATCATAGGCTTGTTTTGCAATCTCCTTGGGGTAACGGAAGGTAGCTTGCTGAAGGATATTTTCGTCTATTGGAGATAGGACCGTGAACAACCCGATCTATTAAGGCAATAGTAAAAATCGCTCTGTTGATGTCTATTTGCTGCTGCTTGCCTGCTTGGGAGGATGAGGCATACTCGCCGCGATGAAAGAAGGGAAGGGCCGTCGCAGATTTAGAAATATCGTCGTGGGTCTGTTGCTGGGATGCGGTTTTTCAATCAGTGGATGTTCGCATTCGGGAGAGCGAAATCTCGCAACCCTTCGCAAGAAGGTCATGGTTCCGGGTCGTCATGCCGAGGGGATTTGTTTTTTAAGAATGAAGCGGAAGTTCGCGGTGATTCTGGGGCGGGATTCTTCGGCCACCGGTGCTCTGATCGATGGACGTTATGTCCTGACTGCGGCGCATAGCCTCTACGATCCGCCCTCGCAGAAAGGGAGTCTGCGAAGCATCCAGCTGGCCGTTGGGAGGGCGGATGTTTCCAAGGTGAATGATGAAACCGCCGACAGTCTTGTGCGGCGGGAGCGCGGGGATGTTGGGCGCTTGCCGCAGGACCAGGTCTGGAGTGTTTCTCCGGACTATCTGGCTCGGCTGACTCATCGGTCTCTCAAAAAATCGAGCGTTCCGTTGGTGCGGTGTGACTATGGTTTTGTCGATTTGGGGAAGGATTTCGGGAGGGGGAATTCCTTCCAGCTTTCGCGGGCGGTGGGGCATTTGAAAGTGGGGGATGTGATCAGCGTAGCGGGATATCCGGGTGAATCGAAGCGGATCAAAGGCGCGACCGGAGCGAGGCTTTTCGTGGGAGCGGGGAAAGTCACCACGATTCAGGGAAGCGTTTTCGGGTATGACCTCGAAACCTCAAAGGGCGTGAGTGGAGGTCCGGTTTGGATGGAGCGAGGCGGTCGGCGTTCCCTGGTGGGAATTCACCTCGGGTCGGACATCGGGGGAATGAAGGGCGCGGTGGGTCGGGTCATCGATGCAGCGCTTTTGAATGATTGGGATGCCTGGGTGGGGCTGAGAAAGCGACGATGATGACACTTGAAAGAAAGACGGTTTCGGAGCATCTTTTCTAAGGAATTATTATGAAAAACTCATCCCGTCTCCTCGCCGCCGTTGTTTCTTTAGCCTTCTCCTCCCTTGCCTTGGCGGATGATGAGAAAGCGGTTGCGCTCTTCAATGGTAAGGATCTCACTGGCTGGCACGTTGACGTTCCTGCTGCTGATAAGAATGCGGAGGTAAAGCCCAGCTTCATCGTTCGTGATGGCATGCTGGTGAGTCTTGGGAATCCTGGCGGGCATTTGATCACGGACAAGGTCCACGAAAACTACCGCCTGGAGTTGGCGTATCGTTTTGCGGCCAAGCCTGGAAATTGCGGGGTGCTGGTGCATGCGTCCACTCCCCGGGCTCTCTACGGAATGTTTCCGGCTTCGATCGAAGTGCAAATGCACCATACCAATGCCGGTGACTTCTGGTGTATTGCCGAGAACATCGAGGTGCCCAATATGGAGAAACGCCGGCCCAAGGGTAAGAATCAGAAGTGGGGTGGCGAGGAGAGAGACTCGCGTCGCATTCTCAACCTCACGGATGGATCGGAGAAGCCAGTGGGCGAGTGGAACACCATGGTGATTGAGTGCCAGGGAGCCGAGCTGAAGGTTTGGGTCAATGGCGACATGGTGAACCACGGGAAAAATTGCACGGTCAGCAAAGGTCAGATTGCGCTGCAAGCCGAGGGAGTTGAGGTCGAATTCAAAGGCCTCACCTTGACGTCGCTCAAGAAGTAATCGTTGTGATCGCCACGAGAGGAGAGGGGGGCGGCGGGGTCGCTTGACGCCGAACGAGAAATCTCCCTAACCCCCTTCGGAGAAGATGGTTTCGAGATCGCTCGAGTTCTCGATCATTTCTTGAGCCGGCACATGTAGAATCACCCTCCCACCTTCGAATCCTCTAAATCTCTCGCAAGCTTTTCTTCTCCCTCCTTGCTTCTCGGCTGGTCTTATCCAAAAATTACCCCGTGCCCAGTGAACCCATCATTACGACCGGCGAGGTCCTGCTCATTTTAAGCGACCGCGCCTTCCGGGTCAGCTTGCCCAATGGCAAGAAGGTGATTGCGCATCCCGCCAAGGCGCTGGAATCTCGCAAGGACGAGATTGTTCCGGGGGTCCGGGTCACTCTTGAAATGACGCCCTTTGATTTTGAAAAAGCACGGATCTCCGAGATCGTGCCAGCATCCTGAGAACCATGCCCCGTAATTTTATCATCGGCACTGCTGGTCACATTGACCATGGCAAGTCCACCCTCGTTTATACCCTTACCGGGACCAATCCCGACCGCTTGCCGGAGGAAAAGGAACGCGGCGTGACAATCGAACTGGGCTTTGCGCATTTCTCTCTCCCGATCCCCCAAACCCAAAATGACACCTTCGAGATCGGAGTGGTAGACGTGCCAGGGCACGCGGACTTCGTGAACAACATGGTTGCGGGAGTGGCGTCGATCGACTTGGGGATTTTTATCGTGGCGGCTGATGATTCGTGGATGCCCCAGTCTGAGGAGCATCTGCAAATTTTGACCTATCTCGGGATCAAAAATTTCATCGTTGCGCTTACCAAGGCGGACCTCGTTGATGATCTCGATTTTGTCATTGAGATCCTCGCCGATGACTTGCAAGGGACGGCTTTGGAGGGTGCTCCCATCGTCCCGGTTTCCGCTCCCACCGGTCTTGGGATGGATGAACTCAAGGACATGATTGCCAAGACTCTGGCGAACACTCCTGCTCCGCGCGATTTTGAACACCCCCGTCTCGCGGTCGATCGGGCCTTCTCGCCGAAGGGGGTCGGGACGGTCGTGACCGGAACCCTGACCGGAGGAATACTCGCGGTGGGCACCCAACTTACCGCTTATCCATCGGGTCTTAAGACGCACGTTCGCTCGATTCAAAACCACAGTGCCTCACTCAATCAAGCGGTCCCCGGAATGCGCACCGCTTTGAACCTTCCCGATCTCCCTCTCAGCTCGAAGGGGAAAAAAGGAGTCTCGCGCGGCCACCTGCTGGTGGGAGGAAATCCCGGCGAAGCGACCCTCGAAATCGATGTCGAGATCACCCGTTCCCACCGGCCCATTCCGGGGCAAAAAGGAACGCAACGTCCGCTCAAGTCGAACCACCGAGTCTTCGTACACCATGGTTCCGGCCGCACCCAGGCGAGGGTGCTTTTCCCCGAGGATATTGTTCTGGGCCCCGGCGATACTTCGATTGCACAACTCCGTTTCGATCATCCCATCCACGCTTTGGCTGGCGAGAGGTTGGTCATTCGTGAGCTTTCCGGCGAAGCCACCTTGGCCGGAGCGATCGTCCTCGATGCTCATCCAACCCGACGTCAGTTCCGCTCCGAGCAGCGGCAATCATTTCTCCACGCCCGGGCCCTCGCTCCTCACGACCTGCTCGTCCTGCTGAAGACTCACTTGGAGCGCGATCATTTCGTGCCCACGACCGTTCTGACCCAGTCACTGCCATTCGCGGATGCCGAGGTGAAAACAGCGCTCAAAAAGTTGACCAAGGCGAATGAAGTCATTCCGCGGGGCGAGAAGCATTTTGCCCACGCGATTTACTGGAAAGAACTCGTTAAAAAATCTTCAAAAACGGTCCAAGATTATCACGTAAGTCACCCCGATCATGTCGGCATGTCGACGGATATTTTGAAGAAAAATCTGGGGACTGCGACCGCAGTTGCGGGTTTGTTTGATGCGCTTCTCCTTCAGTTAACTGAAAAGAACTTCAAGGTGGCCGAGAACATTATTTGTCATAATTCACATTCGCTGGAACTTCCTCCGGAGTTGGAAGGCCCGGCTGCTGAGATTCTGCGAACCCTCGATGAGGCCGGGCTGGCTCCGCCGCTTCCGGCCGAGCTGCAAGCGACTGCGAATCATCAGGCGGCCTATAAGTTTCTTTCCCGGACCCGCCAGATCATTCCACTCGATCCCAAGGTCACCTTGAGCGGCCAAGTGTTCCAAAACACCATCGATCAAGTGCGCGCCTTTATGGAAAAAAATGGCCAGGCGACGGCCTCCGAATTACGACAGCATCTCGATACCTCACGCAAGGTCATCATGCCGCTACTGGAGCGTCTCGACCGCGATAAGATCACACGCAGAGATGGCGACTACCGGACTCTGCTTTAATAAGCTCCTTGCGAATAGGTTAACTCGTAGCTGTGGGTGTAGATTTCGAAAACGAGGCCAAATGGATCCTCAACGTAAACCATTTTAAATGGCTTTTTCTTAGGGTAATACTCCCGAATCGGCATGCGTTGTTTCCCGCCGTGCGCTACGATTTTTTCGACCAGCTCTTCAATGTTTGGGTCTTGGACACAGAAGTGGAAGGTTCCCGTTTTCCAATACTCGAATTCTTTCGGCTTCTCGTTGTTTTTGAACTCAAACATTTCGATCCCGATTTTGTCTCCGGTGGAGAGGTGGGCAATTTTGAAGGTGCCCCATCCCTTGCCGAAAACATCGAGGCACATCTGGCCGATCGCGCTGTCAGATTCCTCATGCACCACCGTGGGTCCCATAATGGTATACCAGCCCATGACATCGGCGTAGAATTTGACAGCAGCATCGAGGTCTGGGACTGAGATTCCGATATGGGAGAAGGTTTTGGGATAGGGATTCATGATCTTAGGGTTGAGGGGACTTTGGCGCAAAAATCGGCTAAGCCAAGGGTATCATTTCGAATGCTTGGCTGCGCCCTGATTTTCTCCTGTATTGACCGACAATGGCAAAGAAGAGACCTTCGAGGGATGAAGCTTCTCTTAATCTTTCTTGTCTCCTTGCTGCCGGTGGTGGCGGGTGAACGGCCGAATGTCATTCTCTTTGTCACGGATGATCAATCTCCGGTCGCGGGGTGTTATGGGAACTCGGTGATCGAGACACCCCATCTGGATGCTCTCGCGAAAGAGGGCACGATGTTCACCCAGGCCTTCGCCACGACTGCTTCCTGTTCGGCTTCGCGTTCGGTCATCCTGACCGGCCTCCATAATCATTTCAACGGGCAATACGGACACACGCACCACTTCCACAAGTTTGAGTCCTTTGCTTCGATGCGTGCCTTTGCGCTTCCCCAGCTCATGGCACAGGCGGGATACCGCACGGTTCAGATCGGCAAACTACATGTCGCCCCCGAGTCGGTGTTTCACTTCGATCAATACCTCAAAGGCAATGCGCGCAATGCCGTGCAGATGGCCGGGAAGTGCGAGCCCATCCTTGCCGAGGAAAGTGACAAGCCCTTTTTCCTCTACTTCGCCACTTCCGACCCCCACCGTGGCGGAGGTTTCGACAAGACCTTTCCCGGTGAGCACAAGCCGGATCGCTTTGGCAATCTCCCAAATCAAAAGGCTCATCCTGGCGTGCAGGAAGTCTTTTATGATCCGGCGAAAGTCATCGTGCCCGGATTTCTACCGGACACGCCCGAGTCCCGCGCGGAGATCGCCAACTACTATCAGTCATGCTCCCGCATTGATCAAGGGCTGGGCCGCTTGATCGAGTTGCTGAAAGAGAATGGTAAGTGGGAGAACACCGTGATCATCTTCACGGCTGATCACGGAATGGCCTTTCCTGGAGCCAAGACCACCGTTTATGAAGCGGGTCTGCGGGTGCCATTTGTGGTGCGTTATCCCGGTGCGGCCAAGAAGGGCATCGTGAGTGAGGCGATGATCTCGCACACCGACCTAACTCCAACCATCCTTGCTCTCGCGGGGGCCTTGAATCCGGCCAAAACCGCGCCCGCCCAGCCGTTGTCTTTCGAAAAAGGCGGGGTAGGCGAAAACACGGGCAAGCCCCCCAAGTCCTACCATGGTCGTTCATGGCTCCCTATCTTGACGGAAGTGAAACCTCCCGGGTGGGATGAAGTTTCCGCGTCCCATACCTTTCACGAGATCCAGATGTATTACCCGATGCGGGTCATTCGCGACCGGCAATACAAGCTCATTTGGAACATCGCGTACCGTCAGCCTTATCCCTTTGCGTCCGACCTCTGGGTGGCGGCGACCTGGCAGGCCCAGTGGGTGAAAGGCAAGGATGCCGACTATGGTGGCCGGACTGTTGATTCATACATTCATCGCCCCGAGTTCGAGTTTTTTGATATCGCATCTGATCCCAACGAAAGCCGAAATCTCGCCGGTGTCCCCGCTCACGCGAAGGCTCTCGCCAAGTATAAGGATCGCCTGAAAGCTGAGCAAAAGCGCACGGGTGATCCCTGGATCATGAAGTGGGATTATGAGTAGAAGAAAAAGCGCACCGGCAGTGCCTTCCTCGGCCTCTCCGAAGAAGTCGCGAGTGACGAGATATTGCAGATAGACCGGAGTTTCAGGAGTGGTGATGTCAAAGACCATGACGCCACCGACCCGCTCAAGGCCGATGAAGGCGTAGTCGCGGTCCCCGATGTGGGCGAGTGCGATCCCCTCGGGCTCGGGGCCTTTATCATCGCTGCGGCTGTCGGCGAAATCGTTCTCATCATTGGTCGAGTTGAACTCCGCGGGGATGAGGGAGGCCGTGAAGTTTTCGAGATCCGAGCCACTGTCGTAGAGGAGATCGAGCTTTAGATCAGAGAGGCGGACTTCTTCGCTCAAGCCGTCGTCGTCACGGGCGTCACCTTCGTTGGAGGTCACGATGAGGCGTCGTCGGCCTTGTTGGTAGAGGGCGAGAGCATCCGGTTGATACATCCCGAGAACGGGCCAGGGCTGGATGTCGATGGCGTGGTCCCGATTCGAGGCATCGAGCCCGGAGAGGGAGTCGTCTTTCAAGCCGAGGGCCTCGATGTTGGTCACACGCGCGCTTTTTAGATTCACGATTGCGACGGCGTTGTTTTCCTGAAGGGTGACGTAAGCGAAGCGCGAGTCTGGAGAGACTGCGATGAATCCGGGTTCAAGATCCTGGGCCACCGATGATCCCGGGCCGCAGATTCTGCAGGTTAAAGCGGCGAAAGTGCGCGGTGCGCATTTCCGGCTCGGCGAAGGAAACCTCGAACCGGAATCCGAAGAAATCCAAGATGTCTTGGAGTCTTAGCGCGAAGAAGAGTGTTCTGGTATCGATGATGGAAACGGAGCCTTCGGGGTCAAAAGTGGAATCGTCATTCGGCTCGCCTTCATTGGCGACGACGAGGGATCGCTTGTCTGGGGTAAAGGTCACCATGTCGGGTAGAAATCCGACGCGGGTAGAGACGAGGTGTTCGCCGTCGGTATTAAAGAAGGCGACCAGTCCTGGAACGGGATTGCCGGTCTCGGTGTTCTTTCTTGCGATCGCCACGGCAACGATTCCGTTCGCCACGCTGACACTGTTGGGCGAGAGTTCGAGGCGGTTGCTTCCGAGGAGTTGCTTCCGAGGAGTTGCTTCCGAGGAGTTGCTTCCGAGGAGTTGCTTCCGAGGAGTTGCTTCCGAGGAGTTGCTTCCGAGGAGTTGCTTCCGAGGA
>JBLIDI010000002.1:0-47246 GCA_047634075.1 Akkermansiaceae bacterium
CATCTCGGATGAGTCCCTTACGGCAGGGCTTTTTCCCGGCACTGGCCGCCTTCTTGCGACGCGCCGCACGGCGGCCACGCGCGACCTGTGGGTCGGCACGCACTGCCACCAAACGACATATCTTACCAACTTCTCCCACCCTTACTTCGAGGTCAAGAATGTCTTGGCGGCGGCTGTTGAGACGTGTTTCAAGGGCTTTCCCATTTTCCAACAAAACCCCGACGTTCAAAGGCAAGCGGGTCAGCCACCAAGCTCCTCGCACCTCGATTTCACCGAATTCATTCAGGCTGAAATACCCCATGTCGCGGAGTACCAGATCCCCCGGTCCGACCTCTATGATGACTTCTTTGGGATATGTTCTGGGTGCTCATTCGCATCCAGTATCCTGAGAGGTGGCGGCCTCCAGCGAGTGTGAAATGATGGATTGGGAAAGAAGATCAAAGGTGAGATCAACCTTCACCCCAGCGGTTTTTCCGTGATGATTTCCGTGCGCGGGAAAGACCTCGGCGTTGGCTTTGGGGAAGGCCAAACCAGAAGCATCTTCGATGAAAACGCGGAGGATTTTAGTTCCCGCCAAGGCGTTTGCGGCGGGTTTGAACCGTTGCTCCATGAGGAAGGCCGTGGACTTGGTGGTGAAGCGGTCGTGCATTGATTGGCGGGCCATCGCGGCATGGGTCCGGTCCTTGAGTTCCGAGGCGTTTTGATGCAAGGAACCCAGCCCGTTGGCGACCGAACTCAGGAGGGATTGGAGAAATCCACTCGGAGAATATTTCAAAGAATGAGGGATGACGAGTTTCGTTTCGGCAGCGATAACATCGAGATTGGGCAGGGCAAGATTCGAGCAATTGGCGGGTATTGGTTGCGACATACCAAGCCTGCGGGACCGCGCGCCATATCAACAAAAACACACTTTACATCACTTAATCTGCTGTATTTCAGCGCATTAACTCTTAATCTGACGCGAATGCCCAGCAAACCAAAAGATTACAACTACGAATCTCAGCGACCAAAGGGCCCAACAGGAAGTCAAAATCTCTTGCCCCGGAGAGCGTGTTGGGTGCGGAGATCGCGATTGTATTGGAACATTCTTTTACGCTAGGCTCTCTGCATGAAACTGTGGCCTCTGATTCTCATCGCCTTTATGGTCTTCTCCTCTGGGGTCTTCTGCGCTGAACCGGACACGCTCGAGTCGAAGCGCGACGGCGCGTGGTGGGGAGCGGCAACCTGGGACCCTGAGCGCCTGCCAAAAGCAGGGAATAAGGTGCATATCCGCTCCGAGCATGCCGTGGTTTTTGATGCCAAATCTTTGAATCTGATTCCTTTCCTTCACGTCGAGGGTTCGCTCGTTTTCGCTCGTGACCGTGATACGGAATTAAACGTCGCGGTTTTTAAGGTTGGCGGTGGAAGAGAGGCGCACTCGGGCGTCGCGGATGTGCATGGGCATAAGACGGCGCGGATTCGGTTGCACTCCCACGATGGACCTTACTCCCTCACCTTCTCCGGCCTCAGCGGCATCCCATTTATCCAGTTGAGCGACGATAACATGAACGGCAAGGCCGAAACGCACGTGCCTAATTTGAAGATCGAAGACCGTCGTGATGGCAACGACGATGCGCGCCGACGTCCGCTCGTTGATATGGGTGGGGGTAAGCGGACGAAAGATCCGGTGCTCTCGGGTCTTCCGGTCGTGGGGCACGATCTCTTCGGCGCAGGAAAGCATGCGAAATTTGTAAGTAGCCGCGACGTTCAATATAGGAAAGACAAGGAGAGCTACCTCGATTACAATTTCGTAAGGTGGAGTGTCAAACCGAGCGGCTTGAAACCGGGCAATTTGAAACTCACCGCGCTCGCGACTGATAAGACGGGCAATCGGGAACAGACCACGCACACCCTCATGATCACAATCGTCCAATGAAAATTTCCACCCTCATCCTAATCCTGTCCCTCGGGTCATCCTTTGCCAACGACGCGACGAAGAATCTTGAGGGGAAGAATCTCGTCGCGTGGTGTATCGTTCCCTTCGATGCCAAAAAGCGGAATCCGGCCGAGCGGGCGCAGATGCTCAAGGAGCTTGGTATCGGTCGTTGTGCCTATGATTGGCGCAACGAGCATGTCGCCGAATTTGAAGAGGAGATTCTGCAATACAAAAAGCACGGCATCGAATACTTTGCCTTTTGGGGTGGCCATGAATCGGCCTTCGCACTCTTCGAGAAGCACGGACTTCACCCGCAGATCTGGCAAACAGCGCTGACTCCGAAGGAGGGAACGCAGGAGGAAAAAGTTGCGGCCGTTGTGGCATCAATGGATCCGCTGGCAAGGCGCACCTCAACGCTCGGTTGCAAGCTGGGGCTCTACAATCATGGCGGCTGGGGTGGTGAGCCTGAGAATCTCGTTGCGGTGTGCCAAGGGCTGCGGGCCCGCGGTCACCGGCACGTCGGGATCGTCTACAACTGGCACCATGGCCACGAAAATATCGGCGATTGGCAAGATGCTCTCGCGCTCATGAAACCGTTCCTCCACTGCCTCAACCTCAACGGCATGAACGCCGCGGCGAAGCCAAAGATTCTGCCGCTGGCGCAGGGCGAGCACGACCTGGCGATGCTGAAGACGGTGGTTGAAAGCGGCTACGACGGTCCGGTCGGCATCCTCGATCATCAGAACGAACTCGATGCAGAGATCGCGCTCGGTGACAATCTCGACGGCCTGGAGTGGCTCAAGAAAGAGATCGCGAAACCGGGTGCTGGTGGTGCGAAGCCGAGGCCCAAGCAATTTGGAGCACTCGGAAAGTGAGGGGAACGAGCGACGATCTGCGGCCCTACTTTTCCTGAAGCGGCCTTTTATAAATCATAGAGGGCCTTGCCGAATCAGGAATTGCCTCTCTCAAGAAACCCGCTTTATTAGCGCCTCCATGCGTTTTCTTTTCCTGACTCTCGGCGCGACTAGCCTGACACTCTCGCAGGAGATTCTCGAACCGGTCGTTGTCATCGGCGAGCGGACCCGCGAAATCCTTCCCAATGAGACTGTTTGGGACGACTTTAAGATCCAGCAGTTCGCACCGCAGACCATTGATGCTCTCCTCGCCACTGATCCCTCATTTTCCCTCTACCGTCGTCAGAGCGCGCTCTTTGGGAATCCCACCTCGGCTGGAGTGAGTCTCCGGAACATCGGGGCGACCGCGGCCTCTCGCAGTCTCGTCCTTCTCGATGGCATTCCACAGAATGATCCTTTCGGCGGCTGGGTGAACTGGGCCCGTTATGATCCGGCCTTACTGAGCAGGGTGAGACTTTCATCGTCGTCACAATCCAGCATCTGGGGGAATCTCAGCGTGGGAGGAAGCGTCCAGCTCACCACGAAAGCGATCAAAGACGGGCAGGGTGGCTTAACCCTCTCCGGAGGGAGTCACGGATATCTCGCTGGCAGCTTTTTTCAGGATCTCGTCTCCGCTGATGAACGGTGGCGTTTCCGAGTCGGTGCGCATGGGAGCCAAAGTGAGGGCTACTTCCTTCTCCAAGAATCCCAACGCGGTGAGATTGATCGCAGGGCCGATCTGGAAACACGAGGAGCATTTTTTCAGGCCGAATGGGCACTCAATAACGACCTCAAAATTCAATCCCGCTTCTCATGGTTTGATGAGGAGCGAGGGAATGGCACCGCTCTCACTGGAAACTCGACCGAGGCTTTCGACTACAGTCTCAGAGTTCTCGGCGAGCACCATGATCTCAGTTGGCAGGCTCTTCTTTTTTATCAAGACCGCCAGTTCACATCGGTATTTTCCGCCGCTGCTCCTGAGCGCGCAAGTGAACATCTCGCGCTTGATCAATTCGAGGTCCCCGGCACCGGTTTGGGGGGCGGACTGACACTTGACTGGGAGGCTTTCGATCAATTACAAATCCTGTGCGGCCTTGATTTCCGCTTGCTTAGCGGTGAGACCAATGAAAACGTAGCAACCTTTCGCGGCCGGAGAGCCGGAGGTGAACAAGATGTGGTCGGGGCTTTTGCCACGGTTAAGTACGAGGTCTCCCCGAGTTCGAGGATCGATGCCAGCCTCCGTCTCGATCATTGGGAGTTGCGCGACGGGCTGCGCCGTGAAATCTCATTGAGCAGCGGGAACCTGCTCCGCGATGATTCCTCCAGCGATCGCGGTGACTGGGAGCCCACATTTTCACTTCGTTGGGAAGAGGATCTCTCCGAGGAGTGGCTCTTTGATCTCGCCGTCGGAAGCAGCTACCGGCTTCCGACGCTCAATGAATTGCACCGGCCATTTCGGGTCCGTGGAGATATCACCGAGGCCAATCCTGCCCTAAAGCCAGAGCGCTATCATTTTCTGGAGTCAGGGCTGGGGTCTCGTTTGGACGATTCTTTTTCTTTTAGATTCGGAGGCTTTCACTACTGGATCGAGGATGCCATTGCCAACGTCCCGGTGACCGACGCGGGCGAGATTTCGACGATCTTTGGTTCCTTGCCGACAGGTGGGAGTGGCAGTCAGCGGCAGAATGTCGAGCACTCACGGGTCTACGGAGCTGAGGGTTCCTTTGAATGGGCGGTCGATGACTCTGTCACGCTCTCCGGCAAGGGCCTTTGGTCGAACACCCGCTTTGAGTCCTCACCAGAACAGCCGCTTTTAGAGAACGAGAGCTTTCCCCAGTCGGCGGCCTTTGCCATAAATCTTGCTGCACAATACCAACCAGGTCAGGACTGGTGGTTCTCGCTGGAGCTCGATTATCAGAGTTCGGCTTATGATGATCTTCTGGGCGAAAGGAGGCTTCCGGAGTTTTGGTCTTCCCGCGTGGCCGCATCGTGGCAAGCCACTGACGACCTGAGACTCGGAGCCCGGGTCGAAAATCTCTTCGATGCCGAGATCATCAGCGGGAGGAGTACAAATGGTCTGATCGCGATTGGTCAGCCTCGTGCATTTTGGCTCACTGCGGATTGGCAATTCTAATTTTCCCAGTTAGGATTTGCTCTGATGAAGCGCTTCCTGCCACTTTTTTTCCTTCCACTCCCACTCCTCGGGCAGGACACGCAGCCTGATTTTTCGAAGATGAAGGTGGATAAACTTTATGAAAACCTCTGCGCGAGCTGTCACGGCGTAAAGCTTGAAGGGGGTTTGGGAGGCTCCCTCACTGATGGGATTTGGAAGCATGGAAGCTCCGATGCCCAACTTACGAAAGCGATTGAGGAAGGATTTCCTCAACTTGGAATGGTCCCGTATAAAGAGACTCTGAGTGATCAGAAAATCCGATCCTTAATCGTTTTTATGCGAGAAAAGGAAGGTGAGATGAAAAACAAGGGAATGACTTTCCCCAAGCCGAAAGCGGGCGAAGTGACCAAGACCGAGCACCTCAACTACACTTTGGAAGTCGTGACCGAGGAGTTAAAAATACCCTGGGCGATTGCCTTCCTTCCCGATGGTTCCCGGTTGGTCACGGAACGTGGGGGCGATCTGAGATTGATTTCCGAGGAGGGCACCTTGGATTCTCAAAAGATCGCAGGAATCCCGGCGGTCTCGGCTCACGGCCAAGGAGGGCTTCTCGAGGTCGCTCTTCATCCTGGGTTTTCCGAGAATGGTTGGGTGTATCTCGGCTTCAGCGATCCTCACCCCGAGGATCTCGAGAAGGAGAAAAAGAGGGCGCTGACGGCAGTCGTTCGTGGTCGCATCAAAGACCATCAATGGGTCGACAACGAGGTGATTTGGAAAGGACCGCTCAAGGACTATACCAAGAGTGGCGCTCACTTTGGCACCCGCTTTGTTTTTAAAGAGGGCTACCTTTTCTTTCCCGTTGGAGAGCGGGGCGAGAACATGAACGCTCAGAAGTTGAGTAACTCTTTTGGCAAGACCTTCCGTCTCCATGACGACGGTCGGGTCCCGAACGATAATCCTTCTTTTGATGGCAAGGAGGCCTTGGCCGGCATCTGGTCGATGGGTCATCGCAACCCGCAAGGATTCACGCTCCACCCGGAGACTGGCGAAATTTGGAGCACGGAGCATGGACCGCGGGGAGGGGATGAGCTGAATCTGATTCAACCGGGGAAGAACTACGGCTGGCCCATCACGACCTTCGGGATGAACTACGATGGCACCCCCATCACTGATCTCACTAAAAAGGAAGGGATCACCAATCCCACCACGTATTGGGTCCCGAGTATCGCGGTCTGCGGGCTCGATTTTTACTCCGGAAAACCTTTCGCGAAGTGGCAGAATGATCTCCTCGTAGGTTCACTTCGGGCCAAGGAGATCCAGCGTCTGCGCATCCGTGATGGCAAAGTGAGCGAGCAGGAAACGATCCTGAAAGACTACGGAAGAATCCGTGATGTCGCGACCGGCCCGGATGGTCTGATCTACGTTCTCATGAATGATCCCGACCAGCTCATCAGGTTAGTGCCTGCGAAATAGGAGGGATTACGGTTATTTCTGAGAAAAAATAGATTAACCTCAGATACTCAAATCTGAAACTGAAAAGTTTCGGGCTCAATTGCCCGTGTTGCTCAATTGTCGGTATTTCAGTGGTTAAACGATTTGCAGGATGTGCGGATCACCACCATTTCTCGAGGCCGGAAAAGCGGAGGCCAAAGTGAGGTGCGAAACTTTCGACTCACGTCATTCTGGGGTGCTCTCTCTTCAGAAGCTGCTCCGGATTCGAGAAGACCGAATAGGGCCAAAACCCTGAAGCCAAAGGGATTCACAGGGTTTATCTCGGCAGCATACCCTCCATATTTTTCTTTTGACCTTCTTTCTCCCTAGGAGGTCATTGAGGAGAATCGGCAGCAGATTTCCTCGAAAAGTGTTCTCGTCGAGTGTCAGTCTCGTGGGTCTGACGGGAATGATTCCTACCAAATGGAAGAGTGCCTAAAGATCGCGTATTTTGAGTTTGGCGGCCGCGGAAGGAGTCTCTGAGAGAGGAAAAAGCCCGGTTCACCCCCCTTTGGATTCCAAGAAATGAGAAAACCTTTGGGGTCGGAAGCCATCCATGTAACGATCACGCATCTTGCCCATACCGGGCATTGGTCGTTTGCTTGATGGTTTCTCATGGATCTCTGAATTGAGTTGAAGCGCAGTGTGGTGGATTTCGCGGGCAGGATCGAAACGAACGACAACTATGATAAAACTATTTATTGGAAATCTCTCCCACGAAACGAGCATGCCCGAACTGCGCGACATGCTTTCCTCTTACGATCCCATTCTTGATATTACCCGACCTGAGGATCGGGAAACCGGACGACCTCGCGGATTCGCTTTCGTGACCTTCGGCACCCGTGAAATGGGTGAGAAGGCGATGGCGGAACTCGATGGCACAAAGTTGGCTGGACGCGAGTTACGGGTCAACGAGGCCGAAGATCGCCGACCTGGTAGTCATCCCTCCGAGCGTCCACGTCGGGTTTCCCTGGCGGTGGAGGTCGGTAAACGAGTGGATGATCGTCCTATTGGGCGCAACGGAAAACGCGTTCGCTACAAATCCATTTAGGATGAAAATGGGTCAGTGGGAAACGGGCTCTCGCCGTCTCTCGCAGGTTACGAAACGCGAGCGAGAGGGGAATCCAGTCGGATTGGCTTGAGGAAATCACTCGAAATCCAGAGACGGTATCCAAAGGGCCCGGCTCCCTCCTGCGGTATCTTCCTGTTGATAGCCCTTTTACGGGCTGGCTGCGCTGACCAGAGTGGCCGGAAGGAATAGATGACAACCCTCGGAAGCGGCCTGCCAACCTTGTTGGCGCGGCACGCTGCCGGTGATCTTGGTGGTCGACGGTCGGTATTGTAGGATGCCCGGCATTTTTTTCGGGCATTTTTTCGTTTTTCGCGAGCCTCGGCATGTTTTTGACCGCTGGTCGCGAATTCCGCGGAGAAACCCTGAAGCCTCTATGCAATCAGATAAGCAATAAAGGCCACGCGGGATACTTCTTGGAGCATGTGTCTGAAGACCAACCGTTTTTTTCTGGTTTGGAACAGACGAACAGCACCGCTGCTACGAAGAGGGTGCCGGAAAGCACTCCGGACAAGAGCTCGACGAGGTCATGGTGGCGCTGATTTTGGCCCGACCCTATTGGGCTCGGCTCGTGGCTCGAGGATTATCTGTGCCGCGACACCCCCGAGCCCAAGCGTTGGCCATCTCCTTTGCCGGAGGCGCTGGTCTGAACCAATTCACCCCTGATTTATTTTTCGGAGATGCCCGCCGCTGGCAATCGAGAAAGAGCTGTCAGTCGTTAGGGTTTCCGAATTCGGAAAAAGAGGCGTCCAAATTCGCTGAGGGAATCGGCTGTCGCAGCATTGATTACCACTTCGGTGCTGGCTCCCTGCGATGGCAGGGAATCATCCAATTCGACCCATTCTGTATCTAATGAGGTGGCGTAGTCCAAGGCATAGGCGACCCCAGGGGAAGAATTCCAGACGAGGGTAATCTCTCCGTCGACATCCTGCGTGAAACTGGTGATTTCAAATGGAGCGCGTAATTCGGAACTGTATGTTCGGAGACCTCCGTTTGCGACATCATTCAGGAGGACCTTCGTGCCATCCTCTTTCAGGGTGAAGAGCTCGATACTGGCACCCCCGCTGCCGCTCCACCAAATGACGCGAATCGGGTAAATGCCCGGTGCATCGACCTGGAAAGCGAAGATGGAGTCCGCCGCTCCGCGGGCATTGGGCTCCTGACCCAAAATCTTGCGCAGCTGGGGTTGATCATGTGGACCACCTTCCACCCGAAAGCCATCGTCACTATTCACGCCGAGGGTGACGAGTCCAGCCGTTGGGAACTCGATGAGCATCGTGATCTCGGCGCTGGCACCGTCGCCGATACCGTTTGCTCCCGGGACGCCCGGCATTTGGTCGTCTGGCACGAAGTTGCCGTTCGCGTCTCCTTCAAACAAGCTCAGGTTGATCACCGACGGGATCTCAAACTCGAGAAGAGAACCCATAACGATGCCTTCTCCGATCGCCGGTCCAAAAAGTTCCGGGTCGGCGAAGTTATCGTCGGCAGTGCCGAGTCCGCCGGCTAAGGCGAGTTCCGTTTCTTCGAGCAAGTCGATGCCCGCGGGGGGGAATTCGCTCAGAAAGACTCTCCACATAAATCCTGGAGTGCCCGCCGAACTGACCTGCATGTCTGCCGTCAGAACCTCGAACCTGGGGGAGACAAAGTCGCCCGAATCTGACGCCACGACATTTCCGTTGCTGTCCCGCAACTCAATCGTGAAGGTGTGTTCAGACCCGGTTTGAAAAGGTTCCGCCAGGGTATGGGTGAAATCGACAGCCCCCTGTTTCCTCTCGCTGGCGTCCAATTCTACGGCTTGCCCATCGATGAGAAGTGTGGTGCGCGTCGGATCGAAGATGCAGCCCTCGAAGTCGTTGGCGCGGAACTTGAATTTGTCCAGCGAGACAATCGTGGGTGAGTTAATCGCCGAAAGAAAGCAGCCGCTGCCGCCTCCGATGCCCAAGGTTACCAGTGCGGTTTGCTCCGGGGATTTCCCGTGGACGAGAGCGTGTGCTCCGAGGCCGCCCCATCCCTTTTGGCCGGGTGTGGCCTCATCGCCGTCGTTGATCGCCATACCGAGTCCGAACTGCGTTCCGAGTTCCAAGCTTTCGAGACCCAGCGAGGCCTTGGGTAGTATGATCTCATAGGTCGTTCGCTTCGCTTCGGAATCGCGCTTGATCACGGCTTGGGTGCCACCTGGCCCTGCCTCGTGCAGGATAATAACGTCTCCCAGCGCGTCCTCGATGCCGCCAAGGGCATAGTTGTAGAGAGCAATCTGGGTGTCTTGCTTGTCGTTGGAGATCATGAGTTGAACGGAATCGCCGTTCCACGCGCTGTTCGCGGAGTTTTCATGGTATTCGTCCGTCACCACGATGGCAAAATAGACGTTGTCGAGATCGAAAGCGACCTGCACCGCCGAGGTGTGATCGTCGGGACCGGTCCAGTCGCCGCCCTGCCAGAGTTCAAAATTGATGAGTTCCTGTTCCTCCCTTGCTTCCGCTTTTTCATGCCAGAACCGCGGGTCGGATAGTATTCCAATGCCGCCCCAATCGTTGAGTTCGCCGTCCAAGGCGATCGGTGAGGTCACCGGACTCGCGAAATAGTATTCTTTGCCCGACTCGATGTTGTTGGCGGTCGCCAAGGTAACAAGCGCGGTTTCCTCAGGCGACTTGCCGTGGACAAGGGCGTGTGCTCCCAAGCCGCCCCAGCCCTTTTGACCTGGGGTATCTTCGTCGCCGTCGTTGATGGCCATTCCCAGGCCAAATTGCACTCCGCCAGTCAATTCATCGAGATCGAGCGCTGCTTTGGGCAGCTTGATTTCGTAAACGGTGCGTTTCGTTTCGGCATCACGCGTGACAACCGCCTCGGTCCCTCCTGGTCCCGATTCGTGCAGGATGACGATGTCTCCCAGGGCTCCTTCGATGCCACCGAGCGCATAGTTGTAGAGTGCGACCTGAGTGTCGCGGGTTTCGTTGGCGATCATGAGTTGAACCGAGTCGCCGTTCCACGCGCTGTTCGCGGAGTTTTCGTGATATTCGTCGGTTACGACAAATCCAAAATAGACGTTTTCATCGTCGTAGACGACCCGCACGGCCGATGTTTGATCGTCGGGACCGGTCCAATCGCCGCCCTGCCAAAGCTCAAAGTTGACGAGTTCCTGCTCCGCTCTTGGACTCGCTTTGGGCTCCCAGAAGCGTGGATCCGCGACCACTTGGGCTCCGCTCCACTCGTCGAGATTTCCGTCGAGGACAATTGGGTTCGCGGCTTTGATGGCGGTGTAGTGTTCTTTTCCTTCTTCGATGTTATTGCCCTCCGGAAAGACCGGAGGTTCAAAGAGGGTGATCAGGGCCGTTTGATCTGGAGATTTTCCATGGACGAGGGCATGAGCCCCGAGGCCGCCCCATCCCTTTTGACCTGGGGTATCCTCGTCGCCGTCGTTGATCGCCATTCCGAGTCCGAACTGCACTCCGCTGGTGAGTTCGTCTAGCTCGAGAGCCGACTTGGGCAGCTTGATTTCGTAAACGGTGCGTTTCGTTTCGGCATTACGCGTCACAACCGCCTCGGTCCCTCCTGGTCCTGCCTCGTGCAGGATGACGATGTTACCCAGGGCGTCTTCGATCCCGCCAAGCGCGTAGTTGTAGAGCCCGATCTGGGTATCGCGTGCGGCATTGGCAACCATGAGTTGGACCGAGTCGCCGTTCCATGCACTGTTTGCGGAGTTTTCGTGGTATTCATCGGTCACCACAAATCCGAAATAGACGTTGTCATCATCGTAGACAACCCGCACGGCCGAGGTATGATCGTCTGGCCCTGTCCAGTCGCCACCCTGCCAGAGCTCAAAGTTGACGAGTTCCTGCTCTGCCCTTGGGCTATTTTTGGGTTCCCAGAATCTCGGATCTGCGATCACGTTGGCTCCAGTCCATTCGGAGAGATCGCCATCGAGAACGATTGCGTTTTTGATCTTCACCGCCGTGTAGAATTCTTTTCCTTCTTCGATGTTGTTGGCGTGCGCGGCGGCGCCAACCAAGAGCGTGATTGCTAGAAATGGCTTTAGTATTCTTTGAGTCTTCATGTTATTGTTCGGGATTAATTGAAAATGCTTTGCCTCAAAATTGTTAAGATCGGCAAAATTTCTCTAAATATTGATGGTTTAAAATTAGATCTGTGCACTATTCAATATTGCGGGCGGTTCCGTCAAGCTGATTCCCCAGAAAGCTATTTGCGAAGAAGCCCAGCTTCAGTTATGACCCGTTTTGCCTCCGCGTCATTCGGATCAATTTTTAAGGCTGTCAGGAGTGCTTCTGAAGCACCTTTTCGCTCGCCGAGGGCCAGTAACGAACGAGCAAGTTGAGTGTAAGATTTGGCGTTCCCACCGCCCAGCGAGATTGCTTTGCGTAACGAGATAACAGCCTCGGGATGGAGATCTTGGCGCGCCAGCAAGGTCGCAAGTCCAAGATGCGCGTGAGGCATTTTTGGGCTGAGTTGCCGGGCGATTCGATATCGTTGTTCCGCCCTCTGCCAGTCTTGTTTCTCCATGTAGACGGAGGCTAAATTAAGGTGCGCAATGGCACGCTTTGGATTGAGTTTGATCGCTTTTGACAGGTGGGAAACGGCCTTATCAAGTTGCTTCATGGATGCCAAGAGGGAACCCAGATTCAGGTGTGCCTCCGCATAGTCGGGATTTTTTGTCACCACTTTTTGGAGGCGAGCAAGCGCGCGCTCTTTTTGTCCTCGGGATTGGTCAATCATCGCTAAATTGATCAAAGCGGTGGCATGATTTGGATCAATGAGGAGCGCCTTCTCGAAGAGATCCTCGGCCTCTTCGACGCGTTTTTGCATGAGCAAGAGTGCTCCCAGACCCGTCAGGGCCTGACCAAAATCGGGCTCCAGGCGGAGCGCTTCCCGGTAGAGTTGTTCCGCCTCTACCCCCAATCTTTGCCGCGCTGCGGTCTTCGCCCGGTTATAATAATCTTTTGCGGTGAGAGCGCCATCCTGTGGCTTGATCATTTGGGAGAGACGCCGCGCTTCCCCGGGGAATCCACCTTTCGCGAAAGAAGTGGCATAGTCGCCAAGAAAAGAGGTCCGATTAATTTGGCGCGGATCGAAGAACCAGCGCCCGTCTCTCGGAGTCGCTCGTTTCAGCTGCTCAGTGGGCGCGCGGTTCAATAAATTAAGATCGGCAATGACCTGCTTTCCCTCAATCGCCCCTCCATAAATCGCGGCAAGATTTCCTTCCCCATCGATTAGGAAACTCGAGGGGATCGCAAGCGGTTCTTGGCGGGAAGTCAGGAATTCGATCATCAATTCTATTTTTGCCAAACCCTCACGGGTTGCGATTCCGTGAGGAGAGTCGTATCCGGCGCGCTTCAGAATTTCCGCAATCGTTCCCTCGGGCAAAGCGCCCCCGTCCGCCGCAAGTCCGTCGACATTGAGCGCTAGAACTGTCGCTTCCTGGGACTGCAGGAACTCGTCGAGCTTGCCAAAATCTTGAAGTTCCCGGACACAAGAGTGACACCAAGTTGCCCAGAGATTCACTAAGATTGGCTTGCCGACCAAAGAAGTGATTGAACGGGTTTCGCCCGCCTTGTCGGTATAGTCCAGTGCTGGAAAGGGCACTCGATTGGTAAGCCAGAATCCCCTTGGAACGGTGCCTTTCAGGGGGGGCGGGATCTCCTCACGACTCACCGAAGGCTGAACCGGGTCGGACAAGGGCGTCACCTCGGGCACCTTACGACCTTGGGTGATCGTATAGCGGTTCCCTGATTTCAGGCTGGAGAAGGTTTCGGTTTCGCCTCCCGGCCAAGCCACGCTCAATTGGAGATCACCGGGAGCCTCACCGAGACCGAAGTGAGTCAAGGCACTTGATTGGGCCAGAAATCCGCCACCGGCATGCACCGTCCTGATTTGCTTTCGTTGGGGATCACCCGTTGGCGCGAGAATAAGTCGTGCCCCGATGGCATCCCGGTTGGTCGTGGTCCCGTTTCCGATAAGTCGAATCAACAGGGAAGATGAGCCAGTGGGATGAGTGTTTCTCAAAAGGCGTAATTGAGGGGCGTTACGATTCGTCACCCAAAGATCGAGATCACCATCCTGATCCCAATCCATGGTCGCGACCGCGCGGGCATCATCTGTGAAATCGACGCCAAGAAGTCCGCCGACCTCGGCGAAGCCTTCGCCTTTGAGGTTTAAGAACAAAGCATTCCGCTCGCGGCCACTGAAAGACTTTCCTCTTGAAAGCAAATCATTCAATTCTCGAAAATTGCGCGAATAGCCCGGCGTCGCGGTGGGCTTGAGGTCATCCTCCGGACTCTGCAGCGCGACCCGCCGCCAGAAAAACATTCACAAATCGTCTTTGTCATCCTGGGTAATGTAGCCGTTCGCCACGTAGAGATCCTCCCAGCCATCGTTGTTGAGGTCTGCGAATTGGGAGCCCCAGGCCCAGCCCCCAAACCCCTCGTTCATGGGGTCGGTGATATCAGAAAAACGGCCACTTCCGGAATTTCGCAATAAGGAATTCCCACGAACCATCTTGAGGTATTTCTTCCGGATCTCTTCGGTTAAAGAGGGATCAAAATTGGCCTGGGGCACGATTTGGTTCCCGGCGCTTGAGAACATATTTGAGACATACAAGTCCATGTGACCATCGCGGTCATAGTCGGCCCATGTTGCCGACATCCCAAAGCCCCAATCTTGCGACCCGCTCTGAACGGAAACATCTTCAAAGCGTTTGCCATTGTTCCGGAAGAGTTGGTTCGGACCAAAGTCGTTGGCGAGGTAAACATCGAGAAGTCCGTCGTTATCAAAGTCCTCCCACGAAGCGGCGAACGAGAAGCGATGGTTCCCAACTCCCAGGCCAGACCTTTCCGTGGCATCTAAAAACCGAAAGCCTCCTTGGTTCTCCAAAAGAACATTTGCGCCCCCGTTACGAGCATTTCGAAAGGGGTGAGGGGTTGGGAAGTCGCCAATATCCGATCCTGTGGCACCGTATCTCAGCACAAATAAATCAAGATCGCCATCAAGATCGTAGTCCGCAGCGGTGGGAGAATATCCCAGTCCGATTTCGGGGTTTTGCCCTCGCAAGGTGAAGGTCCCGGTGCCGTCATTCTCCATCACGAGAAAGGCCGCCTTCGTGGCCACGGCCAAATCGGGATCGCCATCATTGTCCAAGTCCACCAGCAATGCTCCTGTCGAATTATCCAAAAAATCAACACCCGCAGCCGCCGAAATATCAATCATTTTCCCGTCAGGGGTCTGCCGGAACAAAAGGTTCGGCAACCCTCCCGGTTGACAGAGGTAGAGATCCTCCAATCCATCCCCATCGACATCTCCAATTGCAAGGCCATGGTACCCTAGAAAATCCGGGTTCAATGAATGCTCAATGCGCCGCCCCCAGGTATTCATGCCGAACTGAAGCTGTTCGCTCCAGGAATCGTTGCCCCCGAGGACGATGCTCGTGAAATCCTCGAATGCGGGGCTGCGAGGGGATACCCGCTCACTCTGGATAAGCTGCGCCAAAGAAAAACTGATGAGCTTCGGGGGATCATCTTCTGTGGTCGTGGACCAAGTGGCATGCACCACTCCATAGGATCTCACCTCGTTGCCAGCGCGCCTTCCGGTAGCTGTCAATCGTTGCTTGGTTACGAGATGTGCGCCCTCCGAGGCGATCCCAAATAATTTTAAATGAACCTCCTCCTCCTGCGAGTCCGAACCGAGCAACAACACGCTGCGAACCTGATCAATAAAGTCCTCCTTCGTGACCTCAACAAAAGGCCCCTGCGCATTGAGTTCGACGACCTTTAGCAAATCGCCCGAGTAGAGGTCCCTCGCCTCACGATGTGCCACATCAGTCATCCGAATTATCTCAGAAAGCGCCGCATTCCCCTCATTGTCCTCATCCTCATGAGAGGCAGGCTTTGCCAAAGCCTCTTCGATGACAATAGACTGCGCTTTGATCATGGCACTCCATTGCTCGGCGAGCTTGGACTCGCCGCCGGATTGTTGCTCAGGAGCCGTCATCGCAATCTCCAATGCCTCATTCGCGCTGCCACCTTCAGACGCTTCGTCATCCGGGGAACAACCGGCCAAGAGCATAACGAGACCGTAAAGAGGGAGCCTGCGCAACGGTGACGCCCGGAGGCCGTCCTGACCTCCCAGTGACCTTAACGAGAACAGACGACCGATCAAATTTCCATTCATACTGTGCGATTCTGATACAACAAAAAAGAGAGGTCAAGCCAGCGGCTCGATCCCCTTCCTTTTGAGGAACAAAAAAACCGGCCACCGCATTGAACAATGACCGGTTTTTGGAAGTCCGAAGGTTGGCTTAGTTGTAGGTCTTGAGGAAGGCGACGAGGTCGGCGACGTCCTGCGGGGTGAGGGCCATTTGGTCGGCTGAGAGCATGAGGGAGTGTTGGAGCTTGTAAGGCTTCTTACTCTTAAGGCGGTCGCGCGGGATCATCTGGGTGAGGCCTCCGGTGGAGGTGAGGATGAGAGGGTCGCCGTCATTGACGGCGATGCCGTGGACTTGGCCGCCTTTCTTCAGAGCCACTCCGGAACCGGAGTAGCCGTGTGAGATATCAGCGGAAGGCTCGATGATGGAACGGGCGATGACATCGAGGGTTTGTCCTACTCCCCAGCCCTTTAGATTGGGGCCGTAGTTGACGCCGATTCCGTTGAATTCGTGGCACATGATGCAGCGATTGGAGGTGATCTTACCTTTTTCGGCATTGCCCTTGAGCTTGAGGACGTCCTCAACTGTGAATTTAGGAGGGTCGGCCTTCGGCGCGGTGATGGCGGTGACGACGATCTTGGCGGGATCGTAAATACCGCGCTTTTTGAGTTCACCGGCGATGTCGTATTTCTTCCATTCGCCGTTGCCATTGCGCAGGAGCCAGTTGGCGGCATCTCCTTTGGCGGGGCTATTGGCGGCGAGGTTCAGCATCGCTTCAGCAGCTGATTTGTCATCGATGAAGGCGAGGGACTCGACCGCTAAGGCCCGTTCTTCGGGAGTGAGCAAGGGGTGCTGGGCGCGGGCCTCGAGATCAGCGACAGCGGCGGCGGGCCAGAGCCGCCAGGTGAGCTTGGCGAACTGCTCGGACCATTCGTGGGGAGCGCCGGGTTTCATCGCTTCTTTAATGGCGAGCCAAACTTCGGACTCTTGATTGGCGGCCCCGAGGCCGATCGCTTCGATGGCGTTTTTGTCGGTGTGATCGACCTTGGCGGCGAGCAGGGCGAAGATGTGTTTTGTCTTGGCGGCCGGAAGGTCGCGCAGGGAGAGAGCGACGTCGCGGCGGAGGGCCGAGTCTGAGTCGTGAGCCATTTTTTCGGCATAGGGCAGAATGTTCTGATCGGCGCGACGAAGAGCCCGGTAAGCGGCGAGGCGCATATCGGGATCGCTGTTGCTTAGGAGGTTGAGGCATTCAGCAAGGCCTTTTTCACCGAGGTGGGGAAGGAGCCAGATGCCGCGGGCCGCCACTCTCTTATTGGCGTGCGAGAGGAGCTTTATGATCGCGGGGAGGGATTTTTCACCATGCTCCTTGAGGGCGGTGAAGCCGAGGAAGCGGGTGTTGACGGCGGGGCTTTTGAGGGCGGTGATCGCTCCTGCGACGGTTTTAAGATCGAATTTTGGGACGCTTGGTTTGAAGCCTTTGGGGGCGATGCGATAGATCGTGCCGGAGCAGGAATCGTCGCGGTCGCCGTGGCCACCGACGCGGGCGTCATACCAATCGGAGATGTAAAGGGCTCCATCCGGGCCTACGACGATGTCGGAGGGGCGGAAGAGGATCTTAGTGTCGTTGGGATCGGCGCCGCCGCCGACGAAGTCGGATCCGGCGTATTCCTTGTTGGGGTTGGTGGTGGTGAGGTTGGATTGTGCGAGTTTGAAGGTGGCCCCTTGGGGTTCGGGCTTGTAGTGGAAGATGGTGTTTTTACCAGGTTCGCAGGCGAAGAAGGAGCCATGGTAGCTCTCGGGAAGGGCTCCGTTTTCATACATGCTGACACCGGTGGGGGAGCCGCCGCCGTAGATGTGGCCAGCATCCATGGTACCGGGGTCGTCCTGACGCCAGTGGGCGCGTCCGTGGTCCTGGCCGGGGCGCTTCACGGCGCGATAGCCTTGCTTGGCATCGCGGGTGAAGTATCCGGCACAGCCGTATTCGAGGATGTAGGAGACGCGGCAGGCCGGTGGATCGTCGTTGTCGTTTTGGAAGGCGTTGCCGAAGGAGTCGAGCGATTGCTCGTAGGAGTTGCGGTAGCCGTGGCCGATAATTTCACAGTTGGTGCCATCGGGATTCATGCGAACGGTGAAGCCGGAGGTCCAGACATGGCCATCGTCCGAGCGCTTGCCGGAGACGGCGATGTGGTCGACGAGGAAGTCGCCGCCGCCGCCGCCGTAGGGGCCACCCATGTAGAAGTTCTTGCCAGAGTTGTCCTTGAAGACGGCTCCGCAGTTTCCGTTGTTGAAGTAAAGTTTGCCATCTGGTCCGCCGGTCACGGAGTGGAGTGAGTGATCGTGGTTCCGGGCGTTGAAGCCGGTGAGGAGGACCTCGCGTTTGTCGATCGCGGGGTCGAACTTGAGATTGCGGTCGACGTCGGTGTAGACGAGGAGCTCGGGTGGTTGGGAAACGTAGATGACGTTGTCAAAAACGGCGACGCCGAGGGGGGCGATGAGGCCTTTTTCCTGCACGAAGGTGTGGGAGGTGTCGGCCTTGCCATCGCCATTGGTGTCCTGGAGGACGGCGATGCGGTCACCGCCGGGGCGGCGTCCGTTGTGGCGGCGGTAGTTCACGCCTTCGGCAACCCACATGCGGCCGGCGTGGTCAATGTCAACATTGGTGGGATTATAAAGGAGAGGCGAGGTGGCCCAGACCGAGATTTCGAGGTCCTCGGGGAGTTTGAACTGGGCGAGGTCGACGAGTTTGTGGTCGAGGTCGGACTCCCAGGGGCCGTTGGGATCTTTGGGCGCGCGAATCGTGAATTGCACCGCCGCTTCGGAGGGTTTTCCGCCTTGGACTGCGCCACCGTCGTCGATTCCGACTTGGGAGGTGAATTTCACGGCACCTTTGGGAACCTTGAGGTGAATGGTGGATTTGGCGTGGGTGCCGAGGGCGTGGTTGTAGGTTTTGCCGCCGATGGTGAGGGCCCCTCCGCCAACTGATTTGTTGATTTGGAGGTCGTTCCAGGCCTGTTTGGCGTGGGCGATGTGCGCTTTCGTAACGGGGATTTTGTGACCGTCCTTGGTGTGGAAGGTGGGATTGACCCAAGCGGCCCAGTCGTGTGATTCGTTGCCGAGGTCGTTGACGTAGAGCTCGAGGGTCTCGAGTGCGGAGATGTCAGCGGAGAGTTCGTGGAGGCGCTGGGTGTCCTTGGCGTGGAGCTTGGGGCTCTGGGCGAAGTTCTTCGCAATGAGGGGCGAAGTGAGAAGGAGGAGAGATAGGGTGAAACGCATGAGAGGAGAAATTACGAAAAAAGTGGGAGGATGCTATCACTAAATGGAAAAGCTCCGGTGGACGGTGGGACTGCAGGACCATCGCCCGAAAAACGTATCCAAGGATCGGATTTGCTGGACAAGATAAAACGAGAATCCTCTGCCGGAACGATCAAGGAACAGTTTGCGGCTGCTCTGAAGCATACCAACAAAGAGGACCAAAGGTGGGCTTCCCGCGCTGTTTTTGCGAATCTCGGGTTGGCCGAACTGAGGCCTCTTAGGACGCGCAGGACGCGCGTCAAAAAGTTTACGGTAGAGTTTTCCGAGAAGGAGGGAGGTCACGGCGGCTGGACCCTGTGCCACGAGTTCTACCGTCGTTGGGGCGAACTCGCGCCGCTCGAGGCGCTGTAAGCCTTTAAGGACCACGAATCCTACTGGGCGGGAATGACTGAATCTGTCTGGACGGCATGGGCGCAGGCCGATCCCGATGCCGCGGTGGCGGCCTACGATCCAAAAATCGAAAGCTAGTATTCGCGAGAACTGCAGGATGGTATTCTTACTGGGCCCTGCTCGGTCGATTCTGCGAAAGCACTTCGTTTTGCCGATACACAGGAAATAGGCGGTAACTGCCTCTTCGATCCCGAAAACCGGGCCGAGATTTATACCCGTTATTTAGGCACCTGGGAGCTGCTTGAATATGTTTCAGTCGAACGTCCGGATAACACCTTCGGGCTGGCTCTATACTCGTGGATTCGCCGCGATCCAGAAGCCGCCTTTCAAGAAACCTCATCGCTCCATTACGAGACTTTGCAGCTGGTTTCACTAAACGCCCTCTTTTCGTATTGGCTGATCTCTGATCCTGATACCGCCCTGCTTTCGCTCGCCAAGATCGCCGACCGTGGCTTGCGTGAATCGATAACCCACACCACGATGCAGGCCTACCTCTTCCACGATCCGCGAGAGGCTTTCGTGAAGATCCTCGAGGTCCCCAAGTACGTCGCTTATGAGAATCAAGGCCATCCTATTCGCGGACCGTTTCGCCCTTGCCGGCCTGACACGCTGGGAATTTAAACCCAGCCCCTATCCATCGAATTCGTCCTTCGATTGTGGGAGCGCGCACAACTCGACGGTGATTCGCGCGTTCCTTTGCGTAGCCTCGAAATGGTGAAAACCTTGGCACGAAATTACGGCGAACTGAATGGCGCGAAGGCATACGAACAAGCGATCGCTCTTGCCGATCCCGAACAGCGACTTGCCGCTCTCAAAGCCACGCTGGAAGGATGGAAGAATTGGAGAGAAGAGCATCTGCCCGCCGTCGCGGATTTCGTCGCCATGCGCTTGAACAGCGACGTGAAAGCATCCGCTGAATCTGGGAGCGTGGATGGGCAGCCGGGTGCGGTTTCTTGCGGGGTGTTGCAGGATGATGGGGTCTTTCGCGGGGCTCTCTATTTCGATCGCGGGGGGACTTGGTTCTCGCTCGGCGGGGAGGTGGTGGATACGCGGGCCACAAGTTATGATTCATTTTCTGACTATGAATTTCCAACGGCTTCGACGGTCACGGCGGGTCAGGCTGGGACGAGGAGGTATGCCTTCGATCTTGCGGTGGATGCGGACTTTGATTTTTATGAAGATGCTGGGAATGATCTCGCGCTTGTGCTGGAGAGGATCGAGTATTCGGTGACCTTGGTCCGCGCGATTTACCTGAGGGATGCCATTTTGCAGCTCGATCTGGGACGTGTCATCATTCGCGCGACTGAGGGGCAGAATCCTTATAATGGCCTCAACGGAGGGGGGTATTTGAGCGAATTACGAAGTCATTGGCGCGATTTACAAACGGATTCGGGACACGATGTGGTGGCGGGGGTTTCCCGGCGGAAGATCGGCGGTGGCCTCGCTTTTGTGGGCACGATTGCGGGTTCTTCCAGTGCTTCAGTCAACCAGAGCCGGAGCGGTGGTGCGTTCGATATTGTCTTCCGTCATGAGCTGGGGCACAACTGGGGGTGCGGTCATTTCGTGGGCGGGAGGCCAGAGGGAGCGGGCCTGATGGGGGGCAATCAGCCGGGCCGCCTGACCGGCTGTGAGCTTTACCGGGTGCTGCGTGAGCGTGAGCGCAAGATTGCTTCGCTGGATGATGAAGGTGTTTTCAGCGGAGTGGAATTGCCGTTTCATTGGAAGGGTTTCCGCTTCGTGGCTCGGTGTTTTGGAATATCGTCGCGGATTTTGCGGAGGGTGAGACCTTTGGGGAGGTGCGGACTTTCTCGCTGCCGAGGAAAGCGGAGGGGATTAAGCTGGTGCCTGCGGGAGCGCTCGGCGGGGTGAAGGTTCCAACGGACGCGAGTGATGGCACTGCTTGGCAGTTGGCCGGATTTGATGATGGCTTTGTGGCCTTTTTGAATGGCACCGAGATCTAAGGTGTCAAAAAAAGTGGTTTTTCGGAGGTTTTGGATCCCCAATTGTTAAACATGGGCTAAGAGTAGATGTTTTCCTTGTTGGTTTCGGGGGTGCCTTGTTTGCCGTCGGGGCCGGTGGACCAGATGAGGACGCGGCGGTCTTTGATGATTTTGCCATCGTGAGGACTTTGGAGTTCGTCGTCGTAATCGTAATTGAGGAGGACTTGGTAGGGGTTGCCCCATGGGTCTAAAAGTTCCACCCCGTTCTTGGTTCGATAGAGTCCGTCCTTTTTGGCCCGACTCTCTTTAAAATCAAAGAATTGGAAGCGTTTTGGGTTCTCAGAAAGGGTAGATTCGTGTGCCGTCAATACGGACATTAAATTGTTGCCGTTTTCACTAGGGGTGGAGTGCGGTGAATCGGTGGTCGATTCTTTGCCGAGAGGGAGGGCTTGATATTCCTCTTCGAAAGCGTCGCAAGCTTGAGCCAGATTGCCCATTGCGAGCGCGGCAGATGTCGTTCGAGGCCCGGTTAGGGCTGACTCATTTCAGACCTTGAAAATCAGAAAATTAGACTTCCAGCACAATACAAAAGGAAGACTCTGAACACGGTGCGTTTCATTCTGATGCAATTTAAAGAGATTGAACGTGAGATCAAAGGGAATCTGGGGCTTGAGTTTTTGGTGAATCTCGACGACAGGAACTTGTGATTGATGAACTACGCGGGCTTTTGGGGGACGGGAAGGTATCGGCTATTTCGGAGGTTTTGGAGGAGCATGGGACGGATCGGTGGAATTTTTCGCATCCGCCGGAGGTGGTGGTTTTTGCGGAGTGTCGCGATGATGTCGTGGCGGTGATGAGGTTTGCCAATGAGCGAGGGATCCCGGTGACGACGCGGGGGGCGGGGGTTGGCTATGTCGGTGGCTGTGTGCCGGTGAAGGGGGGGATTGCGCTTTCGGTGAGGCGGATGGATTCGATTGTAGAGCTTGCTCCGGAGGATGGCGTGGTGGTGACGCAGCCGGGGGTGATTTTAAAGGATTTGCAGGATACGGTGAGTGAGCTGGGTTGGTATTATCCGCCCGATCCGGCGTCGTTGAAGGAATGCTCGATCGGGGGGAATCTAGCCACGAATGCGGGTGGGCCGCGTTGTTTGAAGTACGGGGTGACTCAGAATTATGTTTTGGGGCTGGAGGTGGTTTTGGCGAGTGGCGAGGTCTTGCGGGTTGGCGGGAGATGTCACAAGAACAAGACGGGATTTGATTTGCTGCATTTGTTTGTGGGGAGCGAGGGGATGCTGGGGGTGATCACGGAGGCGACGTTACGGATCATTCCGCATCCGCAGACGCGGGCGATGTTGACGGCGACCTTTCCGGAGTTCACGGAGGCGGCGGTGGCGGTGCAGGCGATCTTGAATGCAGGGCATTTGCCCTCGGCACTCGAGATTACCGATCAGTTTACACTGAAGGCGGCGCGGTCGTATTTGGGAGCGCATTCGTTGCCGCCGGGTGATGCGCATTTGATCGTGGAAATCGATGGTCGCGCGAAGGCGGTGGCGGGTGAGTTGGCTGAGTTACAGGAGGTGCTGGATGGGGCGGGAGCGCTTTCGACGGAAATTCACGGCGATGCGGAGGCGTGTGAGAAGGTGTGGCAGTTGCGGAGGGATTTCTCGTATTCACTTCGGGCGACGGGGTTGACGAAGTTGAATGAAGATATTGTGGTGCCGCGGTCGAAGCTGGTGGATTTGGCGAATTTTGCTTCGGGGTTGGAGGAACGGACGGGGATTCCGGTGGCGTGTTTCGGGCATGCGGGGGACGGGAATATCCATACGAATTTGATGGTGGAGGATTATGATGATCCGGTCATTCGTGAGAAGGCGGATGCGGCGCTGGATCTTTTATTCAAGTGGGTGCTTGAGAATGGCGGGGTTATTACGGGCGAGCATGGAATTGGTTTGGCGAAAAAGAGGTGGATCAAGGAGGCGCTGGGAGAGGCCGGGTTTGCGGCTCATTTGACGGTGAAAAAGGCGCTGGACCCGAAGGGGATTCTGAATCCGGGGAAATTCTTGGATTGAGGGTTCACGCAGAGACGCGGAGGTGCCGAGAATTTGAAGGGGGGCACGCGGGGCAGCGGGGAATTTAGGTCGAGCGATACCGGCGGGACGCCTGCGCTACGGCTTGGGGCATTCTGGAGAGTGCCGTTCCGTGGGTTTTTTCGTTGAGGGCGGGGGGGAAGTGGTGTTTGTTTCAAGTTAAGGATGGGTAGTTGGAAAGAAGACCGGCTTCAGTTGGTTCTCCGTGCCTCGAGAGAGGGGATCTGGGACTGGGATTTAGTGGAGGGATCCATCTACTATTCCCGGAGGGTGTACCGGTTCATGGGGTATCGGAAGGAGGACATGCCCAATCTTTTTGAGGAGCGTCGGGAGCATATGGATGAAGCTTCCGTGGCGGCCGTGGATGAGGCTCTGCGCCGGGTGGTGCAGGAGGGCGAGGATTTGTTTGCGGTGGAACCGCGCGTGAAAACGAAGCGGGGAGATTGGAAGTCGTTTCGGGTCAGAGGCACGCCGGTCCGCGATGAGCTTGGAAAGGTGATTCGGATCGCGGGGAGCTTGATCGATATTTCGAAGCGTAAGGAGGCCGAGCGGATGTTGGAGGAAGAGCGTCACTTAATTAAGACCCTGTTGGATAACATTCCCATGAACGTCTACTTTAAGGACCAGGAGTCAAAGTTTGTCATGGCGAACCTACCGACAGCTCAAAAGATGGGGCTGGATTCTCCGGAGAAGTTAGTGGGGCGAAGTGATGCCGACTTTTTTAGTAGGGCGCACGCCAACCATGCCCGGAGGGTGGAGACCGAAATCATGGCGAGTCTGAGGGGGGTGGAGGATCTCACCGAGCACGAGAAGTGGGATCAGCGCGAAGATACGTGGGTGAAGAGTACAAAGCACGCCTGGCTCGGGAGTGATGATAAGGTGCGGGGGACCTTCGGGGTGACGATTGATATTTCAGAGCTGATGCGGACGCGCGCGGCGCAAGAGCAGGTCACGACGCAATTAAATGCCCAGAACCAATTGATCGAGGAGGAGCGTGAACGCTTGCGCCTGGTGATCGATAGTGTGCCTCTGCATGTCTATTTTAAGAATCTTGATCACGAGTTTGTGATTGCGAATCGGGCGATTGCAAAGTGGTTTGGCTTGGAACGGCCGGATGAGCTTTATGATAAGTCGGACCGCGATATTTTTTCCAATGTACACTGGCAACAGGCGGAGGCGGATGAGAAGCGGATTATGGAAACGGGGGAGGCGATTGTGGGTTCGATTGAAAGGGAGACGTGGGCCGGGAAAAAAGATACCTGGGTGATGACTTCGAAGTATCCCTGGCGTGATAGCGAGGGCGCCATTGTGGGGACCTTTGGGGTGTCGAGCGATATTTCCGATCTCATGGTGGCCCAGGCAAACTTGCGAAAGCTGGCGGGGACCTATGAGAAAAAAAACCGGGAGATGGCGGAGGAACTTGAGTTGGCTCGAGAAGTCCAGCAGGCTCTTTTGCCGGATGATTTTCCGGAGATTTGTGGAGGTGGGGTGTCGTTGCAGTTTTATCGTCGCTACGAGCCAGCCCGTATTTTGACCGGCGAATTTTTTGAGGTGGTGCCTCTTGGTCCCGATAAGGTGGGATTCCTGATGGGGGAGGTTTTTGACAAGGGGGTGAGATCGGCGCTGATCGTGTCGATGTTGCGCGGGCTGATTGAGAAGGAGTTTGGATCGGCAGGAGATGCGGGGGCATTTTTGACGGGGCTCAACCTCGGGTTATCCCACTTGCTGGTGGATTCCGGACACGAGGTGAGGGCGACTGCTTTTTATGGGGTGGTTGACCTGAGTGAGGCGACGATTCAACTCTCGGTGGCTGGTCACGTGAATCCGATCGCGGTCTTTGACGACGGGGTGCGTCAATTGGTGCCTCCGGAGAATGCCTGCGGGCCGGCGCTGGGCTTGGCGGAGTCGACGACCTACGGGGCGGTGACTGCTCCCGTGAAGGGATTGCGGAGAATGTTCTGCTTTACCCAAGGGGTGAAAGAGGCCCGCAATCAGGATGGGGTGGAATTTGGGGTGACGAGGATGCTGGGGGAGATCGAGAGGGGGGGCGAGATGGAAAAAGTGATGGAGAGGCTTTCCGGGGCGGTGCGGGAATTTTGCGGGGATGAGGTTTTTCGGAATGCCATTTGTCTGTTGGGATGGGAGGTCACGAGATGACTCTCGAGGAGGAACGGTTGGATTTGGCGCTGAAGGCTTCCAACGAGGGGATTTGGGATTGGGATCTGATCAAGAGAGAGATCTATTATTCCAACCGCTTGCTGGGATTCCTTGGCTATGGTCGCTTCGGGGCGCCCAATATCTTTGAGGAGGTGGCGGAGCATGTGCATCCGGATGATCTTCCTGATTTTAAGAGGAAACTTGATCGGATGCTTTATCGGGGAGGGAAGATGTTCGCGGATGAGGCGAGGATTCGGACAAATGAAGGCGAGTATAAATGGTTCCGGGTGAGGGGACTTCCGGTGCGTGAGGAGGATGGCAGCCTGAGCAGATTGATCGGAAGTTTGATTGATATTTCGAAGCGTCGCTTTGCCGAGGATGCGCTGGCCGAGGAGCGGCGAATGATCGATCTGGTTTTGGATCGAGTTCCGATCAACGTTTATTTTAAGGATCGTGAATCACGATTCAAACGGGCGAACGTGGCGACGGCGCAGCGCATGGGGGCGGGGACCGTGGCGAATCTGGTGAACAAAACGGATCACGATTTCTTCGAGCAGGAGCATGCCGATACCTCGCGGGCGCGGGAACTGGAGATCATGGCGACCGGAGTGGGGCAGGAGGATGTCATGGAGCATGAGATCTGGGGAGACGGCCATGATTCTTGGAGTCTCGTGACGAAGAAAGTATGGGTGGGATTGAATGGCGAAGTCTTGGGGACCTTCGGCCTGACCCATGATGTCACCGAGCTGATCGAGACCGAAAGGAGCCTTGAGCGGATTGCCGATAAGCTGAAATCGGTCAATCAGGAGATCAGTGAGGAGAGACACCTGCTGCGCTTGGTAATCGATAACATACCGGTGTTTGTTTACTTTAAAGATCTGGAGTCGAATTTCGTTTTGGTGAACCAGAGGATGTCTCAACTGGTGGGGGCCGATTCTCCGGAGGCGGTGCATGGCAAACATGATCGTGACTTTTTTGGCGAGGATCTTGTCGTGGAATCCGCTCGTGATGAGCATGAAATCATGAAGACGGGGCAGCCCCTTGTTCAGAAATTGGAAAAGATCGACTGGAAGGATAAGCACGTTTCCTGGAGCTTGTCGTCCAAGTATCCGTGGTATTCGACCGATGGAACTTTGCGCGGGACCTTTGGGATTTCATCGGATGTCACGAAGCTGGTGGCGACCAAGCTGCAACTGGAGCGGATCGCCCGGGTGCTGGGTCGCCAGAATGATGCGCTCGAAGAGCAGTTGGAGCTGGCGCGGGAGATCCAACAGGCGGCTTTGCCGAGCAAGGTGCCATCGATCGCAGATGCGAAGTCGGGAAGTCGGGCCGATTTTCACCACCGTTATCAACCGGCCTCGCAACTGGCTGGGGACTTTTTTGAGGTGATCCCGCTGGGTGAGGGGCAGGCTGGTTTTTTGGTGTGTGATGTCATGGGGCATGGCGTTCGTTCGGCCTTGATCGTATCGATGCTGCGCGGGTTAATTGAGAAGCAGCGTGATCATTTGGGCGATCAACCGGGGGCTTTTTTAACTGGCCTGAACGATGGTTTGGCTCATTTGTTGGAGCGGACGAGCCAGTTGATCTTTGCGACCGCGATATACGGGTATGTTGATTTGGAGAAAAGGGAGCTGAGGGTTTCATCGGCCGGTCATCCGGACCCGATTGTGATGCGCGGCGGAGTGGCTTCGATCTTAAAGTTGGAGGATGTCGCCCAGGGGCCGGGCTTGGGAATGGTGCCGGGATTTGAGTACCCGGAGCTCAGTGTGCCCTTGGATTTTTTGGAGGGGATCTGGACTTATACCGACGGGGTTTTTGAAGTTCTCGGGGCGGGTGGTGAGGAATTTGGTCAGGAGCGAATGTGTGCGGCCCTGCAAGGGGGGGAGCCGGGGGGAGACGCGGTGGATCGGGTGGTTTTGGCGGCGGTGGAATTTTCAGCAGAAGATGCCTTTGAGGATGACCTGTGTGTTCTTGGGGTTGATTTTACGGGCTGAGCTTGAGATCACCGGAATCTGTGCTAAGTGGTCCCTACATTGAGAGAAAAAATTGCCATTTTGACTTCCGGCGGAGATGCCGCCGGAATGAATCCTGCCGTCAAATCAGCTGCTGACTATGCCCGGGAAAAGGGGATGGAGCCTTACTTGGTCGAGTGGGGCCTGAGAGGTTTGATTGAAGGATGGATCAAGCCGGCGACGCCTTCTTGCCTGGATGGCATCATCTACCGCGGAGGAACGGTTCTGGGGTCATCGCGATCGAAGCGCTTCTTCGAGTATGACTATCGGAAGCAAGCCTATGAAAATTTGCAAAAGTTGGGGATTTCAAAATTGATCATTATTGGCGGTGATGGTTCCTTCAATGCGCTGAATCAGTTTTACGTGGACTTTGAAGTGCCTTTTGCGGGGATTCCGGCCACGATTGACAATGATATCGCGGGGACGGACTACTGCCTCGGTGTCGACACCGCCCTGAATATGATCCGGGCGAGCGTGGATAGTATTCGCGATACCGCGTCCTCTTTTTCAAGGGCTTTTGTCATTGAGACGATGGGACGGGATTGTGGCTATCTCGCGATGGTGAGTGCTTTGGCGAATGGTGCGGAAGTTTGCTTGGTCCCGGAGATCGAGTATGACCTCGATGCCGTGGGCGAGCGACTGCGTGAAAAGTGCAGTGCGGGGCAGAAATATGTCCTGGGTATCGTGGCCGAGGGGACGGGGATGGGCGAACCGCTGACCCGCTGGATGGGGGATGCGCTGGGAATGGATGCCCGCCTGACGGTGCTGGGTCACGTGCAGCGGGGTGGATCGCCGACGGTTTACGATCGGATCATGGCCTATAAATTTGCGGTCGCAGCGGTCGATCATTTGATCGCAGGCGACACCAATCGAGTGGTAACTTTCAAGAATGGAATCTTCGGGAGTTCCTCAATTCAGGAAATTTCCGATACCAAACACCAGTGCGAAGCGAGCCTCCTCGATCTCGTCCGTGGCCTGAGTTGTTAGCGGATGACGCCGCGTTCGGAGCTTGCAATGAAGGCGAGAAGCGCGGCGACTTTGGGGTTCACCGCGAGTTCGGGATCAAGCGTTTTCAAGGCTTCGGTGAGGTTGATGTCCTTTTTGAGGAAGAGCTTTTTGTATGCGGAGCGGAGTGCTCGAATGTCCTCATCGGAGAAGCCTCGGCGTTGCAGTCCGACTTGGTTAATGCCGCGGACGGTGGCGGGATTGCCATCCACGATGGTGAAGGGCGGGATATCTTGCACGATTTTGGAGATCCCCCCGGTGATGGAATGGGCTCCGACGCGGCAAAATTGATGGACGGCGGTGAGGCCGGAGATGATGGCGTAGTCGGCGATGTGGACGTGGCCGGCGAGGGTGCCATTGTTGGAAAGGATGATGTGGTTGCCGACCTGGCAATCGTGTGCGATATGCGAATAGGAAAGGCAGAGGTTATCCGAGCCAACACGGGTGGGGATCGCGGCGACGGTGCCGCGGTGGACGGTGGTGTTTTCACGGAAGACATTGCGATCGCCCATGATGAGCGCGGTGGGTTCGCCGGCGTATTTTAAGTCTTGGGACTTAGTCCCAATGGCGGCGAAGGGGAAAAATTCATTGTCATCGCCAATCTCGCTGAGGCCGTGAATGACGACGTGGGCATGGAGCTTGCAGCGGTCGCCGAGGCGAACGTTGGCTTCGATGACGCAGAAGGGACCGATCTCGGTGTCGGTGCCGATTTGCGCGTCCGGAGAAACGATTGCGGTGGGGTGAATCATGCTGACTTTCAGAAGTCTGTAACCTCATCGTCAGTAAAAAGCGAGCGTCCTTCTACGCTGGCCTCGGTAAGTTCCCACTGGCGGTCGAGGTTGAGTCGGAAGCTGGCGAGATGGGGGTGCGACCATTGATCGGGCGCGATCATGGAGAGGGTGTTTTTTCCGCGAATACGATAGAGGTGGTAGGATTCACCAACGGTGGGTTCAAAGTTGATGTCTGCTTCGTAGACGAGCTTGTTCCAGTTGAAGTGCTCGATGGTGGAGATGTATTCCTCGCGCATCTGGACGAGCTTTTGTTGGAGGTCGCGCTCGACTTGGCTGATGCCGCGGGATTTGAAGGTGGAGAGGTCGTTGGGGACGATTTTAGGACTCAGGGTCGAGACCGGATAGGGCATGAAGGCGCCTTTATTGATGATGGTTTCGGTTGTGAGTTCGTCCATGACTTAGGTGCGGCAAGATGCCAGAGATTGGGGATTGGGCAAATGGGATTTTTTGTTTGGGTGGAGAAGGGGCCACCGGAAAGGCCGAGAGCGCTGAGGCATGTTTGAAAAGGCGCGGAGCGGAAGGCTTGGGAAATTGGTCTTAAGTTATGATACCCAAAAAAAGCGGACCTCGCAAGAGGTCCGCTTTGGAAAAGACACTTTCCGTGGATGCCGTTTTACTGGATTCCGGTAGGAAGCTTCACGACTGGCTTGTCGCTGCCGAAGAGAGAGTCGCGGCCGGTCTGGAAGAAGCTTTCGCGTCCTTTCGACTTGGCACGGTTGTCTTCGCCAATGTCACCTGCAACGGAGGATCCGTCGACGAGGCCGTAGACGAACTTGTCGCCGTAAGGACCGGGATCGAAGGTGGGGTTTTCCCCGCCTGCCTTGATCGGAGCCATCACAAGTGGAGTGAAGCTGCTGGTATCGGTGAGGGGAGCGCCGTCCTCGGCCATGATGTAGGCAAAGCCATTTTCACCACGTTCCAAGAGCTTATCCGAGGTTCCTTTGATATCATCACCTTCTTTAGCTCCAAGCACGCCGGGGGCGAAAAAGGATTTCTCGGAGTCGATGGTATTGGTGGCGACGAGTTGAGCGAGGTAGGCATTGGCGTCTTTCCCGGGTGGGAGGAAGTCAACACCGTCGCTTTCAAGGATCTCGCGGGTGGCATCACAAGGATACGCCCCTTTGTCACCTTTGAAGATCAGCAGTCCGCCGACGAGCGATTTCGAGTTGGCAAGTGCCTTCGTTCGGTCGCCCGCTTTCTGGGCCTTCAGGATGAGAGGCGTCGCGATTCCGGCAAGAACCGCGATGATCGCGATCACCACGAGGAGCTCCACCAGAGTGAAGCCTTTCATTTTCTGTATTTTAGTCTGTTTCATTTATTTGCTTATGGTTTGGAGGAAACCCTCCGTTTTTAATAACGGGACTATTCCAAAGAACAGACCCTCAACCCAAATATAATCTTGGGCATTGTCTCCGCAAGATAAATCATCCCTCAGAGCTATCGAAATACCGCAGCTAGACCTTCCAAATCAGCACCGGTGGCCTTGTCGGCGGCGAGGATGGCCTTCTTCTGCAATTCGACGAGCTTCGCAATACCAGCACGTGAGAGGTCTAGCATGGCGGTCATTTGCTCGCTCGTGAAGACGTCTTCTTCTCCGCTTCCCTGAAGCTCTACGAATTCCCCGCTTTCGGTCATGACGACATTGAAGTCGACGGCGGCGTCGCGGTCCTCGGGATAGTTGAGATCTAGGATGGCCTCACCTTGGTAGATTCCGGCACTCACGGCGGCGACGAGTCTCTTAAGAGGGAAATCCTTAAGCTTGCCCTGTGACATGAGTTTGTTCAGGGCGATGGCAACCGCGACACATCCCCCAGTGATGGAGGCGGTTCGGGTTCCTCCATCGGCCTGGAGGACATCGCAGTCGACCCACATCGTTCTTTTTCCAAGTTTCTTGAGGTCGACAACGGCCCGGAGCGAGCGGCCGATGAGGCGTTGGATCTCGGATGAGCGTCCATCGAGCTTGCCGCGGCTGATGTCGCGTTGCTTCCGGTCGTGGGTCGAGTAGGGGAGCATGGAGTATTCCGCGCTGATCCAGCCGCCTTCGACATTTTGATATTTCATCCAGCGGGGCACGTTTTCCTCCACGGTTGCGGCGCAAATGACGCGGGTGTTCCCAAAAGAAACGAGCACCGAACCCGTGGCGTGGGGGGCGACGTTGGGAATAAAAGAAATGGGGCGGAGGTCGGGAATTGATCGTCCATCGGGTCGGTCCATGCGCTGGGGTAAATACCCAACAGGCTCAAAGCAAGTTGAATTAATCATTGCTTTAAAATGCTTAACTTTCTTAAACAAATCGGGCGATAGACACGTCGGATCGGAAAAATCTCGGGCGAAGTCTAAAAAAACCTTGTCTCAAGTGGAATTCCGCCTATTCCTCCCCCCCCATGGCAAGAAAATGCTGGATTGAGCGCAACAAGCGCAAAGCAAAAACTGTAGCGAAATTCGCTGACCTTCGTCACAAGTTGAAGAAGGAAAAAGATTACGTCGGATTAACAATGCTTCCCCGTGATGCGAGCCCCACCCGGCTTGTGAATCGTTGTGAGGTCACCGGGCGCCGTCGTGCGTTCCTCCGCCGTTTCCGCCTTTCACGGATTACCTTCCGTGAAATGGCTTCACATGGCTTGCTTCCCGGAGTGACAAAGTCCTCTTGGTAGGTTAGTCTCCACAGTCAGATTTAAAAAGGGCGCGGTTTTCTGGCCGGCGCTCTTTTCTGGCTTACGGCCATGCCTATTTACGAATATCAATCTGAAAATCCGGACGATCGGGATCGATGTTGCAGCGTCTGCGCGAAGGGATTCGAGCTCCGGCGTTCCATCGAACGTGAGGCACTCGAGAAGTGTCCCCTCTGCCGTCGCCCGGTGCGGAAGAAAATCAGCCGGGTGAATACCAAGGTTGCCACCAAAGAGTATTCCGACTCCGAAGCCAAGGCCGCCGGGTTTCACATTCTCAAAAAGAATTGTGACGGTGGCTATGATAAGGTTTAGTGATGATGCCAAATGAGTGAGTCATTTTTTATCCTGGCTGATGCTGCTTCGAAAGTCCCGACGGAGTATCCGACATGGCAGGAAGCGGCGTGGTATCTCCTCGGAATTATTTTCTTCCTGCTGCTCAATGCCTTTTTCGTGGCCTCTGAGTTCGCCATCGTCAAAGTCCGACCGAGCCAGATCGAGGGCGAGATGGCCTCGAAGCCACGCCGTGCCACCATTTCCAAGCATGTTGTTCGCGAACTCGACGGTTACCTCTCGGCCAACCAACTTGGAATCACCATCGCCTCACTGGCACTGGCGTTTCTCGGTGAACCCTTTATCGAAAAGTTAGTCGGGCCGAGCTTACTCCAGACGGGCCTCACTGAGGATGTTATCAAGATCATCACCTTTCTCACCGCGATGCTCTCCTTCACCTTCCTGCACGTCGTGATCGGTGAGCTTCTTCCCAAATCAATCGCAATCCGCAAGTCGCTGGCGACAACCATGGTGATCGCGCGACCGCTCCATGTCTTCTATTCGATTTTTCGCCCGTTCATTTATGTTCTCAATGGCACCGCCAACGGGCTATTGAAGAGGGTCTTTAAAATCGACCCTGTTTCTGAGGGAGAAGCGGTTCATAGTTCGGAGGAACTGGCTTTGCTGGTCGAGCAATCGGAGCGGCAGCAGGAAGTGACTGAAACCGAGCGTGAGATTTTGATCAACGCGCTCGAGCTCAATGATGTCTCGGTCAAGGACGTGATGACTCCGCGAAGCGAGGTCGTGGTGCTTGATCTGGATCTCGGGTTTCAAGAGAATTTGGATTTGGCAATTGCCTCCAAACACACCCGTTTTCCCTTGGTGAAAGGCCACCTCGACGAGACGGAAGGCTTAATTCATATCAAGGATGTCCTCCGTCTCATGAACAAGGACGAGCCGGATTTCATGAATATTAGACGGGAGCTTAAGATGGTCCCGGCCACCATGAAGCTCGATGACTTGCTCCAGTTTTTCTTGAAGGAGCGGGCCCAACTCGCGCTCGTGGTCGATGAATTCGGCGATGCCTCCGGTCTCGTCTTCATGGACAACATCATGGAGGAATTGGTGGGCGACATCCACGATGAATTTGACGAAGATGAGGAGTCCGATTTTTTGCGAATTAGTAGCGAGGAATTCGTGGTGGAGGGCGGACTCAGCTTGAATGAGCTTTCCGATCACGAACCAGCGATCGATCTCGAGAGCGGAGAAGTGAGCACGATTGGCGGCTACATTGTGCAGCAACTTGGCCATCTTCCCGATCCGGGCGAAACAATCGAAGTGGAGGGTTTCGAAGCCAGCGTCACGAGCACCGATGGTCGCCGAATCGAGCAACTTCGCTTTGTAAAGTTACCCGAGGAAGTTGGGAAGGCCGTCCTGATTGACCAGAGCTGAAGGTGTTTCACCACGGATCTGCACGAATCTTTGGGACAGGTGGACGTGTCGAGGGCCTTCGCCTCATGCAATTTCAAGGGGTCTTGGGAAATCCTCGTAGTCCACGCCACCCTTTTTTTAATCTGCCTTAAGCTTCCCCTCAAAAGTCCGGCTTCTTTGCGTGACACGGCCTCAATCCCCTTCACACCAAAAAAAGGGACGGGATCACACAAAGTCCCGTCCCTGCGCTCTCTGCGAGCGGATGAAACAACGAAGGAAAGTTTAGCCTTTCTTACTCTGCTTGGAATTTTCGGTCTTCTCTCCGGCCTGAAGCCACCCTGAAATTCCAACGGAGAGATGTTTGATGTTTTTAAACCCAAGTGCTTTGGCTTGAGCGGCTCCCTTTTTATAGGCTCCACAGGAAGCCCCTCCACAATAGGCCACCACGAGGGTTTCCTCGTCCTTTCCCTTAAGGACGGTTTCTAGGTCCTTCCCTTTGGAAGCGAAATCGATGGCCGTCGGGACATGACTCGAATGGTGCCAGACATCAGGCCGCTAATCGCATGCCATTCCAACTCAGGACGTTGGTGGGAACGATCTCGCGAGGCTAAGATCCTCAAGGAAGCGTTTCTTTTCCTGTTTTTGTTGTTGGGGATCTACGAGACGAAGGAGGTAAGACGGGTGAACGGTGGCGATGACGATCTCGGCGAGGCCGGTGTTTTCGACGAGGCCGCGTTCTTGCGTGATTTTAAATTTGGGGTCGATGAGGGATTTGCAGGCGCTTGATCCGAGGAGGATGAGGATGCGCGGTTTGACTTGGAGGATTTCGCCGATGAGCCAAGGCTTACAGCGGGAGATTTCATCGAGGTTGGGGTTTTGGTGCAGGCGGTGTTTTCCTTTTGGGACGAACTTAAAATGCTTCACAGCATTGGTGAGGTAGGACTTGCTACGCTCGATGCCCACAGCCTCGAGAGCGCGGTCGAGGAATTGGCCGGCAGGTCCCACGAAGGGGCGGCCGAGGAGGTCTTCTTGGTCTCCGGGTTGTTCGCCAACGATCATGATTTCCGCATCGGGTGGGCCTTCGCCCATCACGGTGCCGGTGGCGGCGGAATGAAGAGGGCAGGCCTGGCAGCATGAGGCGGCTTCCCGAAGTTTTACGAGCGCTTGGCCCACGTATTCGTCGGGGGCGAGGACGCGTGATTCCTCGTCGGTTGAAAGATCACGGAGTTTTTTAAGATAAGGGTTGTTACCGCCGCTGGTGGCAGGACGGGGCTTTTCCTCGTACATTTTTCCCACGCGGTTTCGGCTTTCCGAAATGAGGGATTCGATGAGAGCGGACTCGGGGAGACTCTTCCAATATTTTTTGGGCATCTCGGCCTGCATCGCCTTCACCTTGAGGCGAGCGGGATTGAAAATACTGCGGTAGTAGCCACGCCAGAGTTCATCAAGTTCCTCTTCGGGGACCTCGACCTTGGTTACTCCGGGGCCTTGGCGCAGAGTTTTGCCATCCCAGGAGGCCGAGCCGGTGGGAGTGAAGATGGCCCAGTCCATGCCGGTGAAGCGTTTTTGAAAAAACTTCGCGGTGAGCGGCATGATTTGATGGTCGGGTTCGAACCAGGCCATGAATTGTTCGCGCCCGGTTTCGGGATCCTCGCCGGTTTTTTTGAAGCGGACGAAGGCGTGCATTTTGTGAACATCGCGCCCGATCTCCTTTCGCATTCTTTGCAGGCGCGCGATGGTGGTGTCGGAGGCAATCTTGAGGAGCTTGGATTCGCGACCCCAGGTGAGTCGCCAGAGGGTTTCGTAGAGAAGAGCCCAGCGTTCGGGTGAGCGATGATGGGCGATCGTTTCCGCAAGCGAGAGAAAGTCGCGCGGGACGGTAGGGGCGGATCCGCGAGCGGAGGGCAGGGGATGCTCTTCGGGGGCAAAGAGTCCTGATTGGCCGGGTTCTTCCCAGATGACTTCGCGGGGTTCCACCTTGGCTTGCAACAAAGCCCGGGCCTTTTCCCGCCACTCGGGGAAGCCAGATTCAATGGTGAGGGTGTGCATGAGGTGACGGGAAGCTGATTCGAAGAGCAATAAGAACGGCGGCTTTCCGTCAACAATCTTATCTCGATTAGAAAGGTCATGAGGTGGGCGGAGCTGGGATGCCCTTCCCCCGATCTATCCTTCCGATCTTAACCTACAATTGAGAACCGGCTACTTTCGGTTGCGCGTCAGGAAATCAGCATCGCTTGGGAACCCCGGGTCACCGGAAACGATTACGGCCGCTTGCTTGAAATCCTTCCCGCTCTCTGCTCTCTCCAGTTGTTTTTCGATCCAGTCTGCCGCTTCATTCGGACTCCGCTCTGCCCATTGCCGGGCGACCTCTTCGATGCGCGCTCTTCTCGTCGCGGGAGGAATGGCGAGGTTATTACGCACTGCGTTTGCCGCGACTTTCGCACCGGATTGCGTGATTTTCGCTTCTATGAAATCGCTGACCGAGGGCTCCGGATCGGGGGTGAAATTCTGGATCGCCGTGCTCTTATGACGGCGGACCGAGGAGTTGAGAATATCAACTTCGTTCACTTTTCGGTTCGAGATTATCGGGGGGGAGGTTGCCACGCCTGGAGCACCTGCAGACGTGATGGTGTCGTCGATCGAGGTGTCCATACGATACGTAAGTACGATTGCGAGACACCCGCTCATCGTTCCCATTCCAAGTAAGGTCCACTTCAACTGCCTCATATAGAGTAAGATGTGCACCCTTTATTCTTAGCAGCAGCCTCATTGCGAGCCCTGCTGCCCTCGCCAATCACATCGACTTTTGACTGATGCTGGTTTTTCGATCGATGCTTCGGCTGACGATTCCGATCCTGCGGGCGGACCCACCATAATCACCGGATCAAATATTGGCACCGGCAACGCTGGTAATATTATTGGATCCGAACGCGACGTCTTTCTCATCGCTGACTTCGGGAGCTACAACGCCCAACTTCAAACGTCTATGAACTCGCCGTCGCAATGCGGAAAGCCGGTGAGGACGATGAGGCAGAAAGGGCGTTCACTGAATTTGAGAAAGCGGTCCTAGCGGAATCTCTGAATGTCGATAATGCCAACCGTGAACTGACCGCTTACTACATTGAGGAAGCGCAGAACCCGGTCGAGGCCCTGCGCGTCGCCAATCTTGAGATGGCCAACCGTCAGGATTGGCGGACTTTGTATGCCCATGCTCGGGCGCTCCACGCCAATCGCGAATTTCAGGCCGCGCAGGAGTCGATGACCAAGGCTCTCGCCGTCGGCGTGATGATTCCCGCAATGAAATATCACGCCGGCGTGATCGCCAAGGATGCCGGGGCCAAGAATGCCGCCAAAGGATTCTTCGAATCAGCGGGGAATCGTGCCGTTTGTGCCGATCTTAAGAAGCGGGCCTCGGAGGCCGGTCAGGCTCTCTGATCATTCGGAGCACCGCGAGGAAACGACGGAGAACTGCCTCCAGGGCTTCCGCGAAATCTTACTAAACCGGCGCAGCGAAAAGGGCTGCGCCGGTTTTTTCAGGTTTCCCTTCCGCTGTGGAGGGACTCAAGGTCGGGGAAGCCACCCCGTGCAGAGTCTCAAGATAGGAGCGATCACAGTCCTTGCCTCCGTCACTTATGGGATTCTTCACGACCAAGGCACGGCACGGATTTGTGTGGAGTATTTTACCATCGGGCATGCTCGGTTGATTGACTCGGATTCACCCACGGTCTGGGCACTTTACTGGGGCGTAATTGCGACATGGTGGGTCGGGTTGCCACTTGGGATCGGACTCGCTCTGGCCGCCCGGGCGGGGAGATGGGCTAAGCTCTTTGTGGGCGATCTGCTTCGTGCCATTCTCAATTTGATGTTGGACCCCAGGTAGAACTGAGGTCCCGCTTTTAAGCCCAGCACCTTACCCTGGGGGGGATATGACGGAGGCCGTTGGCGACCTTGGAGATCGTGAAGTGGGTGAGAGACTTCGCTACGTGATGAGGTTGAACTCGAGTTGCTGGGGTTTGGGCGCGAAACGGGCGCGGAGGTTGTCGTGGTCGAGTTCGCGGGTGTTGGGGTGGTGGTCTTTGGTAATGATGAAGGGGAGGACTTTTTTGAGCGAGACACGAAGGCGGATGAGGTCCTGGAGGCGGATGGCACCGTAGCGGCGGATGGCAAGGATGCGGTCGGCGTTGCGGATGCCGAGACCGGGAACGCGGTAGAGCATGAGCTTCTCGGCGCGGTTGAGGTCGATGGGGAAGAGGTGACGGTTGCGGAGGGCCCAGGAGAGTTTGGGGTCGAGATCGAGGTCGAGGTTGGGGAGGGCGTCGGAGACGATTTCGGTGGCGTCGAATCCGTAGAAGCGCATGAGCCAGTCGGCTTGGTAAAGGCGGTGCTCGCGGATGAGAGGCGGGGCTTGCAGGGGGAGGATGGCGGAGGGTTCGGGGATGGGGGAGAAGGCGGAGTAGTAGACGCGCTTGAGACGGTAGTTGGAGTAGAGGTCGGTCGAGCGCTTGAGGAAGGTTTGGTCGGTGGAGGCATCGGCCCCTACGATGACTTGTGTGCTTTGGCCGGTCGCGAATTTAGATTCGGGGGAACGTTTGCCGCCTTTTTCTTTGCGAACTTCTTGGGCGTTTTCGACGCGGTGGCGGATTTTCCCCATCGCGATACGAGTGCGCTTGAGCGATTTTTCGGGAGCGAATTTTTTGAGGCTCTCCTCGTCGGGGAGCTCGATGTTGATCGAGATACGGTCGGCGAGTTGGCCTGCTTTCTCGATGAGGGCGACGGAGGCTTCGGGGATTGTTTTGAGGTGAATGTAGCCTTTGAAGTGGTGGTCTTCACGGAGCGAGCGGGCGACCTCGATGATCATCTCCATGGTGTAGTCGGCATTGCGAATGATACCGGAGGAGAGGAAGAGGCCCTCGATGTAGTTGCGTTTGTAGAAGTCGAGGGTGAGTTTGACGACTTCGGCCGGGGTGAAGGCGGCGCGTTGGACGTTGGAGGAGCGGCGATTGATGCAGTAGTGGCAATCGTAGAGACAGCGGTTGGTGAGGAGGACCTTTAGGAGAGAGATGCAGCGGCCATCGGGCGCATAGGAATGGCAAATGCCGGCCCCTCCGGTGGAGCCTATGCCTTTGCCGCCTGAGGAGTTCTTTTTGGCAGCTCCGGAGCTGGCGCAGGAGGCGTCATACTTCGCGGCGTCGGCTAAGATCTCGAGTTTCTTCTGTAATTCCATCGTTCAAGCGAACAGTAGCCGATGGTTTGAGAAGATGAAATGATTTTTGGAGATGTTAGATTACTCGACTGACTTGAGAAGGTTTTTGAAGACCTCGGCGGCGAGGGGTGCAGCGTATTTTCCTCCGCCGTTCGCTCCGTTTAGCATGACCGTGATGGTGTATTTGGGCTGCTTGTATGGGCCGTAGCCGGAGAACCAGCTGTTGTGAGTGGGAGCGGTAAAGGCCACTCGGGCGGTTTCGGATTTGCCCAGCGAGCTGGATACCGGGGATCGCGGTGTGTTTTGTGGTTCCGCGTTCACCGTGGATGGTGAGGTGAAGGCCCTTGCGAACGTGGTGAGACTATCGGCAGTGATTTTTCCTTGGCCGATGAGTGGTGTTATGATGCTGCCGGGGATATGGACTGCTGTGGCTCGATTCCTCATGGGGTTTTGTTCGTTTTGATCGATAAGGTTAAAATCCTCCTTGGTAATGTTTGGAATAAAGAGATTGGGGTCGGAGGAGGGATATGAGGCCATTGCGAGGATCTCACCTGTATTGGGATCCTGGACGATGATGGCTCCGGGGAATTCCTGCTTGGAAAGGAGGTCGTAGCAGAGCGATTGAATTTCGGAGTCGATGGTGCTTTTGAGATCGTGCTTTTGCGAGAATTTGAAGTCTTGGGACTTCTCCAGTCCTATGGTTCCTTGCTTCTGATCGGGCTTGTTGGAGTCTGTTTGGCGGACGTAGCCGGCGATGTGGCCTAGTGATTCACCGAGAGGATAGGTACGTTTTCCTGATGGGCCGTCAGTGGCGAGTGGGATGTCATTTCGGTCGAGAATGTCTCCGGCGTAGTCATCCGGGGAAAGGCCGTGAGAGAGCGCGGCTTGATCGCAGGATTGTTCCTGGGCGGCGATGAGTTGGCGCTGGGCGATCCAGACGAGGGGGTGAAACCAGAAGGCGGCCCGAATGAGCGCGGAGAGGAAACGGATGAGGGGATCGCGTCGGCGGAGGTGGGCGGCTTCGTGGAGGAGGGTGGATTTGATCTGTCGATGAGGCCAGGTGGGGCTGTCATCGGGGAGGAGTAAGCGGGGAGTAATGAAGCCACAGGCGAAGGGGGCGGCGGGTGATGGGGTGAAGAAAAGAGGTGGAGTTTTGCCCGCGGAATGGTGAAGTTTTTGCCAGAGGCTGAGAGGGAGATCGAGGGCTTCGGATTTTGTCATTCGGAAAATTCTCAGGCTCGAAATGAGGGAGGGAAGAAGGGCGAGAATGGTGCCTTGGATTAGAATGAATGGGAGCCAGAGGTGATTGGTAGGTGTCGCGAGTGGTGGGCGGACTGGAAAGGTCTGCGATCTGGAGTTAGAAGTTGATTTCTGAGAAGGGGCGCGAGGGCGAGAATCACCAAGAGCAATGCGGTGACCTTGGCGAGGGCGAGGATGATTTCGGGGGAGAGGAAGGTGGGCATGACCGTGGAAGTTTACTTTTTGCGGCGGGCTTCGCGGATGAGTTCTTCAAGGCGGGCGAGTTCAGCGGGTGAGATTTTTGGGCTACTTCCGCTGAAGCGGGCCGCGACGGCGTCGCTGAGGGAGCCGTCGAAGAAGACATCGAGCACTTTGGAGAGGGCGGATTGTGCGGCGGTCGATTTTTCGGTGGCGGGGGAGTAGATGAACTCGCGGCCTTCCTTGGTGCGGGTCACGCTTCGTTTTCCTTCGAGGAGGGTGAGGAAGGTGCGCACCGCGTTGCGGGAGAGTTCGTCTGGCATGTGATCGGTGATCTGGACCACGGTTGAGGGACCTTTTGAATAAAGGATCTCCATGATTTGATTTTCGCGACGTGAGAGTTCAGCCTTGCTCATAGTCGTGAACATGGATTTGCATATCTCGAGCGTAAAACTTAAAACTAAGTTTTTAGTTTTAAGGGCGGTGAGGAAGTTTCGGGAAGCGATCTTGGAAGATCAACGCGCGAAGACGGAAGCGCGTTCTTCGAGGGTGAGCTCCTTCCACTCTCCGATGGGAAGGTCACCGAGGGGGAAGGCTCCGATGCCTTCGCGGAGGAGGCGGAGGCAGGGGAGACCGACGGCCGCGGTCATGCGACGGACTTGGCGGTTTTTACCTTCGCGGAGTTCGAGGCGGATCCAGGTATCGATGATGCTCTTCCGTAGACGAACGGGAGGATCGCGTTCGTGGATGGGAGGGGCCTGCTTGAGGGATTTGGCGCGGCAAGGAAGGCATTTGTGGCCTTTGACGACGATGGTGCCGCTGCGGAGCTTGGTGAGGGCAGTTTCATCGGGCTGGCCCTCGACTAGGACGAGGTAGCGGCGGCGGTGATTGAAGCGCGGGTTGAGAAGGCGGTCTTCGAGGACCTTCTCGTCGGTGAAAAGGAGGAGGCCTTCGGAGTCCATGTCGAGGCGGCCGAGCGGGAGGCACTTGGGTGGGAAGTTGTATTCCTTGAGAGTGCGCTGTCCTTCATCGCCGGGGTTGGCGTTGAATTGGCTGAGGACGCCGAAGGGTTTGTTGAAGGCGATGAGCATTTTTTGAGTCGGAGGTCAAAGCAAAGCGTTCTTCCGGAGGGCATGACGCTGTCTTGAAAAAGAGCGATAGAGAATTGGTAGGTCAATTGACAGGCCTGCAACTCCTTGGCGGAGTGACTCCGCGAACCTGACATCTCTGCGTCTGCGGAAATCCGATTTCTGTTCTCTGTCTTCCGAATTAAAGCAGCATGAGGGCCGGGTTCTCGAGGAGGCGTTTGATTTCTCCGAGGAACTTGGCTCCGACCGCTCCATCGACGACGCGGTGGTCGCAGCTCACTCCGAGGTTCATGCGGAGGCCGGGAACGATCGCTCCGTCCTTGACGACGGGCTTCTCGATGATGCCTCCGACACTGAGAATGGCGGCTTGCGGTGGGTTGACGATGGCGTCGAAGGATTCGACGCCCCAAGCACCGAGGTTAGAAATGGTGACGGTGCCGCCATCAAATTCGTTGGGGTGAAGTTTCTTATCGCGAGCGCGGACCGCCATTTCTTTGATCTCTTTGGAGATGGTGAGAAGGGACTTCTGATCGGCGTTTTTGACGACGGGAGTCACAAGGCCGTCATCGACTGCGATGGCGACGGAAATTCCGACGTGGGCAAATTGCACGATATGGTCACCATTGAAAGAAGCATTAACCTCGGGGACGGCGACGGTGGCATTGATGAGGGCTTTGACGACGAAGTCATTCACGGAGTATTTGTTGCCGTGAGTGGCTTCGGCCTGCGCATTGACCTGCTTGCGAAGAGCCATCAAAGGCGCGGCGTCGACCTCAAGGTGGAGGTAGAAGTGCGGGATGGTGACCTTCGAGGTGAGGAGGCGCTCGGCGATGATTTTGCGCATGCTTGAAAGCTGCACGATCGTGTCATCGCCACTGGCGACCGGTGAGATGGCCTTAGGAGCAGCGGGTGCAGGAGTGGCTGCGGGGCTCGCTGCTGCGGCGGCAGGAGCAGGAGCAGCGGGGGCCGAGACGACGTCAGCTTTGACGATGCGGCCGCCCGGTCCGGTTCCAGTGAGGGTGGCAAGGTCAATCCCTTCTGCTGCGGCAATTTTCTTGGCGAGCGGGGAGGCTTTGATGCGTGCACCATCGGCGGGAGCTGGAGCGGGCGCGGCTGCGGCAGGAATGGGTGATTTGTTAACAGTCGCGGAGGCCTTTTCAAGAGCTTTGGAAACACTCGGTAGGGTCGTTGGCGCCGGCGCGGATGCGGAGGCCGCTGGAGCGGAGTCGCCTGCTGCTTCTTCGCCGTCCTCGATGAGAATCGCGATGACCGAACCGACCGGAGCCTTGCCGCCTTCGGCAACTGAGATTTGCGAGAGAGTTCCTTCATCGAAAGCTTCCATCTCCATGGTGGCTTTATCGGTTTCGATTTCAGCGATGATGTCGCCGATTTCAATTTCTTCGCCCTCTTTCTTGAGCCAGCGCACCACGGTCCCTTCGGTCATGGTGTCGGAGAGTTTGGGCATTTCAATATTGATAGGCATAGTCTTGGAAAATGTGTTGAGTGGATGGACCCGTCCGGGGGCGGGGGAGAAATAGCAGAGCGGGTCCTCCTATTAAAAGACAATTCCGCGTATCCGCAAGAGGGACTCACGGGGCATTGCGCTAGCTCACCGCGGAAAAGTTCTTCCGTGCGAGGCGACTCATGAGATCCCGGACTTCGAGATAGCCTTGCTCGGTAAGGTGGAAGGTTTTGTGGGCGTGGAGGGTTTCTCCTGTCACAAACTCAAGAAGTCCGCGCTTTTCGAGGTTTTCCACCGTGCTGGTGGTATTGGAGGGTTTCCGTCCGTAGCTGTCCAAGGTGACATTCAGGGAACGGGTGTCGAGGAGGTCGACATGTTCGCGATGTTTGAAAAAACTCCCTAAGAGGACGCATTCGGGACCATTGAGATCAAGGTCGGATTTATCGAGGAAGCGCCTCACTTCCCTGAGTTCGTCGGAGGCCTGTTGATCCTGCCGCATCCCAATCTTCTCGGTGGCCCCTTCGACCGCTTCCTTGGTTTCGACGATTTTTTGAACGACCTCGAAGGCTGATCGGGCTCCTTCTAATTCAAGGGACCAAGTGAGGTCCGCGATCTTTTTTAGAGTGGACGAATCGCTCATAGGGCAAAATTAGAAAAAAACTTAGTGAAATGCAAGTTGTTTCGCATTCATGAAATAAAAAACCATTGGAAATTAGGAGGAAACTCTAAAATACTCGACTCTGCAGAGTATTTTGATAGTTTCTGGGGTGTCGGCACGAGCTGGCTCCCACTATCCCAATTTCATGAAATCGAAGAGACTCCCCGAAAACTCATACGAAACGAACCAATCTTTGGTTGAGTTCGCGGTGAGAGGAGAATTTCCACTGGACCAAACGAGTTTGGACAAGGAAAATAAATCACAGGATATTAGTCAAGTTTTAGCAAATTGCTTTTATGATGATGAAGGGGAACTTCTGCGTCTCAAGGACGAATTTTCGGCGAAAACAATTAGTTTTGTGATCTCCGGGAGCAGGGTCCTTCTTCAAGAGGCGAGCGGAAATCTAAAATGTTGGAACTCCGTGCGAGAATTTCTCGAACACGAGCTCTGGAAATTTAGTCGTCTTAAGGAGGAATTAGTAGGATCTGACCGAAGGTGCGGGATGATTCGCGGAAAATTAGATGAAATCTCTCATCCCAAGGACGGGCAGCACAATCAGACTCGGGTCATGGCATGTGCGATGTTGTTGGCGGAGAATGAAATGCGTCGGGATCACCTTCAGGATCGCGTCACGATGGTCATTAACGAGTTTGTGGCCCGAATATTAGCGGGAACTCAGAATACTCCGGGAGGAGATGTCCTCGAAATCCGACTCCGTGGGGTCTTTGGCTCGCTCTAGTGAGTGATATCATGAGGATGACTCATGGAGATGCGGACGAATATTTACCGACTCATTTTGATTCGCGGTTGCTCTTGGTATTTTCCCTGCTAACCGAGCGCTGTGCCTGCGAAAAAAAAAGCTGCCAAGAAGGTCGCCACCCCCCCCAAAGCTGCTCCTAAAAAAGGAGCCAAGAAAGTCGCTCTCAAAAAGGTTGCCAAGAAAGCGGTGAAAAAAACAGCCGCTAGAAAAGTGATAAAGAAAGCCGCGGCTAAGAAAGCGGTCGTCAAAACAGCAATCAAAACAGTTCTTAAGAAAGTAGCCAAAAAGGCGGCGAGGAAAACCGTCAAGAAAACTACCCTAGAGACTCCTGCGAAGATCGAGACTCAGAAGGTTGTTGCCAATCGCGACATCGGTCAGGCGGCCTATCTTCTTTTCCTCAAACGCCAAGAAAGCGGAGTTCCCGGAACTTCCGAAGGCGATTGGCTGGAAGCGGAGCGACTTCTCGCCAAATAGTCATCTGCGGCGTTTCCCATGAAACGCAGAATTTAATTCGGGCCCGGAAATTCTCGCTTTGCGAGGATCACCGTGGCCCCATTTTTTTGTGATGAAAGGGGTGATCTAGCTTGCTAATATTTAGGGAGTTATCGGTAATAGGTCTGTTTCTGAATGGCTCGGTGAATCTTTGTCGAGACCCTCACTCTGCCTACGCGTGGCGTGCCGAGATCGTAAAGGAATCGTTTTGTGAAGAAACTATGGGATTCTTTTTTATAGCGAATCTTAGCCCAGGGAAAGAAGAGGGCGGGGTGTCCCACCGCAAAGATGGGCATAACCGAAATACCCATCCCAGATCTGCCAATGTGGAAGGTGAGGCATTTCCGGTAGCCTATCATGCGGTTTAAGGTGCAATCTTGATAGCGATAGCTTCGTCCCTCGGGTGGTGAGAAGGCGGTGTGTCCTTGCGCGAGCTTTCTCCAGCCGCCTCTCGAAATGAGGCTGCCGACCAGGCACCATAAAACCACAAAAACGAGGAGAAAGAGAATGAAGACAAGGTCGGAGAAGGCGGGCATAGCGAAAATTTGAGCGATGGCAGTGATGGGAACTTTTTCCTAGTATGATTTGTGGCAAGGCTAGCCGCAAATCCACCGTGCCGTGAGCCAAATAAGGGCTCCGATCGCCACGAAGACCGAAACGACGAAGGTCAGCAGGATCAAAAAAGGCCACCAACTGCGGGTTTCCGCTCTCTGATCGATGTTCTTCTCAAGGTGGGTTTGTATGAGTCTTTGATTTCGGAGATTCGATTTGAACCAAAAGGAGAAGAGATCTCCGGCGAAGGGGATCGCTCCGACAAGGGAATTGAGGGCCCAGTTAGCCAACATGCGAAGAGAGACGCTCTTTGGGACACCGCTTTTTACCCCGGAGAAAAGGAGCACAAGCCCGGCCATCGAGGTCACGTAATCCCCGAACCCCGGGATGAGGCCGATGATGGGGTCCAAGCCGATTCGCTTCTGCGTCCCGGGGATGCGGATGAAATCATCCAGCAGAAATGCCGTTCGCTTCGAGAGGGTGTTTTTTCCCCCAAGTTTCTCGCGGTCGTTTCCGGTAGACATGCCACCAAGCTAGGAGAAGCCTCGGAATCCCGAAAGGGGAAATATGCGACTCGAGCTCCTTCTTTTGTGGGAGCTTGGTTCGGGAAGGCGGACAGGAATGCCCCCGAAGGCATTTCATCCGTGCTCCCGATTAGGCTTTCTTGACGTCAACCCATTGTCCGGTTTTAGCGGATTCGAGGACGGCGTCGCAGACGTATTGGGTGCCGAGGGCGTTGCGGAAGTCGGGGTAAGCTTTTTCGGCGTTGGGGTCATCGAGGCTCTTCATGAACTCGACGGCTCCGTGGACGAAGGAGTGTTCGTAGCCGAGGCAGAGGCCGGGGACCCACCAGTTGCCGGTATAGGGGTGGTCGCTATCGGAGACGTGGATGCTGGACCAGCCGCGGGTCTCGCCGGGGACGTCGTGATCGAAGTACGAGAGACGGTTGAGGTCGTGGAGATCCCAGGAGAGGGACTTGTCGTGGCCGTTAATCTCGAAGGTTTTGAGGGCCTTGTGTCCACGGGCGTAGCGGGTCGATTCGAAGATGGCGGTGGAGCCGTTTTCGAAGCGTGCGAGGAATGCGCAAGCGTCATCGATGGTGACGGGGTGGACTTCGCCGGTGTCTTGGTGGATGCGCTCCTTGATAAAGGTTTCGGTCATGGCGGAGACGGAAACGATGTCGCCATTGATCCAGCGGGCGCAGTCGATGTTATGCGCGAGGAGGTCGCCGGTGACGCCGGAGCCTGCCGAAGCGGCATCAAGGCGCCAGAGGCCGGCACCGCCTTGGGGGAGTTCGTCGGACATCGTCCAATCCTGGAGGAAGTTCGCGCGGTAGTGGTAGATGCGGCCGAGGTCGCCACGAGCGACAATGTTTTTGGCGAGAGTGACAGCGGGGAGGAAGCGGTAGTTATACCAAACGAGGTTGGGAAGTCCGGAAGCCTCGATGGCTTCAACCATTTTGAGTCCTTGCTCGCCATTGAGCGCGAGGGGCTTTTCGCAGAGAACCATCTTGCCATTTTCGATGGCGGCGAGGGCGATGTCGTAGTGCGAGTTGTTGGGCGTGCAGATATCGATGGCGTCGACGTCATCGCGTTTCACGAGCTCGCGCCAGTCAGTTTCGGTATCAGCATAGCCCCATTTCTCAGCGAATTCCTTCACCTTGTCCGCGGAGCGCCCGCAGATGACCTGCTTGACGGGGACGTGGTCGGTTTCGAAAAAGTGCTCAAGTTGGGAGTAGGCATTCGAGTGGGTGCGACCCATGAAGCCGTAGCCAACGACGCCGATGCGGACAGGTTTTTTGCTCATCTGTGTGACAGGTTAGAAGAGGGAGATGGTCTCACAAGTCCAAAGCAGCTCCATTTTGTTTAAGCCATCTTTTCGTTGGGCATAGTTTGGGA
>JBLIDI010000003.1:0-40294 GCA_047634075.1 Akkermansiaceae bacterium
GGCCATTTCAGCTAAACCGGAACCGCCAGTTCACTCACAATCTCTGCCACCACCGATTGTCCGGTGCGCCCGGCATAGTGGGCGTCGGCCTCCAGCACGAGACGGTGACCAATGACACCCGCCGCGAGGGATTGGATCGTCTCGGGGAGCACGAAATCACGGCCCTCAAAAAGACTGAGAGCCTGCGCAATACGAAGAAGGTTCAGCGAAGCACGAGGGCTCGCCGCTAGCTTAACCCCGGCACGGCCGCGGGTCGCGGCGACGAGGCGGACGAGATATTCCTGCAGGGCGGGAGTGATGGAGACCCCGGCCACAGCATCGTGGACCGTGATAAGATCATCCCGACTCACGACCGGCCTCACGCGTGTCAGGGGGTGAGATTTTTCCTGTGCGTTCAAGATGGCCATCTCTTGTTCAATCGAGACGTATCCCAGTGAACATTGATAAGCGAACCGATCCATCTGAGCCTCGGGAAGTGGATAGGTGCCCCGGAGTTCGACCGGATTCTGAGTCGCGATCACAAAGAAAAGCTCGCCGAGATCGTAGCGATTTCCCTCCACCGTGACTTGCTTCTCGGCCATCGCTTCCAGGAGCGCACTCTGGGTCCGTGGCGAGGCCCGGTTCACTTCATCTGCCAACAAGATATCGCTAAAAATCGGCCCTTGATGGAATTCAAATTTAGCATTCCGAGAATCGAGGACACTCACCCCGAGAATATCAGAGGGAAGGAGGTCGGGTGTGAATTGGATCCGTTGAAAATTGGCACCACCCACGGAAGCCGCGATCGCCTTGGCGAGAGTCGTTTTACCGGTCCCCGGGACATCCTCCAGAAGGACATGCCCCCCCGCGACCATCGTCGCGAGAACGCGACGGACGGTTTCCTCCTGCCCCAACATGACAGCCTTCACTGAGGCTTCGAGTCGGGATACGATTTCGGTCGCTTCGATCATTCCTTGGATTCGGCCTGCTCGAGCTTCCACTTTTCCCACACCGGCTTTGAAAGCCCTTGATGCCATTCCCTAAGCGTCTCGATCGTCGCGAGATCCTCCTTCGACATCTCCTTGGCCAGATCATCCATACGGTCGTCATTGAGAAGCCGAATTCCCTTGTTGGTTTCAAGTGGCAGCTCGATATCGACAAGAACCCGGTAACGATCTTCACTTGGAGCGACAATCATGAGTGGGTAGGACATTTCAGACCCTCCCCCGCTATCAACCCTGAGCGAAACTCCGCGGAAACGCCCGGCAGCCTTGGATCCTAAAATCTCATCTGGCGTAGCCGCGATCCCGGCTCCCTTGCGGATAAACCCAAGGTCCCGCAGTAACTTTGTGGGCTTGGCTGGCAATTTGCGGACAGCGGAAACTTTTAAGAGGTTTATCATGGTGCCATCGGTCGCGGTCTGCCGCCATTCATTGACGAGCGTCTTGGCCCGTTCCTCGGAAGCAGCCGTTCCTTCCGGGTTTGCCAGTCCCACCACTTTGAGGACATTTACCAAAAACTCATCCTCCATTTTCGCGGCATCTTTCGTGAATTCATCCACCATTTTTTGCACCACTTCCTGCCGTTCCGGGGGATACGAATTTCGTAGAGGCACCTCTCCTCCGGGGAGAACGACCCAGCCGTCTTCGTCATGGGACATCCAAATCTTTCGGTAAATTGGCTTCCAACTTTCTCCGTTCGTCGGGAGGGAGAGGAGCCCGAGAGCGATCTGCTCCTCCACGTAGACCTTGGTCAACTCGGCCTTGATGGTGTCGCGCCCTTTTAGGGTTTCGCCCCACCATTTGACGGCCTGCATGTAGTGTCCCATTCGCCGGTCATCAAAATCGTTTGCCCTCCATCGCCCTCCATTAGGCTGAGGCACCCGTAATTCCAGCTCATCGTCAACCGCCTCTTGATCGTCAGGCTTCTCGACCTTCTCCTTTTCCCGATAAAGCCGCTGCAAAAATGGCGTGAGGCCCTCGTTCTTGAGATCTTCAAGCACGGCCTTTAAAACCGTGGCGGGATCAGGAGATTTCTTCTGCTCATGAGCGTCCTCAAAAACTTCAAACATCTGTTTCACGCCACGGCGATCCTCCCAATCAAACTCATCATTGCGGGCGCTTCGAAACTCCCGGCTCTCCTCGTCCGCGAATGAAAAGTAGGCCGGAAGAGAGACCCGCCATCCTTGCTCGGTCCTGAAGAGGCTAAACCGAACCGGGTTGAGCCTCTCATCCATGGGTTCGGTCTCGTAACTGGATAGGAACCCTACCATGAATCCCGCTTCTTCCTCTTCATCCAAATTCTCTTCGATAATCACCTTCATGACCTTGCGGGACCCCAGCACTCGCCAAATCCGCTGCTTGTCCTTGCCTGCCATCCCCATGCGGGTCGCTCGCAGGTGCTGGTCCCAGTCACGATCCGGCAGCTGATCCCGCTCCAAAAAACCCTGCCAAACAATGAGCGCATTCGTTTCCTTGTTCTCGGCCGCCTCGATAAAATTGAGGAGAACCTCCTTCGGGTCGTCGAGTGCGAGATCGCGGGGAGAAACGGCACCCCCCATTTTTTTGCGAAATCGCGCCATCTCCGAACGGGTCAAACCGGTCATGGCCTTAACCCTCTGCAGCGCCATCCACCGCTCGAGCCCGCTCACCCGACTTTTTATTTCGGCACCAAAACCGAGGCCGGTGTTGTCAAAGCTTCCTTCAAGCGGAGCCAACTGCCACCGCTCTCCCTTCTTAATGAGACCCAGCGAAAGAACGGTAGCGGTGTCAGGACCATCAAGACTTGTTGCTCCGATGATCACTCCCGCAAAATCGTGGTCAATTTTCTCATTAATCGGAGCAAATTCAAATTTCCCGCTTTCGCTCCAATGGCCGCGGCGCTTCCAAAGTTCATCAATGCGGTCCCGCTTCTCGGGCCCACAAAATGGCGAAATTGCCAGCTCTTTGGAAAGGTCAGATTTACTCACCTCCTCATTGAGGCCTCTGATAAACGCCAGAGCAATATCGGAGGGCTCTCCGGAGAAAACCCTGAGGGAAAAAACAAAAAAAGATAGAACGATCCAACGCATCGCGGGAAGTCTCGCACCGCCAAGACGATCAGACAAGTCTCCGTCTTCCAGAATCCGCCAAGCGTGCTATGGGAAGAGCTTCCAGCAAACAAGCGACAGAAGTAGTCCCACCACCATTCCCATCGTCAATCCGTAGACCGACCATCTCGATTGATAGGGCTTCAGGGCCGGGCCCACGAAGCTGGGAGGAGCGGCCGCCTTCTCTCCCAAGAAGGAAGGCTTGATCGGCTTGGCCCAGTATTTTTGATACTCATCCTGCCCGGTCCGGGTAATGGCGAGAATCTCCCGCGCGGCATCCCATTCAAGCTTTGCGTCTAAAATTTCCCGGATAAAAAGGAAGTCGCCCAAGTCAACCTCAGGCCCCGGTTCAATCGTAACGCCATTGGCCAAAAGTTGCTTTTTCAAGGTCGCCATCGCCTCCAGCTCTCTGTCGACAAAGGGCTGCGCTTCAATCTCCATTTGCCTGAAACTCTCGACCTTATTCCGTTCATCAATACTTTTGATTCGAGGAGGCAGGGCCGCCGCAACCACATTTGCCACTTCAGCCGCGATGACAGGATCGTTTAGAGTGGTCTTGATACTCAATTCGTCCCTCTCCTTATTGAGATCGAGTTCAAGGCCCGTGCGCACTTTCGTGATACTGTCAGCCGGACTCATACCCCACTTCTGGGCGAGCCCCAGTTCCTTTGCTATTTCGCCCAAGACATCCTCCGATTTTGTCTCACGCAGAACCTGAGCCTCATTTTTATCAGCCACCGCGCTGGCACTGATTTCCACCCCGCTTTTTGCCGGAACAAAAGGATCACGGACGTGAAAAGAGAGCTTCGCGGTTGCAAGGTATTCCTTGGGTGCGTCATCCCACTGCTTTTTCCCCACGAAGAATCCACCCACCGTCCCTCCGATAGTTACCAGGGCCAATAGCCAAGACCACCACCAAAACCCTCTGCGACCGCGACGTTTCTTCATGGCTGTTATTAAAACAGGTGCACAAAATCAGTCACCCGAAAAAACAACTCACTTGAGAGTTTGATGAAAATGCTCTCCTTTTTTGAGGCTTTCCACAAATCCCGTCATCAAATCCGCCGTGGCATCCACATCAGAATAAGCGGCCATTTCGATCACAGAATGCATACAACGCAAAGGGAGTGACACCAAGGCACTCGGCACGCCATCGCGGGACTGGAAGATCGAATCGGTATCGGTCCCGGTAAAACGGCTGGCCGCTTCATGCTGGATCTCGATTTTCTTTTTCTTTGCCACCTGAAGGAGTCGCTCCACCACAAGAGGATGGCTCGCCGAGCCATGAGTCACGGTCGGACCACCGCCAAGATCGACCCGGCCATACATCGGAGCGCTTAAACCCGGAGTGTCGGTGGCGTGAGTGACATCAGTGCAGATGCAAACGTCCGGCTTGATTCGATGGGTCGCCATCGTCGCTCCAAATCCCCCGATCTCCTCCTGCACCGCGTTGAGACAAACCACCGTAAAGGCGGGCTTTGTCTTCGCGGCCGCGAGCTTCTTCATGACCTGCGCAATCATGAATCCTCCGATCCGGTTATCGACCGCGCGGCTCACGATTCGGTCCTTTCCCAACTCAGTGGGCCCATCGGCATAAACCGCCGCATGCCCGACCCGCAGACCGAGCTCCGCAACGTCCTCGGGTGACGAGGCCCCCACATCCACCCAAAGTTCGTGGATCTTCGGAGCCTTCTCACTTGCCAAAGCATCCCGCCTGAGATGAATCGCGGTATTTCCAATCACTCCCGGCACCGTTCCTTTATCTCCCAAAATCTGAATCCGGCGGCCTCTCCCGGTCGCCGAATCACTGCCCCCGACCCGGTCGAGGTAAAGAAACCCCTCCTTGGTGATATACTTGATCATGTAGCCGATCTCATCGGCGTGGGCCTCCAGCATCACCACTTTATCCGAACGTCCTTTCAAGGTCGCCCAAGTCGAGCCATAGGCATCACACTCCACGGAATCCGCGAACGCCCCAACATACTTGGCCCACACCCTCTGGCCGGGCATTTCAAAACCAGTCGGACTGGGCGTCTCCAGAAGTTCAAATAGAAAAGATTTCTCAGCTTTCGTCATGCCGGAATGATGCCGCGTGCCCCCCGCAAGGTGAAGTGCAATTAACGAGAACCGAAGCGAGTGCAAACGCCACCGCCATTAACGAGATCGAGGATCTGTTCCGGCTTACGTCCGTTCGCGACCAATACCTCGATCCCGGCCCCGGTGGCATACTTCACCGCCTGGAGCTTCGAAGCCATCCCGCCGATCGAAAACTTACCACTCTCAGGTCGCACCATACCGCTCACCGCAGCCAGGTCGTCAACTTGCGCAATCAATCTGTCGTCCTCATCCAAAAGACCATCCACGGTCGTAAAGAGAATCAATTGCCGGGCCCCCAGCATCTCGGCCACCCTTGCCGAAAGCATATCGTTATCCCCCACCCGCAGCTCCTCGATCGCCACCGAATCATTCTCATTCACAATCGGAATGATATCCCCTTCTTGCAATAAACGGCGCATCGTCGCGGAAACCCGCTCACGGCGGTCCTTCAAATCCGACCCCGTCAGAAGCAACTGGGCGACATCAAGATCGAACTGTTCGAAGAGAGTTTGATAACGCTGCATCAACCGCGCCTGACCAATCGCGGCCGCCGCCTGACGAGTCTCAACATCATCAGGATAGGCCGTAAGTTTCAAGGAACTCACGCCCGCTCCGACCGCCCCCGATGACACCATAACACAGGCATACCCGGCGGCCTTGAGCTCCGCCACCGCCGTGACCAACCGCACCAAAGAGGCTCCATCCAGCGTGCCGTTCCCGCGAGTGAGCACACCAGTTCCGATCTTGATAACGATAGGTTTTTTCATTGCTTACATGCGTTCGGGAACAGGAATCGCCAGCAGCGTGAGACCATCCTTGAGAACTCTCGAAGTCAGGTCACACAAAATTAAACGACTCTCACGGGTCTGCCCTTCCGATTTCAAAACCGGACACGCCTCAAAGAAGGAATGAAAGGCCCTCGCCAACTCCAACAAATAAGTCGCAAGAAGATTGGGCCGATAGTCATCCAAAACTTGATGAACCTGATCACTATAACGAGACAACATCCGCACCAGATGAATCTCAGCCTTCTCGGTCAACTGCAGGTTCTCCCCGCTCAAAGTCACCTTCTCATTGAGCTTCCGGAAAATCGAACGAGCCCGCACATAGGCATTAAGCAAGTAAGGAGCAGTGTCCCCTTCCAAGGAGACCATCTTATCGAGGTCGAAGACATAGTCCGACATCCGATGGTGCGACAACTCGGTAAACTTCACCGAGTTCACCCCAATCAATTCCGCCAACTCCGCCTTCTCCTCAACCGTATCAAGGCGGCTCTTTTCATCCACGATAATGCGTGCCGCTTTCACGGCATCATTCAAGACGTCTTCAAGCTGGGGCAAATCACCCTCTCGTGTTTTCAGGGGCTTCCCGTCCTTACCAAGTATCGTCCCAAAGGCGACATGAACGAGATTCACTTGATCAAATCCAAGCCGCTTCGAGGCTTCGAAGAGCTGGGTAAAGTGACCGCCCTGCCGGAAGTCCACAACATACCAAATGTCATCGGCCTGCCACTCGTTGACCCGGTGCTCCACCGTCGCAATATCGGTCGTGGCATAGTTGAAGGCACCGTCACTCTTCCGGATCATCATGGGGAGATCCTGCCACTCCCCATCGCGATTAATCTTAAAAGGATCAGCCTTGGGCTTGCCTGCTTCACTTGAGAAAATACAAACCGCGCCCTCGCTCTCACGAGCCTGTCCGTTTCCCAAAAGCTTCTCCACCAAAGGAGCGAGGGCATCATTGTAGGCACTCTCACCCATCCAGTGATCGAAACTGACATCGAGCCGATCATAAATCTTCTCCAGCCCCTTGCGGGACATTGCCAAACAACGCTCCCAGATCGCCTTATTCTCGGCATCACCCTGCTGAAGTTTCACCAACTCAGCCCGGCATTCCGACTTGATCGCCTCGTCTTCTTTCGAGGAATCAGAGGCCAAGCGATAAAGCCGCAGCAGTTCCTGCAGCGGCGCGGTCTCCAGACGCGCTTCATCCACGCCCTTTTTCCAGGCCCAGGTCACCATCCCAAACTGGGTCCCCCAATCGCCAATGTGATTATCTTTGATCACCTTGTGCCCCACCTTCGTCGCGATCCGCGCCAGGCACTCGCCAATAATCGTCGAACGAATATGCCCGATGTGCATCGGCTTTGCCACGTTCGGCGCCGAGAAATCCACTACGATCGTTTGCGCCGCATCCACCTGCGTCACCGCAAGATCATCGGACTCCCACTGAGCCCTCGCCAAATCAGCCCAAGCCGCCGGAGTGAGGGTGAAATTCAAAAAACCGGGACCCGCAACGGAGACCTCGCAGAGATCTTCATCGGAAATCTTTTCAGAAAGCTCGCTCGCAAACTCGCGCGGATTTTTTCCAAGCGGCTTCGCCATCATCATGGCGACATTGCTCTGAAAATCACCGTAGCGCAGGTCCGCCGCCTTGGTCACCTGAATCCGGGACGGATCAGGGAGGGCAACTTCGAGAGCTTCAAGGGCAACGAGAACTTTCTCGCGGAGGATTTCGGGAATGGTCATGACAAAAATCAGGCTGGGATGGCGTTCGCAAAGATCTCACAGATCTCCTCGACAGTCTTGGCTTCTTCAAGTTGTTCGCGCCGGTCGGACTGCTTAAAAAGCTTGGCAAGTTCCGAGAGTAACTGCAAGTGCTTGGCCGCTTGATCCTCAGGCACCAGCATCAGAAAGATGAGATGAGAGGGAGCATTATCCGGGCAGTCAAAATCAACCCCTTCACGCGATCTCGCAAACACCACCAAGGTCTCCTTCAACTCCTTCACCCGGGCATGAGGAATGGCCACCCCCGATCCGAGCCCGGTTCCAATATGAGATTCGCGTTCCAAGACGGCATTCCCAACGCAGTAGCAATCACCCGACGGCAGCTTTCCAATCTTGCACAGATGCCCGATCATCTCGAGCACGACCTGTCGGTGATCAGTCTCAGTGAGTTCGAGAATGACCGATTCAGGAGTGACCAGTTTTTTGAGCGCAGTCATAAAGAAATCCCTCTGCCGAAAGCTCGGCGCGAGGCGATGTTGCTAATTGAGCAACCCCAAAGAAACAAGGGCAAAACCAATCCTGAAATTGCCGATTTTACCGCATTGACATCCAATCATCATGATTGCAAAACCTCAGCGAAGGTGCCAATGACAGTCTCAATATCACTTCCCGAGACATCCAGATGAGTCACTAGGCGCATCTTCCCACCGGTGTAGCCTCCAATCAGAACCCCCTGATCCTGAAGCCTTTCCGACAGAGTGGCAACGTGATCCCCACAGGCCTCAACAAACACCATGTTGGTCTGCACCGGGTCGACCCTTAGCCCCGGAATCAAAGACAAACCATCCGAAAGTCTGCGGGCATTGTCATGATCATCCGCTAAGCGGTCGATATGGTGCTCCAGAGCATGAATCCCGGCAGCCGCGAGGATACCCGCCTGTCGCATCCCTCCGCCCAGCATCTTACGCCAACGCTTGGTCTCTTTGATAAAAGAGCCCGAAGAAACGAGGACAGACCCCACCGGCGCTCCCAAGCCCTTCGACAAACAGAGCGACACCGACTCAAAAGGGTCCGCCAAAGTCGCCGCTGATTCACCCGACGCCACGGCCGCATTGAAGATCCGTGCGCCATCAAGATGCAGGGCCAGACCGTGCTTTGCGGCAAAGCCCCCCACCGCTTGCAGGTAGTCGAGTGGCAGGACTTTTCCCCAGGTTGTGTTTTCAAGACACAAAAGCCGGGTCCGCGCGAAGTGAAAATCGTCAGGCTTCACCAGCCCCGCGATCTTATCAAACGCCAAGGTCCCGTCAGGCTCCTGATCAAGCGGCTGCGGCTGAATGCTCCCCAGCACGGCCGCCCCGCCCCCCTCAAAGAGATAAGTATGCGCCGATTGCCCCACGATATACTCGTCCCCTCTTGCGCAGTGAGCGAGCATGGCACAGAGATTACTCTGAGTCCCACTGGGGACAAACATCCCCGCTTCCTTCCCTAAAAGCCCCGCCGCAAGCTCCTCAAGCCGCGCCACCGTGACATCGTCCCCAAAAACATCATCACCGACTTCCGCCACTCCCATCGCCTCTCGCATCGCAGGGGTCGGACGGGTCACCGTATCGCTACGTAAATCAATGAGCATGCCCTTGCTCCTAAAGAAGGAACTGCAGGATCTCAAGCCAATAACGACCCCTCCGGCGGATCCTCAGCGACGACGTGAGACTAAAACGACATTCTTTCCCCAAAACATTTTAAGCAAGTCCCGTCCCCCACCCAGCAGCGCCGCGAGAGAACGGTAGCCGAAAGTTGCCCTTTTGGTCGTGCAGCGTTTTCAGGTGGAGCAACACCTTGAATCAAGACGAACCGGGGAGGGGAGCACGACTATGAAATGATTGCGTTGACCGCCTCATTTGGATTGCCACCCTTTCGACCTGCGCAAAGGGACTCAGCGCTTCCATTGCGAGCGTTTCGGAATTGAGTGGGCCTGCCGGGAGATTCCGTCGTCCAACTTCCTCCCCGTTGAGATACACTGCAGCTCCGCCGTTCACGTCAAAAAAGAAGTCCCGCAAGAAAAACCCTTGGTGCGCTAGAATCGTAAATTTTTGGCGAAAATAGTTCCAATTCGACGCCGGTGAGACGATCGATAAATCGCTTTGACTCTCACGACTGAGAATGATCTCCTCACCGGTGGAGGAAAGTTTGAAGTTGGTGTGATGGAACTGAGTCACGAAGCCCAGCCCGCCCGGGTAGCGGCGCCCTTCATTGCTCCCGAGGGCACGATCATATCCATCCGCAACGATCACGAGATGCTCTCCCGCTCCAATCTCGGAAGCGATTGGAAAAGGCTTTGTGAGATAACCTCCTCTGAAAGGCAAACATTCTGGGAGTTGACCCGCGGAAAGACGATACCTTTGAAGAAAAACGGCCTGCCGCAGGAAAGCGACAAGCCGGGTGAAGGAGTTGCAGAGTAATCGCTTACTCAGCTGGCTTTTCAGCTGGCTTCTCGTCGGGCGTCTCAGCTTTCGGCTTGGGAGGATCGATCCTGATCGGTGGGGTCACCGCTTCGATCTTCTTGGGAGCCACCGGGGTGACAATCTCAAAGAGCTCGATATCAAACACCAGCATGCCCGCAGGACGGTCAGGCAGGTTGTTATAGGCAAGCTCGACAGGAATCCAGAAACGGGTCTTCTCACCCTCGACCATGAGTTGCACCCCCTCGGTCCAGCCCTTGATCACGCCATTCAGCGGGAACTCAGCCATTTCATCGCGCTCGATCGAGTTATCGAAGAGCTTTCCATCAGTTGTCCAGCCCGCGTAGTGAACCTTCACGGTGTCAGTCACGACAGGCTTACGCTCACCGGTTCCTTTTTTAAGAACCTTGTAAGCAAGCCCGGAAGCAGTCTTTAGGGCATCAGCCGGAGCAGCCGCCACATCGGTGGGAGACTCAGGCGGTGAAGGTTTCGCCTTAAACTCAATCAACTCGAGGTCGAAAGTCAAGGGACCACGGCCGGAACCCGCAGGCTCGGTCAAGGTCTCTGGAAGCCAAACACGGCGGCTTTCACCCTTCTTCATCAACTTAAGAATTTCGACCCATCCCGAAATCGGAGACTTGTCGAAGGTAAACCCCATCGGGCCTCCCATCGTCTTATTGGAGGCAATGGCCGAACCATTGGCATCCCAGCCGCTGAAGTTGATCTTGAGGAGATCGGTATCACCCGGAGTCTTATCTCCCTCGCCCGCTTTTAAGACGGTATAGGAAATACCCGAGGCAGTCTTGGCCGCGCCCTCGGGAGCTGCCGCAACGTCCGCGGGAGCAGTTGGATCCTTCGGGGCCGGTGGAGGCTTCGGGACGGACCGGAAGTCGATCAACTCGAAGTCAAAAATCAAATCCCCAGCAGGAGCACCTTCAGGAGCTTCACCTTCTTTGCCGAAGCCAAGAGCGGCAGGAATCCAGAGACGACGCTTCTCGCCTTTCTTCATCAACTGAAGACCTTCGGCCCAGCCTTTGATATTTAGCTCGTCAACTTTGAATTGAGCAGGCTGCGGATTGCCGACAGTTGTGGTCAAAAACTCACCGTCTGCTTTCCAGCCCGTGAATTGAGCAGTCACGACATCTTCCGGTCCCGGAGTGGTGTCACCTTCACCGGCTTTGAGAATCTTGGACTTCAGGCCGGAGGCAGTCACCTCGGCATCGGCTGGGGCCGTCAGGTCCTTGGGAGCTGACGGCGGCTTGATGATTTCGAGAAGCTCGACATCAAAGGTAAGATTACCGGCGACCCGGCCTTGGTCGCCATAAGCAAGCTCAGAGGGAATCCAGAAGCGGCGCTTCTCTCCCACAACCATCAGCTGAACCCCTTCGGTCCAGCCTTTGATCACTTCATTGAGCGCAAACTTGGCGGGCTCGCCACGCTTCATCGAGCTATCAAACATTACGCCGTCAGAGGCTTGCCAACCGGTATAATGCACTTGGACGGTGTCGGTGGCAGAGGGCTTCTCGGTTCCGGTTCCCTTCGTCAGGACGATTGAAGCGAGACCCGATTCAGTCTTCTCGGCTTCGGCGGGAGCTGCGGCCACATTACCGGGAGCTTTGAAGGGATCGACGACCGGCTCGGCAGGCTCGACCGGAGCCACAGGTTTGACCTGAGCCAAAGGCTCGGCTGGTTTCACGGGTTGGGCAGGAGCCGCCGGTTCTTGGGCGACCGCGGTCAAACCAAGCGCTCCACTAAGGATACCGGTAACGATCCGGCGTTTTCTGTTTATCATGTCGCGAAGACGGTTATCTCCCGACCCTTCTCTGTCAACGCCACATCTCACAAGAATGCGCCGAAAATCCCGCCCCAAAACTCGTCAACCAGTATCGCGAATCAGCCTCGGAGGCCTTCAAGCGCTCCTCCAGCGCGAAAAGGACACAGGGACTCGAGCAATTTCCGGCGGCGTATAGAACCTGCCGTGTTTCCGGTAATTTCCACCCCATCTTCTTCTCAAGAGCCTCGATGACGTCCCGACCACCCGTATGCGCCAGCACTTGATCCGGATCATTTTCACGTCGCACCCAGAGCCGCTCGACCGCTTCCGCCGCCAATCCCGGTACCGCTCGATGCAGCTTATTTTCCAATTTTCCACCCGAGTTGATAAAGCGAATCTTTTCGCGCTCCTCCGGGACATGCACGGTATCAAAATTGCCAATCTGCCACTTCCCTTCTTCGGCCACATCCGACCAAACGGCCGCCGAAGCCCCATCTCCGAAAAGACACATGCTCACAAGAACACCCGGCTCCTCATTCACGAAAAGCGCAGCCGAACAAATCTCAACCGCCACCGTCGCCACCCGCTTCCCGGGATTTGCTGCCAAAAAACCCTCCGCGGCCCGCATCGTGGGAATCGCAGCTCCACAGCCCAAGCCCACAATGTCTTGCAGGTAGACGTTGTCGCGCATCCCCATTTGCTCTGCCACGTGGCTGGTGACACCCGGACAGAGATACCCAGTACACGTGCAGATGATCAGGGCATCGATTTCCTCTGCCATGACACCCGTATTCTCGAGAGCTTTACGCGCCAGTTTGGGAGCTTCGCGCTCGAAGTATTCATTCAACTCCTGGGCCCCCACGTCAAACATCACCGCAGGTTGCTCGGCGCAAAAGTGGCGCTTCCCGATCCCGGAATCTCCCAACAAGACCCTCTCCATGATCCCCTGTCCGCGTTGACTGAGGCCCTGAAAAGAGGCCGTCGTTTTGGAAAACTCAAAGCACTCGGACTGAGTGTAGGAGGATTCGGGGAAGGCGCTCGCGAGAGCTTCAAGAAACATAGCCGGACCCTCCGCTAGTTTGGTCGTTTGCCAAAGACTTATTTCCACCGGTAATGAGATTCCTCACGTCTTCAAGAATAACGTAGAGAGACGGCACGAGGATCAAAGTGATCGCAGTCGCAAAGAGAATGCCGAACCCAAGCGACACCGCCATCGGAATGAGAAACTTGGCCTGCATATCATCCTCCAAAAGCATCGGCATCAAACCCACGAAAGTGGTCAGCGAAGTCAGGAGAATTGGTCGAAAACGTCTCGCCCCGGCATTGCGGGCTGCTTCCAAAATACTGGTTCCGTCCTTACGATGGCGGTTGACGTAGTCCACAAGGACAAGGCTGTCATTCACAACGACCCCTGCAAGCGCCACGATCCCACACATCGACATGATGCTTATATTTAGATCCATGAAGATGTGCCCGGCAATCGCCCCCACGATCCCAAACGGAATGACACTCATGACAATCAAGGGCTGAACATAACTCCTCAACGGAATCGCCATGAGAACATACATCAGCATCAGCGCTCCCACGAATCCGATCCCCATCTCGCGAAGACTATCACGCTGATCACTCTGTTCTCCCTCGAAGGAATATCGCACCCCGGGAAATTTCTCCGCCATCTTATCGAGCACCTCCCCGGTGTATTTTGCGACGATCTCATTGGCATTATACCCTCCGGCGAGATCGACATCGCCCTTGATACTGATGGTCCGGAAACGATCCACCCGAGTCACCGTGGCCGGCCCCCGTCCGTATTCCGGGACGACAATATCGAGCAACGCAACCTCTTCCCCCATTGGCGTGCGTAATTTCATTTGCTCAAAGTTTGCAATCGATTCGCGCTCGGACGACGGATAGCGAACCATGACCTTCACCTCATCGCGACCCCGTTGCAGACGCTGGACTTCGTTTCCGTAAAAGGCATCGCGAACCTGGTTCATGACGATATTTAGATCAAACCCGAGCGCCTTACCCCGTGGGGTGAGATCGCGAACAATCAATTCCTCACGACCACGGCGGTCGGAATTCGAGACATCGACCACGCCCTTATACTCGTTGCGCAACTTATCAGTGGCCCAGTTCGCAGCAGCCTCTAATTGCTGATTGTCACGACCGGTCAGATTGATATCGATGGCATTCCCTCCGGCGGCAGTCTCGGCTTTAAAAGAAAGGGAAACGACTCCAGGAATTTCGCCGGCGATTTCCTGCCACTTTGACTTCAGCTGCTCGCTGGAAAAGCTCCGCGTCTTGGCCGCGGTCAACTCCAGGGTCACTTCACCGAGGTGGGTTCCGGTGGGCATGGCGGGAGAAAAACCACCTTGAAATGGCTGCATCCCAGCCGTCGCGAGTTGATTGACCACGATGGGATTCCCCTCGTGATCTTCAGTCGTGGCACCCAATTCCAGAGCCGCTTGCTCAAGCCTTTCAACCACCCGCTGGGTCTCGACAAAAGGAGCACCGAGAGGCATCTCAAGCTTGGCGGATAAAATCTCTCCCTCGACTTTCGGGAAAAATTGGAAAGGAACCCAACCCGTCTTGACAAGATTCACGGAGATCACCACGAGAGCGATGAAGAAGACCCACACGATATAGCGAAACCGCAAACAAAAGCTGAGAAAAGGGGTGTAGATCGCCTTCACAAAGCGCTCAAGTCCACCCGCGATCGCTCCTTGTAAGCGATAGATCGGGTTCTTGCTGGGCGTGTCAGAATGAGGCTTCAAGAGCGCCAAGTGAGCCGGCAGGACTAACTTGGACTGCAGAAGCGAGAAGCCCAGAACTGGAATCACGACCAAGGGAATGTTTGGCCAAATCTTGCCGCTCACTCCACTCAGGCCGAGCATCGGAGTGAAAGCGACCATCGTCGTTAAAATCCCAAAAATCACGACCACCCCAACTTCGTGGGTCCCCTTCCAACTCGCTTCGCGCGGGTGCTCCCCGCCCTGAATACGAGTGTAAACATTCTCCCCCACCACGATGGCATCATCGACGACAATCCCCAAAACGAGGATGAAGGCGAAGGCCGAGATCATGTTAATCGAGATTCCCAAATTCGGCATCAACCAGAGACCACCCGCAAAAGAAACCGGGATTCCCAGAGCCACCAAGAAGGCCAGACTGGGCCGGAGAAAGAGCGCTAGGACGATAAGAACTAGAAGCAAGCCCATTCCAATATTGGTCTTCAGGAGATCCAAACGCCCCTTCAAGACGACACTGGCGTCATTCCACACCTCGATCTCCACCCCCTGCGGCTTCTCCAGGGAAGCAATGTATTCCCGGGCCAATCTTGCGATCGTCAAAGTATCCTGCTCGGCGACCCGAAAAACATGCAAGACAACCGCCGACCGGCCATTGAAAGTCGAGACTAGCTCGGTGTCCTCAAAACCATCGATGACATCCGCAATCTGACTCAGCTTGAGATCAGAGCCATCGGGCAGCTTCTTCACCGTGATTGCGCGAAATTCCTCACCGCGATACTTGCGCCCGACCGCGCGCACCACGACCTCACCCGATCCCGTCTTCACGGAACCACTGGGCAGATCCAACGAGGCACTCCGCACGGCCATCGCCACCTGCTGCAAAGTGAGGTTATACTTCCGCAAGGTATCCTCGGGAACCTCAATGGAAATCTCATAAGGCCTCACCGATGCCAGCTCCACCCTCCGTATCGTTTCCAGTCCCTTGAGGGAGGCCTGAACCACCTCTCCCGGAGCTCTTACAAAGGCCCAAAACTTTTCCTTCCCGTCGTTGGGGGCGCGCTCTTTATAGTTCAGTAAACCATCGCGCACCTTCTCGGCATACTCGCGCAGACTCGCTTCATCGGTGTCGGCGCTGATCGCCAGACTGAGGATCTGGCGATTGACCACCAGCTCTTCAAAAACCGGCTCCTCGGCACTCTCGGCAAAGTTGACAATTGCGTCCACCTTGGTCTGGACGTCGCCCATGACATCTCTCGTTTCGTAGCCGGTCTCCACCTCGATGGTGAGCGCGCCAATGTTCCGGTTTGCGGTGGAGGTCACCCGCTTGATTCCCTCGACATCCGCAATGGCCTCCTCGATGGGAATGATCACCCCGTTGGTCACTTCTTCAGGTGTCGCATTGGGAAAGGGAACACTGATAATGACCGCGTCAAACGAGGTCTCAGGGAAGACCTCCTTGCGAAGTTGGAACCACGCCACGAAACCGGCGATCAGAACCGCGAGCATAAGGAAGTTTGCCGCGACATGATTGCCGCTGAACCATTTGATAATTTTCTCCATGGTCTTAGTTCGGGGTCTTGCTTTCCTTCCGCTCGTCCTTTTCTTCCGCTGGGGCCTCGGTCAAGGCCATTCCAGCAACCGGCATCTCGAGCTTTGTTAAGACCACCTTTTCGCCACCCTCGATTCCTCCCGACGCATAGACCGTCATCGCGGTGCTTCGGGCAATCGTCAGCTTGCGAAGCTCCAGCGTATTATTCTCATTAAGAACGAAGACCTGATTTCGTCCGCTCACAGCCGAGCGTGGCACTCCCACCACTCCGGGCAGCACCGCGCCATTGAGTTTCGCTTTCAAAAAGATCCCCGGAACCGGAAGTTGAAAACGCGGAGATGCGCCAGGCTTCGGAAGCACTCGCGCGAGAATATAGGCAGAAAGAGTCGCCTCATCGATCTCGCCCAATTCCCACATCATCTCAGCATCCCATTCATGGGATTTACTCCCAATCACGGTGAAAATTTTGATCTCTGACTTGTCGGGAATTTGCGCGAAATCATTCAGCGAAAACGGCAACCGAATGATGAGATTCTTATGATCGTAAATCGTTCCGAGCTGAGCACCCGGCGCCACCGTCGCGCCCACATTGAGACTCACGGCACGAACCCGACAATCGAAGGGGGCCTTGATTTCAGTCCGCGCCAAATCTTCGAGCGCACGATCAAGCCCCGCCTGAGCTGCCACCACCTTGGCCCGTGCGCTTTTCAGAAATGGCACGCGCAAGACAAGATCCGTGGCCTTTTTATCGCCGCCAATTTTCGCCCAATCGCGCTCGGATTGCTCGGCTCGGGCCTCCTCCTGAACTAAGTTGAGTTCCGCATCGGCAAGCGTTGATTTCACTTGCGCAACCGCGGCCTGAAAATTCACCGGATCGACCCGGGCGATGACCTCTCCGGCCTCGAAAGTCGCCCCGGTTTCGAACTGCGTATCAACCTCGATAATGCGACCTGCCACCTCGGCGGAGAGAATGGTATCACGACTGGTTTCCACCACCCCCTCGCTTGTCAGGGGGAACTGGAGATTTTCTTTATGAACAATCTCAACCTTGACAATCTGAGTCTTTTCAACCCTAGTTTTGGTCTTGGCCTCGGGCGCATTATCCTTGAGATACTTAATTCCGAGGAAGGTCGCACCAAGCACAAACAGGATGACGATGATCGAAGTGATGACGGTTTTCATGAGTCTTATTTCCGGATTCGGTAATCGCCACCAAGGGCGAGGTGAAGAGTGATGCGGTTATCGAGGCGCAGCCTCCTGAGCGTGACTTTTTGGGAAGCGAGGGCGATGCGATTCCCCTGAGCCGTGATCAGGGTGAGAGCATCACCGATGCCACTGGCGTATTCCGAGGCCGCCGCTACCGAAGCTTCCTCCGCTGACTTCAGGGCCTTTGAAATAGCGGTCTCGCGTGCCACCAAAAACTGCCCGGCCACTAACGCCTGCTCCACTTCACCGAAGGCCTTGATAACCGTGCTTTGAAGCTGCGCCAAATTCGACCGGTCATCACTTGTAATGCGCGCCTTCTCGGTCCGTAACTGCCCCCCGGCCCAGATCGGCGAGATCAGCCCCCCGGCCAAGGACCACACCCCAAAGTCGGAATTGAAAATATTCCGAAAACCATCGGTCGTCGTTCCCGCCGCGCCCGTGATTGATAAGCTCGGAAAGAAGGCAAGCCTGGCCTGCTCAACGAGACTTCCCGTCGAGGCAAACCGGCGCTCGGCTTCCAGAATATCAGGACGGCGTAAAAGAAGCTCGGAAGGCAAACCCGCCGGAGGAGCGGCAGGGACTCCCGGCAAACGAACGCCATTTGCAAGGGTCCCCTTGGGGTAGGCCCCGAGAAGGACCTCGAGCTGCCGTATTGCCTGAGCCTGCTCTCCCTGTCGCTGCGCAATCAAGGCCTCATTGGTGGCCATCTCACTCTCCGCCAAGCGCACCTCCGCAGCCGAGCCACCATCTGCTGCCAAGGCGTTGTTGAAGCGGTCACGTACGATGTTTTTGGTAGCTTCTAGAAGTCCTTGCGTTTCCATCGCCAGCACGATCTGCTCATTCGCTTCCGCCAGCGCTAGCCAAGATCTCATGACCTGCGCCGCCAGAGAAGCGCGCGCAGCCCGGTAAGCATTTCCCTCGGCCTGGGCATCAGCAACCAAGGCCGCCCGCCCGGCCCGCTTAAAACCCCAAATATCAGGCTCCCAGGCCACGGTAAGATTGGCCCCAAAATTCTCGAAAATTGCCGACGGAATACCACCGCCACTCCCGGGCTGGATCGGAAACCCCACGAAAATCTGTTTCTGACGAGTCCCGTTTACCCCAGCCGAGATCTGTGGATTCATGGCACCACCCGCAGTTGCAGCCGCCAAGATCGCCCGATTGACCCGCTCGGCCGCCACCCTCATATCCGGATTTTTCAGGAAAGCCTCCTGCACCAGCGCCTCCGCACGCGATCCCCCGATTCGCCCCACCCAGTTGGTATCGATGCCAGCTTTCGCTTCCGGACTCGCGGCCCACCGTCTCGGAGATTCCTCCGCCACTTCGCCGATCCTAGAATCTGGAGCGCTGGCCGAACACCCGGCTAGCACGAAGGCCATAATTGGAATGAGTGATTTCATTTTTGAAAGCCAGCCTCGCAGAAGTCGATGACCCGCTTCAAGGTGTCGGTTAATTTTTCGTCGCCGACCTTTCCGGCGCTGATTTTTTTCACGAGTTCTCCATGGGTCAGCGTGTTTGAGAGAACTCCAAACGAAAAATGGATCCTCCAAAAAACATCCTCCTCGGTGAGCCCCGGACACGCCTCCATGAAGGCCGGCACAAAACGCCCCGCCACTTCTCGAAACCGATCCATCAATTCATCCGGGAATTCATACGGCCGATCACCCACGACTCGTCCCATCAGTTTCACAAAAAGCTTCTCGCTGAGCGGGCTCTTTTGAATTTGCGAAAACAAAGGCTCAAAGAACGCCACCAAGAGATCCCGCACCGACGCCCCTCCCCTTTCCTGCAACGCCTCAATCCGGCGCATCCGCTCGTCGTTCACCGGCTTCGCCATTCTGGCCACGACCGCATCAATCAATCCCTCGCGCGATCCGAAATGGTATTTCACCGCGGCCACATTCGCTTTCGCCAGACCCGTGATCTCGCGAACCGACACCACCTCAAATCCCTTTTCCGCAAACAAGGACGAAGCAGCCTCGAGCAAGAACAGCTTTGTCCCGGTCAAATTTTCGGTGGGCGTTACCATTTTTCAAACGAACGTTTAAACGACCTTCTTGTTTTTTCAAACGAATGTTTGAACTTTCTTCCTGATAAACCGGATCTCCGCTCCGTGACCGAACGTCATTAAATAAATGGCTCTCCGAAACTCCAAGAAGCAAAACTGCCTCGCTAAGAAACGGCGCGGGAATACAACGAGATTCTTTTCCCCAAGGCATGCTAAGTAAGTCCCGTCCTAATCCGGCAGCGCCGCAAGAAAACAGTAACCGAAAGTTGCCCTTTTGGGGGTGCGCCCTTTTCAGGACGAGCAACACCTTCAATCAAGACGAACCGAGAAGGAAGGCACGGCTATGGAATGGCATCGTTTCCACCCCCCTCTCTCAGCGACGAAGTGGCAAGAATCAAAAGTACAACTTTCGACTACGATCGCCCTTTGTTCGCAGTCCCGGTCGCTAATATATTCTCTTGGCAGGACAAGACGGAAAAACGTTTCCTTTTGATCGGAGGATTTCTCGGAGCAGGGAAAACCACCCTCATCGGAAGGCTCACCAAACACTTGGAAATGAACCATCACAAAGTGGCTCTCATCTCCGACGACAGCGAGATGGCTCACTCGGAAATCATCTCGCTCTCCTTGACGAAGCAATGGCATCACCGGAAGGGACTCACTTCATCCTGCTCCTCAACGACGCCTTTCCCATCCGGAGTTTCCAGCAATTACAGAGAAGCCTTAGTTTCGAGGCCCGCTCGCACGAATCTCCGAGAGCGGAGCCTTCTACGCCACTGGTATTCCCTCGGAATTCGAAATGAGAGCTTTCGAACTCCATCTCCCATCCTGATTTTTTTCAAAGCGGGCCTTTTCATCTCGAACCCCGCTGGCGACACTGCCCCATGATCGAACTTCATCAAGCCGACTGCCTCGAAGGCATGAAGCAAATACCCGCGGAATCTGTCGACCTCGTCGTGACCTCGCCGCCTTACAATATCGGCATCGCTTACGGGACCTATGATGACACCCTCGACCGCGGGTCTTTCATTAAGTGGTGCCAAGATTGGGCCGCCGAAGTCCATCGCCTCATGACCGATGAGGCCTCCTTTTTTCTCAACGTCGGAGCGGCCCCTTCCGATCCCCTCCTCCCCCACCAACTTCTCCTCGCCCTCACTCAAGCAGGTCCGGAGTTCATCCTCCAAAACACCTTCCACTGGGTCAAATCGATCTCGGTCGAAACCCGGAAAGGCGAGACCATCTCAGCGGGCCACTTCAAGCCCATCCAGTCCAAGCGCTTCGTCAACGACTGCCACGAATACCTTTTCCACCTTACCAAAACCGGCAAGGTGCCCCTCGAACGCCGTGCCGCCGGGGTGGAATACGCCGACAAATCAAACATCGCGCGCTGGGGCCACACCGAGGGCCAGGACAAACGCTGCCGGGGCAACAATTGGTTCATCCCCTACGAGACCATCAAATCCCGCGATAAAGATCGCCCCCATCCCGCCACCTTTCCAATCGCCCTCGTCGAGCAATGCATTCGCATCCACGGCCTCGAAAAGACACAACACCTCCTCGATCCCTTCAGCGGAATCGGCACCTCGGCCCTCGCCGCCCAGCGCATGGGAGTCCCAAAATTCACCGGTTTCGACATCGATGAAACCTATCTCGCGACCGCTCGCGAAAGACTGATCATTGACGCGGAGGACAAGTCGCAACAACTTCTCTAAACCGATGCAAGAACCCGTCGCCGAATTCACCAAAGTCGAATCCATTTTTGTCCGTCATCGTAACTGCCTGATGGTCCGTGCCGGTTTTACCCCGATCTTTACCGATTACTACCTCCACCTGATGGATGTCGAACAACGTCATCCCGAAAATCTCGACACCACGCTCAAGGATCTCCTCGCCGTCCTCACTCTTCATCTCACCGCCCGCCCCTGGGCCGAGACCATCGCCTGGACCGCGAACCTCCGCGCCCCCCGCGTCAACTTCTTCGCCACCGGTTCCTCGACGCAAGAATACATCATCGGTCGACTCTTCACCGAAGACGTCCGCGAACCCGATCGTAATTTCCTCTACTCACAAACCACCACACCCGGCAGCCAGCCGCACAACTCCACCATCGAAGTCGAGAGCACCGATCCCATCGAATGGATCCAGCACTTTTACGAGCAGTCGGAACAGCGCCCGGGCCGGGTCTTCCGCCTCCCCGATGACACCTACGTCCTCATCGCAGCACAACCTGACTACGATGAAGAATGGCTTACCAATCTCACCACTGGAGATGTCGCCAAGATCACCGATGAGGAAGAGACCCAGACCCTGGAAACCCGTAAATTTAAGTTTGCCTGCGGTTGCTCTCTCGAGCGCATCCTCCCCACCCTCAGCGCTTGGAAAGACAAGCCCGAAGAGCTTTTCGGGGACGATGCCACGCTCAATCTCCAGTGCCCCCGCTGCGCCAAAAAGTATCTCATCACCCGCGAAGATCTCGGCTAAAAGCCCTCGAAGGCTGGTTTCTCCTGAGTTCGCGTTGAAAAAACTTGACCTAACCTCGTTCGTCACGAAGAAACGGCATCTCGCAGGAATGTCCTGCTTGACCTATCCTAGGTGAGGTCTGTCCCCCACTCCTCTGTTTCCAACTTCCCCATCATGGCAAAAAAGAAAATCACCGCTAAGACGGCAGCCGAAAAAGATCCGGCCATAGAGACTGCCGTAGAAGCTCCAGCTAAGAAAGCAACCGCCAAAAAGGCTGCGACTGAAGCTGTCAAAAAGGCTGTTACGAAAGCCCCCGCCAAAAAGGCCGCAGCAAAAAAGACCCCGGCCAAGAAAAAGGGGGCTGCCGCAGCAGAACCCGTCGTCAAGAAGGTCAAGAACCGCATCGACGAGCCTGAAATTCAGGAGAAAATTCGCGAACTCATTAAGCTCGCCAAAGAACAAGAGTATCTCACCTACGACGATATCCACGAAATCCTGCCCAAGGATCTCGTCGAACCCGCTGACGTCGATGCCATCCTCGACCGACTCCGTCAAATGGAGTTCGACATCATCGACGCCTCGGAAGTCGATCGCTACAAGGACAAGAAAAAAGGCGACCTCGATTCCGAGGAAGAAACCAAGGACCAAAAGCTCGATATCCTCGACGACCCTGTCCGCATGTATCTCAAGCAGATGGGTCAGGTTCCCCTCCTCACCCGTGAGCAGGAAGTGGAGATTTCCAAGCGCATCGAAGATGCTGAGATTGAGGTGCAAAAATACCTCCATCTCTTCGGCTTCACCGCCGATGGCTATCTCGCCCTCGCCGACAAGCTCATGCGCGGTAAGGAACGCTTTGACCGCGTCATTCTCGACAAGAAGATCGAGAGCCGCGAGCGCTACATGAAGGCCCTCCCCAAGCTTTGCGATCAGGTTCGCAGCACTCACGAGGAGACCACCTCCATCATCAAGAAGCTTTCCGCCAAGGCTCCCCGCGGCAAAAAGAAACTTGAGACCACGCTCGTCAAGAACCTCCAAACCATCGCCCGCCTTTACGCTCGCTACTACTTTAAGCAGAAGGTGATCGAAGATCTCTGCGACGTCGTCGGAGAGTACCAGGAAAAGATTTGGAAATACTCCCGCAAAAAGGGAGAGGAAGCAGAGACTGCGATCAAGGAACTCTCTCTCGAGTCATGGCACAATGTTGAGCAGTTCGAGGCCACCAACGCGAACCTCGCCATCTGGATGAGTAAGGCTTTGAAGGCCAAGACCGAAATGGTCGAAGCCAACCTCCGCCTCGTGATCTCCATCGCCAAGAAATACACCAACCGCGGACTTTCATTCCTCGACCTCATTCAGGAGGGCAACATGGGCCTCATGAAAGCGGTTGAGAAATTCGAATATCGTCGAGGCTACAAGTTTTCGACTTATGCGACTTGGTGGATCCGCCAGGCCATCACCCGTTCCATTGCGGACCAAGCCCGGACCATCCGGATCCCGGTCCACATGATCGAGACGATTAACAAACTCATGCGCGTGCAGAAACAGCTCGTACAGGAATACGGCCGCGAACCAACTCCCGATGAGATCGCCGAGGAAATCCACCTCCCCGTCGAGCGGGTCCGCGCCGTCCTCAAGATGGCCCAGCAGCCCATTTCGCTTCAAGCGCCCGTTGGCGATTCGGACGACACCTCCTTCGGTGACTTCATCGAAGATAAGTCTGCCGAAAACCCCATGGAGGAAGCTGGCTTTGCCATGCTCAAGGACAAGATCATCGAGGTCCTCGACACCCTCACCGAACGTGAGCGCGAGGTTCTCGAGCAGCGCTTCGGACTCAAGGACGGATACTCCCGGACCCTCGAAGAAGTGGGCCGTCAGTTCCAGGTCACCCGCGAGCGCATTCGCCAGATTGAAGCGAAAGCACTTCGTAAGATGCGCCACCCGACCCGTATCCGCAAACTGGAAGGCTTCATCGAGCTTCCCATGTAATTCCGCAAGGAGGGACGCTCTCCCGAGCGCCCCCCAAAACCCCAGGGCCCGGCGATCTCATCGTTCGGGTCTTTTTCCGTTCCCTCTTCTTGAAATCCCAGCTAAAAAGATCAAACTGACACCATGCAGCATAACCAATTCGAACACGCCGTGGCCTCCATTCTCGAAACCGAGAAAAGGTTTGAGCCCGGGGCTTACTTTTTGGTCAGAGAAACCCTCGACTTCACCGTCGATCGTCTTTCCAAGGAAAGCAATGGTGACAAGCGCCACGTCAGCGGCAGCGAATTACTCTTCGGCTTTCGGGACTACCTCGTCCAGGAATACGGTCCCATGTCTGCGACCCTCCTTCATGACTGGGGTATCACAAAATGCCGTCACGTTGGTGAGATCGTCTTCCTCTTCATCAAAAACGGCGTCTTCGGAAGACAGGACTCCGACACCCTCGATGACTTCGACGAAGTCTTCACCTTCGAAGAAGCCTTCACCGCCCCCTTCCTGGCAGCGTAGCACGGGCGTCCCGCCTATCTTCCTCGTGCTCCGCACACCGAGGGTTCCCGGGTTCTCCGTCACCCAATTCACCGTCGTCTCCTTCGTCCAGCCCCTTCCCTGAGACCCTTTCCACCCCGCAAACCAAAATTGCGAACATTCGCATCCTCGCTCGCGGTTGCCCTCTCCCGCCGCTCTCTGACGAGCAAAGGAACCGGCGGACGATTAAACTTCCAAACTCCCCGCCCCCTTGCTCTCCTCCCGCCCACCATGACCCGCCAAAAAGTCATCGACCTGCTCGCCATGAGCCGGTTTGCCAATCTCCCCACCGTCTGGTCCAATGGACTCCTCGGAGTACTCGTCGGCTGGACCCTCTTCCGAGATCAAGCCCATCTCTGCCCGATCTGCCTCACCCTTCTTGGTTTCTCGCTCTCCTTCCTCTACCTCGGCGGCTGTTTCTTCAACGACTGGTTCGACCTCGATTTTGACAAAAAAACGCGCCCCGACCGCCCCATTCCATCCGGCCGCTGGCCCCGCCAAATCATCCTCTTCCTCTCCGCCATCCTCATGGCAGGCGGTCTCATCCTCAGCTCCTTCGTCAGCATGCCCGCCGGACTCTTCGCCACCGGCATCACCATCTGCATCCTAGCCTACACCAAATGGCACAAGGTCCATCCCGGCAGCTTCTTCTTCATGGCCGGGGCCCGCGTCCTTATCTACCCCACTGCCGCCTTCTCCCTCCTTTCTTGGGAACAGTTCATCAGTATTGATACCCAGAAGCTCCCCATCTTCTTCCTCCTCGCCCTCGGGCTCGGGGGATACATTCTAGGCATCTCCCTAACCGCTCGCGCCGAAACATCCAAGGACCCCGTCAGCGATGCCAAAAAAACTTTCCCCATCCTCTGCCTTTGCGCTCCCCTTATCTTCTTTTCCGGTCCACTCCTCTTCACCAATGACGGAAACGCCCTCCCTCCACTCGTCCTCTTCCTCTTAATTCTTGCCCTCATCGTCCGACTCCTCCGCGCCAACCATAACGTCGGAGCCTTCGTCTCCCGCACCCTCGCCGCCATTCCTCTCGTCGATTTCCTCCTCGTCTTTGTCCTCGCTCCCCATCATGCCGCGTTCTGGATCATGTGCCCCCTCCTCGCCCTCGCCGCTCTCGGCCTCCAAAAAATCGCACCCGCCACCTAGCCGATGATTCTCGCTATCGAGTCCTCTTGCGACGAAACGGCCGTGGCCATCATCCGGCGGAATTCCAGCCGTCCGGAACTCCTCATCTCTCTCATCTCATCGCAGATCGAGATCCACCGCGAATACGGGGGCGTCGTTCCGGAAGTGGCCTGCCGCAATCACGCCCAGCGCATCCGCCCACTCGTCCAGCAAGCGCTCGATGACACCAATCTCACCCTTGATGACATCACCGCCTTTGCCGCCACCCGCGGCCCCGGCCTCGCCTCCTCCCTCCTCGTTGGTCTTTCGTATGCCAAAGGCCTCGCCGCCGCATCCGCCAAACCTTTCTACGGTATCAACCACATGGAAGGTCACCTTCTCTCCCCCTTTCTCGACCTCGGCGAAATCCCGCCTCACCTTGGGCTCATCGTCTCCGGCGGCCACACCATGCTCATCGAGGTCCAGGCCCACGGCCACTATCGACTCATCGGCCGCTCCATCGATGATGCTGCCGGTGAAGCCTTCGACAAAGTCGGCCGCATGCTCCAGCTCCCCTACCCCGGCGGACCCGAAATCGAAAAGCACGCCCGCACCGGAAACCCCAAAGCCTTCGCCTTCCCCCGCGCTGCTTTAAAAGAAACTCCTTTCAATTTCTCCTTCTCCGGACTCAAAACCGCCGTCCTCTACCAGCTCCAAAAGCTCGACGATCCCCAAGCCCACCTCGACGACATCTGCGCCTCGTTTCAAGCCGCCGTCATTGATGTCCTCGTTAAAAAAACGATCAAAGCGGCTAAAAAAAATCAGCACCATCTCATCACCCTCTCCGGCGGTGTCGCCTGTAATTGCGCTCTTCAAGAAGCCCTCACCCGGGCCGCCGAAAATGTCGGCATGAAAGTCCAACCCACGCCCCCCGCCCTCACCACCGACAACGCCGGCATGATCGCCCTCGCCGCTCTCCTCGCCTCCGAAAACCGCCCCGCCGACGATCTCCAAATCGGCATCGACCCCAATCTCGCCTTGGCTCCTCTCTCTTCAGATCCGCCTTCATCAAGATCTACGGCCGACTCAAAAGCGGCTTCGAAACCGGCGCCAACTTCGGAGCCTTCTTCCGCTGCTTCATCATGACGGCACCGATCGCTGGTCTCTGCGGCATCCCCGTCGAGCATTAGGGAAGCCCCTTACCATCGTCGGCATCATGAGCGGAAATCTGTGTCTGAAGTTCAGGACTGATCACTTTGGGTCTGCTACTTTCCCCGGAGCCTCGTGGTGAGATTCTAAAAGGTCTTTTAATCGGGGGTAATTTAAAGAAGCTCCCTCGGCCAGGCCACGTGGAGATGAGTCGCATGACCGCGATCACCAGGCCCCATGATCTCGGTCGCACCGAGTTCGCGGCACCTTTGCAGAAACCTCCGACAGTAGGGATTTCCGTAGCCCACTCTCTCACCATTGATGGTATCGACGTCAAAAGCCACCCCCACGTAATGACTCGATTTGGGGCTGTGAGAAGCACCCGCGATAGCCGTCACCCGGAAGGTATAGCCCCGCTTGACGAGATCACGCATCGCGCGAAGCATCCGTGAATTGAGTCTGACAGATCCGCCTGGCGCAGTGCCGTAGGAACTCCGTTTGGCGGCTTGTCCGGCGGCCACTTGGTTGATGTTATCAAGCGCGGAAGCGCCATCATACCGCCCGCTCACCTGCCGGGGGAGCCAGCTGATCTGAGTGCAATTCTTCAACCAGCGAGCGATATTGGAGGTGTTCTGATTCACGATGAATTCACTAGGAGCTGCCGAGCCACAGCTCGAAAACCCAAAGCCAAAGCACCCCAAAATAGCGATTACGGGCAAAACCAAGACAAAGTGCTGCATCTGGGGAGCCTTACCTTTTCCCCTGACAATGGCAATGCCATGATGCCTCCCTTGTTTTCCCGGCCGCTCATGGCTATATCTCCCTTCAACACCATGAAACTTCGGCGAATTCTTACCCAAGCGAGGCGTCTCGTATTCCGGGACTCGCTTGAACGACGGGAAGAACGCACCGCCGGAGCCCTGTCCGAAGTCTTCGCCTCCTTTATTAATCACGACGGACATGCCTCCCGCCGCGAGCTCGAAATCGTCTACGACTTCGCTCGCAATGTCTTCCCCGAGGTTGATCACGGCATTCTCGGCCGGACGCTCGAAACGGCGGTGGCCCGGCCCCAGCCCATCGCTCCCGCGCTCAAGCATCTCAAAAAAAATCTTAGCGCCGAACATAAGATTTCATTTGCCCTCCAGCTCTACTCGGTCATCCGGGCCGGCGGCGATGTCCCGGAGGAACGGAAACGCTTCTCGGAGGTCATGCAAGCCGTCGGAACCAAGAAGCTGACCGAAGCAATCCTGCTGGAACTCGGGCGCACTGATGCTCCTAAAAACAGCCTCCTTACCCGGGTCGATTTCGGACCCGATACGCAAAACGACGTTCGCCTTCGCCACCAGGAAGACGCGCCTTTCTTTCGTTGCTACCAAGCCGGCGGCTTAATTCTCGTTCGTAATCTCAAGAAGCAACCTCTCTGGATCCGCGGGCATCAATTGGAGTCAGACCGGCTCCTACAAATTCGCCCGTCGGATGAGGTCATCGCGGGTGGCTGGAGACTCAGCTACAACGACCTTGCCTTCTTTCTTCAGGCCGAAAAAAAAGGACTTCCGCCGGCCCTCTATCTCGTCGAAGACGAGGGCGAGATCACCTTAAGCCGGAGCAAATCCCGTCTCGCACTTGCCAAGATCACCTTTGGCCACCGGGTCCGCCTGACCCCGCTTCAGGAGGAGATTCTCAGCGATGGAAATCGTAAAACACTCGTCTCAGATTCCGAATACCGCTACGACTATCACGATGTCATCCATGTCGGAGGAAAAGACCCGCTCGCACTCGAGACATTAAGACGACTCACCCAGCAAACCGGCCAACGCTTTGTCCTTCCGCCCGGGCGACGTAAGGTCAGGGTCTCAAATGATCCCAACCAACTCTCGGGCGATAGCCTACTCGTGACCCCGGGCCTCGCCGGTAAGTTCATTCTCGAGATCGAGTTTGATCCCAAGACGGGGCTCGGCGAGATCGAGGTCATCGAGGCCAACCAGACCATCCTCGCGAACGGCCACCCCATCCGGTCAGGTCCACTTCCAGACGGCTCAATGATTCGTCTCGGGAGCCGACAAGCCCTGCGATGCCGATTCTCGGATAACATTCTCGATGAGGAACGAAACCTCGTTCGCCACCTCGAGGTCGAGAATTTGAATCATCGTTTTTGGAAAGGGGGCAAAGCGATTGACAGCCTTTCCTTCCGTCTCGAGCGCGGCCAAATGATGTGCATCATTGGGCCCAGCGGGAGCGGTAAAAGCACCCTCCTCGAGATCCTCGCGGGGCAACGGCAACCCAAAAGCGGCCATGTCAAACTCAATGGAATCTCGCTTTACGAACGGCCGCGGAGACTCGCTCCGCTCATCTCCTTCATGCCGCAGGAGGATGCGCTGAGCGAGCAACTCACCGTTCGTGAACACCTCGCGCATGCCGCTGCGATCCGCCGACCACACCTTTCCGAAACCTCAATTCAAAAAAGGGTAAATTATCTCATGGGCGAACTTGGCCTGGAACGCATTTCAGAACGCCGGGTCGGCAGCCCGGACTCCAAAAGCCTCAGCGGGGGAGAACGCTCACGACTCAATGCCGGACTCGACCTCATCGGCGGCGGCGAGATCTTCCTTTTCGACGAACCCATCTCCGGGCTCTCATCGAAGGACGCCGAGAACGTCGTCGATGCCCTGCACGGGTTCGCGCAGGACAAGATCGTAGTGGCCTCCCTGCATCGTCCGAGCGAGAAGGTTCTCGAGGCATTCGACCTCGTTCTCCTCCTCGATCGTGGCGGCAAGATGGCCTTTTACGGTCCGCCCAAGGATCTCGTAAGATATTTCGAGCAAGCCGCCGAAGATCTCGAAATCGAACGCGCACCGGGATCGACGCCCCGCGGCGCCGACTTCGTCTTTGATGTCCTTGAGGTCTCGATGCTCAAGCTCCAAACACCCGGCAAGACAAAGCGAAGATTCCCCCCCGATTTCTGGCAGGAACGCTTTGAGAATCGCCGAGTCATGGACCATCTCTCGCTCACCCGCTCGGGTCCCACCACCGTCGACCTCGAGACCCCGACCGCGGCCGACAAAGTGCCGGCCCCGGAGCCTCCCGTGCATGGCAGACGGCAAAAGTGGATGATTTTCAAAACCCACCTCGCCCGCGCGACCAAATCAAAGTTCCGACATCGCGGGACCTTCTTCTCGACATTTCTGCAGGCTCCGCTTCTCGCTGGATTGATCGGGATCACCCTGCGGGCCTCACCCGAGGGCAGCTATCAATTCCACTCCGCATTGCACCTTCCGTCCTACCTCTTCCTGGCGGTGACAGTCGCCATGTTCTTCGGGCTCACCAACAGTGCCACCGAGGTGCTCCGCGACCGTCCGGTTCTGCGACGAGAGCGAAATTGCCGCCCGCACCCCATCCTCTACCTCGGGGCCAAATTTCTGGTTCTCACCGCCACGATCACGATCCAATCGATTATCTTCATCGCGGTCGCCCACCAGGTTCTTGATCTTTATGGCATGTTCTGGAATCACCTCGGATGGATGATTTTGACCGGTTGCTGCGGAACCGCTCTCGCTTTAATGATCTCGGTGATGGCGCGTTCGGAGCGGACCGCGCTGGGGTCCATCCCCTTGATTCTCGTCCCCCAAATCCTCCTTGCCGGAGCGCTAATCCCTTTCACCGAGATGAATCGCGGACTATTCCAAGGAGCCGAAAAGGGTCGCGATGCGGGCAGCGAACCGGTGCCCTCCACCATCATGCCACTCAGATACGCCTTCGAAGGGAGTATCGTCAGTCAGGCCACCGAGAATCGTTTTGAGAAAGTTCGCAGACCGATCCAGGAACGGATTGACGAACTGAAGGAACCCGAAACCCTCAGTGCCGAAGAAGAGCGGGAACTCGAAACCCTCGGTGAAAAAATCCGAGTCTTTTTTGCCGCTCTTGCCAAGGATTCGGGACAAGCCGAGACGATCCTCAAGGACCCGCTTGGAGAGTTACGGCGTCTCAGAAAAGAAGCATCGGAAGGAAGCGAACCTGAAATGGCCGAGGATGCCACCGCCGTCTCTCAATTTTTCGTGAACGAACGAGTGGAACAAATGGTAGATCTTGCCGAAACCCTCCGCCTTGATGATCGCCGCAAGGACGAACCTCACATCTTCCTCGCCAAGGAAAAACCCCTTCTGGGATTTTCCTTCAGCACGCAATGGTATTGCCGGATCTTCCTGATCGCGCTCACCATCGTCTTCCTCCTCCCGGCGGCAAGCCTCCTCAGCTACTCACTGACCCGGAGGTGAAGACCGCGCAAAAGAGGCGTGAAAGGTGCGCACGACGATATCCAGCGCTGGCCCCGAAAGCGGGCGTTCCACCATCAATCCGACGATCAAAAGTCCACTCGGGGAATCGAGCGGAAGGATCTCCATGAAACGATCTTCGGCGATCCGCACCCGGGTGAAGGTCTTGGAAGCGTCACTTTCGCCTCTGCGTTCCGGAGGGTTGGCGGCCAGCCCCAGTGAACGCCCGACCTCCCTCAGCTTGGCATCACCCACTTCATCAAAAACGACGTGACCCTCTTGATTGCAGATAAAAGAAGAGTGAATGGGATTTTGCTTCTTGAGCCAGTTGATGAATGGCTTCAAGTCGCCGTATCGTGAAGCGGCCACCGGGTCCCGATCTTCCGGAGTCGCCTTGTCATTGGCAGGCTGGAAAGTGGGTGCCTCGACTTGCTTGGGTAACGCCCGAAACGGCGAAGGAAGGTCATCCCTCCCGGGAGATTTCGTCTTTTCAATCGTCGGCGGTGATTGCGCTGCCGATTGCGCTGCCGGTTGCGCCAGGGGCAAGGGCTTGATCGGCCTGACTGCTTTGGCAGGTTCCTCAGGTGGGGCCGCTGAGGCCTCAATCTTACGAAAAGGATCAGACTGGATCGGACGGTCTCGATTGGGAGGCGGCGCGACCGGGTCCCGTTTTACGACAGGAACCACAAGAGGAGCTTCCTTGCTCGTCCCCTTCTCCTCGTGAATCACGACCTTCTTTTCAGGAGTCTCGGTAGGGTGATCGGTGAATCCTTCAAAACTATCACCGAAGAACGATTCATCAGGTGTGAAATCCGTTCCCGGAACAGGAACGAGCAGCCCCTCGGCGAGGGCCCGGACTTTTTGCGGGTCCAACCACTGGTTGACAACTTCGTGATCGCTCATCGGACTTCTAGGAGATCGGAGGGTGAATGCGGCTTTCCAACTCGCCGCGGAGCTTTTCGAAAATGGAGAGCGCCTGCCCCCCGTCTTCCATCACGCCAACGGGCAGGCCGCGGGCACTCGCCTTGACATAAAGGTCGCTTCTTGGAATCTCGGTTTTCATGACCATTTCAGGAGGGAGGAGCGCTCTCAGAGCCCTTGCGGATTCCACACTCTCCGCAAGAGCATTGTTCACCATCGTCAAAACCACCCCGAGAACCTGTAGACTGGGGTTGACCGCGCGCAATCGCGTGAGAGCCTCCAACATCTTGGAAACCGAACGAACTCCGAGAGGTTCGGCTTGCTGGGGCACAACCACTCCATTCGAGATGCTCAAAATCTCAGCGGTCCCACCAAAGAGGCCCGCTGCCGTATCAAAAATACAAATATCGTAGTCGAGCGCCTTCACTTCCGACACAAAACTACGGATGCGGTGGAAATTCCCCCCTCCCGGCCCGGATCCAATCTCGTAGTCACTACTCTGGCCCGCAGCCACCAAGCTCAGGGTCGGGAGCCGGGTCGGAACCACGATCTCCCGCGCGGTCAATGAGAGGTTCCCTAAATAATCGTATAATCCCGAAAGGTGACGTGACTGGCGTGTCAAAGAGAGCCCCACAGATCCCTGTGGATCGGAGTCGACAAGAAGGGTCCGGCGTCCGCTCCGGGCAAACGCATGAGCAAGATTGATCGCGAGTGTCGTTTTACCGACGCCTCCCTTTTGACTGGTAATGGCAAGTGTAGTCACTGAGATGATCTGAAAATGGAAACTGTTGCGGTGAGAGTCATCAAACTGCTCCCGAGATGCAACCATTTAGAATCTCCTTTGACTGGTCTTTTCATCTTAATTTATTAGGTTTCAAGGAGTCCAGATCTATTTATTTCTAAAATGCGCCGCTTCATCTCAATCTTACTCCTCACCATTCCGACGCTCCTTCTTTCCTGTGGCGAGGATAAGCAGGCTCAAGACCCCGCAGATCATAAGGATTATTTCTCAAGCGTCGAAGCCTCGTTATCTGTCGCTTCTTTAAAAAATGAAATGGCGACGGCCGAAACTGAATTCCTGCGGTCATTTGCGGACCATCGAATCGCATGGCAGAAATGGGATAAAGGTATTCTTGAGAAATCGAAATCGCTACAACTCCCAATCTTTGCCTTCGTCGGCTCAGCCCTAGGGGGCGCTTCCATTTTGGTCGCTGAAGAATTTGAGGCGAAAGGCGACCTGCGTCTGATGCTTTCCGAAAAGGCCGTTTGCACCGTCATCGACATCAATGCTTATCCCGAAATCGCCACTCTCGGCTTCCACCTGAGCACCGAGATACGGAGAACCACCGCATTTCCGATGTTAATTTGGCTCAGCCACGAGGGTGCCCCCCTTGCCTGGATCCCGATAGGCGAGACCTCAGGGAATTCACTCAAAATGGTCGTCGATAATGCTACCGCGATGGTGGACGACACTTTGGAGAAAAATTCACGGTATGCCGTCGAACACAGCCGCCGTGATAACGAAGCCCGCCAGAACCGCTTTGATCTGAAAGCGATCGAACCCTCAAGCGAACTCCGGGAGGAGGTCTTTCGTCGCGAAACCCGCCAGCTTTCCTCGCTTCACAGCTCTGGAGATCAGGACCTCGACTCTATCGGCGGCTTGATCCCCTACAGCAGCCTCGAACTTCTAGCCATTGGTTCACGCTCAAATCTCCTCACAAACGAAGTCCGGGAACGTTGCCGCAAAGCCTCTCAATCAGTCGTTGCGGGACTGCTCGGCGGCGCCCTCAAGGACCAACTCGATGGCTCCTACTTCTACGCACGACGAACCACTGACTGGTCACTGCCAGCCTTTTCCAAAAAAATCTCATCACAGGCCAAGGTCGCTTCAATGCTCTTCAAGGTCGGAGGGATTTTCGACGATGCCAGAATCAAAGCAGAAGCGCTGACCTTGCTCCAGCTCATCGAATCAAAATGGCTGGCACAGACTCTTTCTTGTCGCTCTCCTATCGGCGATATCGATATCTCGGGGGGATTCCTTTGGAATTTCAGCACCCTGCGCAAAGTCCTGACCGAAGAGGAACTCGCACTGGCCAAAACGGCCTTTTCCCTCAACACCTCAGGAAACATCCCGATCGAGGTCGATCCTCTCGGAAATTACTTCGAGCTCAATAGCCTCACAAATCGCGTTTCGATCGCCCAGATAGCAAAGAAGCACACACTCACCGAAGAAGAGGTCATCACCAGTCTCGAACCGATCAAAGAGAAGCTCCTGGCCTATCGCGAAGAGAATACTCGCTTCGTCTCTGAGAAAACCCTGACAGTTTCCGACTTGAGTGGCGTCCTCAAAGCCCAGGTTGCACGCGCTTGCGACACCGCTGATGAAGGCCATCTGGAAATTGCAGAAGCCACCGCTGATGGTCTTCTCAAAACCTATTGGTTTCCCGGCGAAGGCCTCATTCGATTCAAGAATGGAGAACAGACCATCCCGGCGCGTGGAACCGACTACATGGAAACGACCCTCGCCCTTCTATGTCTCTATCAAAAGACCCTCGAGGAACGCTGGTTCAACGCTGCGCTTGAGATCATGGAGTGCGCTCTCGCTACCCTTGTCGGGGAGACAGACCTCGTCGCCGAAACACCACCAGACGAAAGAATCATTCCGATCAGGCAACATAATGTTTCTATGATTTTCGGGGAATCCACTCTCGGGCTGGCCGATGCGGCCGCCAACCGTCTCTACGCTCTCACCGGAAAAAAACAATTCCGCTCACTCTTAGACACACACATCAATCTCATGATTCCCATGGTGCAAAAATCGGTCGTCAACCACACTGACTTTATCGTTTCTTGCGCTCTGGGAGAGGAACCCCTCGTCGCGGTCCTCCGCGGAGACCCTCAAAGTGCCACCGGCAAAGCACTTCTATCTCTCCTAAATGCCCCGGAACGTCTTTCGTTCCTCACCGTCCGTCCGGAATCAGGCAGCGCCAAACTCTCCCCTCTCCCCGAACTCCCATCGAAAAATGGCGAGGCCTCAGTCGTCCTCATTCGTAGCAATCAATCACTGGGACAGGCCTCTACCCCCGAGAAACTTGTCGAACTTCTTGACTCGATCATCTCGGACAAGTGACTTTCCCATATCCCGCTGCCGATATCCATCATCCCACCTTAATCTATGAGCGATCGCACCGCATCCCAGGAACGCAACACCGCCGAAACCAAGATCAAGCTCCGCTTGAATCTCGACGGCTCCGGCAAATCGAGCATCGCCACCGGGATCCCCTTCTTCGACCACATGCTGACCCTCTTCTCCCGCCACTCACTCATCGACCTTGATGTCGAGGTTGACGGCGATATCGAGGTCGACTTCCACCACACCGTCGAAGACACCGGAATCGTCCTCGGTGAGTGCCTCAAGGAAGCACTCGGAGACAAAGCCGGCATCCGCCGCTACGGGCACGCCTACGTCCCCATGGACGAGACCCTCAGCCGGACCGTCATCGATTTGAGTAACCGCCCACAACTCGAACTCCGAAACCCCGACCGCACCCCGGACGCCCAAAACTTTCCCTTCACTCTCGTCGAGGAATTCTGCCGCGCCCTCGCCTCGAACCTCCGCTGTAACCTCCACATCGAGGTCCTTTACGGCCGCGATGGTCACCACATCGCCGAGTCAATTTTCAAATCAATGGCAGTCGCCCTGCGTTGTGCTTCCGAGAACGACCCACGCCGCGAAGGAATCCCCTCCACCAAGGAAGTTCTATGAAACTCGGCATGATCGACTATGGCCGAGGAAACATCCGTAGCGTCATCAACGCCTGCAGCACCCTGGGACATGACCCCGTCCTCATCACCAAACCCGATGAACTGGCGGACATGACCCACCTCATCTTCCCGGGGCAAGGGGCCTTTGGCGACTGCATGGAGAGCCTCCACCGGCTCGGTCTCGCCGAACCACTCCGTGAGTGGATTTCCGCGGGGAAACCCTACTTTGGCATCTGTATCGGTTACCAACTCCTTTTTGAAGCCAGCGAAGAATCACCCGGCACCGCCGGACTCGGAGTCGTCGCCGGAACTGTCAGGCGATTCGCCGGAAATGGCATTAAAGTTCCCCACATGGGATGGAATGCCGCCAATCTCGAGAAAGCGGACTCACCCTTCTGGGCTGGCTTCGACGACTCCCCTTACTTTTACTTCGTGCACTCATTCTATCCCACCGGGGTCGATCCGGAACTCGTCTCGGCCACTTGTGACTACGGCGACGAATCATTCTGCGCCGCGATCGAAAAGGGAAACCTCCTCGCGACCCAGTTTCACCCCGAGAAAAGCCAACACGCCGGACTCAAGCTTCTCGGCAACTTTCTTGGTTTCTAAAAAACCACGAAAAAAGCGGACCGTAAGTGGTCCGCTTTTCACAAAATAGAAAAACCGAAAACGAAGTCTAGATGAGACCTGCCTTTTTAAGAGTAGCGTAAGCGCCATTCTTATTGATGGTCTTGATCGCCTTGGCCGAGGCCTTAATGCGAACAAACTTGCTGAGTTCAGGAACCCAGATGCGCTTGGTGTGAAGGTTAGGTGAAACTTTTCGTTTCACAGTCTTGGTTACGTGACGACCAATGCCGCCTTTTTTCTTGGCCAAACCGGAACGGTGGATTTTACGTCCAACGCGAACTTTGGAACCGCGGATGCTGCATACTCTTGACATAGGTCTAAAAACTAGTGGAGGTGTGAGATAGGGATATTTCGAGATGGGTCAAGTGGTTTCCGAGAATTCCCTCAGGTTTTTCACCCTTCATTTTTCGTTCGGATGGGCTGGATATCCCATTCCCCTTGTGGTCTCCTCTCGGCGTGGCCTCACCAACCCTACTCGATTACCTCACCCAGCTTGAGACCCGCGGAGTCACTCATGTTGGGATCAATGACCAAGCCCGCTCGGTCCTACGGGAACTCTACACCCGGGGAACCGCCCGCCGCCCTGCAAAAAAAACGGGAGCTCCGGTAGACTCGCCCAAAGCTCCGATCCCAAACCGTATCGAAGCGACCGGCAAGACCGCCGCCGAGAAAATCGCCTCACTCGCCGCCATCGCGGAGAATTGGCCAGCCGCCCGCTCACTCGGGAGCCTCCGCGACACCCTGGTTTTTTCCGTCGGCAATCCCGAAGCCGACTTCATGCTCGTTGGTGAAGCCCCGGGGTTTCTGGAGGAGCAGAAACGGGAACCTTTTGTCGGCCCAGCCGGAGCCAAACTCGATCAGATTCTCAAAGCGATGGGACTCTCGCGCGAGAAAGTCTACCTCTCCAACCTCTGTAAGTTCCGGCCTGCCACTAAAAATCAGACGACCAACAATCGGAAACCCTCGACCGAGGAAATGGCGACCTCCATTCCCTTCGTGCAAGCCGAGATTGATGTCGTGAAGCCCAAGGTCATCGTGGCCCTCGGAGGAAGCGCCGCCCAAGGCCTCCTTGGCTCGGACAAACCGATAGGCCAACTTCGGGATTCTTGGCACCAGTTTCAGGGCATCCCTCTTCGCGTTACCTTCCACCCCTCTTATCTCTTACGCAAGGAAGAGGGCCACGGCGAAAAACGTAAGGTCTGGGAAGACATGCTCGCCATTATGGAAAAGCTTGGCCTTCCCATCTCCACGAAACAGCGCGGTTACTTCCAAAAGTAGATCATCCCGGCAATTCCGGCCGCGAAGCAGTAATAGGAAAAATACTCCAACTTCCCCCGCTTCACCGCACCCATCACCAGATAGATCGCAAAGAGCCCGACCACCGCGGCCGCGACTGCCCCGGCGACGTAAGCCTTACTAAAGCAAGACCCGAGAGCCTCTCCAAAGGAACTCGCCCCCTCCATCTTGTCCTTCATCGTCAGCACAAAGCCGCCCGCAATCGCCGGGATCGACATTAAAAAAGAAAACTCGGCGGCCTTCTCCGCCTTCACCCCGCTCACGAGACCCGCCGCAATCGTCGAACCAGATCTCGATATCCCCGGCAAAATCGCAAAGGCCTGACCGATCCCCATCACTAGGGAACTCTTCAAGCCCACCTTGGAAGCCTTCCCCTTCAGCAGACGCGGCACAAAAAGAATCAATCCAGTCACAATCAACAAGCCCGAGACCAAAACCGGTTTTCCAGGTGCCTCCTCAAAAAAGTCTTTAAACAACAAAGCGGCAATAACCGCCGGAACGGTCGCGATTCCCAACCACATGATCATCTTGCGCTCCTCGACCATCTCCTTGCAGAACAAGGACACCGTCAGCGCCCAGAGACTCCTGCGGAAAAAAATCAAAACACTCACCAAAGTGCCCAGATGCAGAACAATCTCAAATGACAAATCCTGATGGTGTCCCGAACCGACCTCCCGAATCCCGAGAAGATACTGGGTCAGGACAATGTGCCCGGAAGAAGAGATCGGTAAAAACTCAGCCAAACCCTGCACAATCCCCACAATCACTGCCTTCCAGATTTCCATAAGCTGAAATTTCTACCTCTCAATAAACCTCCCGACAAGCCCCACCTCACTTCCCTGAAAATTTTATTTCGCATTTCTAAATCTCTCAGGTATTCTAATGCTATGAAAGCAACACTTCTCTTGCTCGCCCCCGTCGCACTTTTCGTCTCCTGCAACCAGAACGCGGGTCAGTCTGGTGCTCCCGTAGCTCCGGCTATCAATCAAAGAGACCCCTACGGTGTCCCCGCCGCGCAACCCGTTGGTGCCTACGATCCGATCAATCCTCCCTACCAACCGATCGGCCCCATCAATCCTTCCGCGACTTCCGTTCCGGCCGCCAATCCCTACGGCACACCGACTCCGGTTCCAGTCGCCCCGTCTCTCCCCGCTCCATCCCCGGAATTGAACGGCAACGTCTACACCATTCAGAAAGGTGATTCCCTCTGGGGACTCTCCCGCAAGTTCGGAACGAGCGTCGAAGCAATTCAAGAAGCCAACGGACTCACCGGCAACACCATCATCGATGGACGCACCCTCGTCATCCCCGGTCGCTAAGCTCCCCTCATTTCCAACCTTTTCCTAATGGTGGGTCGGTGTAAAATCCGACCCACTCTTCTGTACCCATGAAATACCTTCTCATCCTCCTACTCATTCTTGTCCACCCTCTCCACGCCCAGAACTCCGGGCACAAAGACAAGCTCATCAACGAACTCATGACGGCACCGGACGCCACCTCACTGTCCCTCGCGATCGAAAAAGCAAAGCAAGCCGGTCTCCCCGGACAGATGATTCTCGAAGCCCGCTTCGTCTTCCGGGTAAACGAGAACGACATTAAAAAACTCGCGGCATTGGCACCCGAACTTGAAGCCCAACTTCCAAATTTTTCGGTCGACAACACCATGATCTTTGCCGTCAAAGAGGACTTCGCAAGCATCGTCTCCTACACCAAGGCGCTTGCCGCTCTTCAAAAAGAGGACACCGCGCTTTTTAAGAAACACATCACCGAAGCCTTCTGGCTCAGCCCCGCCCACGCCGCCCAATTCGCCCCTCACATTAACGACCTGCGAATGAAGACCGCGATGGCAAAAATCACCCTCGACCTCAAACGAACCTTCGAGAATCAAAAAGAGAAAGACACTCCAACCTCCCTCGCACAGATCGCCGGAGATGCTCCCGCCTTCCTTCTTCACTTCTGGAGCCCATGGGTCCAGCCCTCCGTCTTGGCCATGCCGGAAATCGCAACCGTCTCCGACACCTTGATCAAAAATAAAATCCCCGTCATCTCATTTCTCCTGAGTGGAACCGCGGAATCACGAAAAGAGGCCGTCGCCTACCTCGCCGATGAAGGCCGCACAAACCCCGGCGCTTGGTTGGTCGATCCCGAGAAATCTTCCCTAGCCTCACTTCTCCGGATCACCTCCTTCCCCACCGTCGTTCTGGTTGATCGCAGCGGACAGCTCCTCTTCAACGGCGACCCTTCAGCAAAGGAACTCTGGGACGAACTGACCCGTCTCAACCCTGAAATCAGCCCTCCTACGACAGGCCCCGTACTTTCAGGATCAGACTCTCCAGACCTCCCCGAGACAACCCTTCCCGAATCCTCAAAGTAATTTTTGAGGATAACTCTGTAAGATTTACCTTGAATTATTGTTAGGTCTCCGGCTTTCTTCTTTCAACCACTTTTTCTACACCTAGTGCCACACTACGACGAACCATCCCCACAAGAGCTCCACGCGCTCGCCATCCTCTGGAACGAAGGACCAAGTACGGTCGGATCCGTACATAAAGTGATGAATTCCGACGGAGGAAATCGCACTTATACGACCACCCTCGCGGTCATGAGAAACCTCGAAAAAAAGAGCCTCGTCACTCGTGACACTCAAGGTCGGGCCCACGTCTACGACGCAAAAGTGGACCGCGAGATCATACTCAAACCCCGCTTGCGGAAACTCGTTCAACACACTTTCGGAGGAAGCCTTGGACAGGCCATCCTCGCCCTTATC
>JBLIDI010000004.1:0-38022 GCA_047634075.1 Akkermansiaceae bacterium
GAAGGGATGGCGGAGGAGGTATTGATTCGCTGCGCTCACCCCTCGCGGGGCCACCCTCCGGGTGCTCTTCGGCGGGCATGCAGTGGAAGCGGCCGTCGGGGGTGAAAAGTCCGTCGGCGGCAAGGACGTGGGGGTGGTAGACGGACGGCACAAAGAGTGTTCATAAGAACATTTAGTGTGTGGATCAAGGTCGGGAGTGATGGATCGGATATGAGAAATGTCAGGAAGGGGGAGGGAGCTTCGCCGAGGTGGATTTCTTTGGGATGCCAGGCGGGGTTTTGGACGAAGGGTGGTGGTTTTGGAGTAATGACGATTCTTGAAAGGGCGTTCTAACCATTGCGGGGTGCAAGGGAATTAGATCGCCCTTTCAGGGCTCTCCTATTTCCGCGTGGGGGACCCTGGGCGTTGCCCTGGGCTACGATAGATAGCCCCTATTGGGGCTGAAACCGGACGACCGAGATTCCAGTTCTGCTATGCTAGGATTTCCTTGACGACCTTTCCGTGGACGTCGGTGAGGCGGAAGTCTCTTCCTTGGAAGCGGTAGGTGAGTTGTTCGTGGTCGAAGCCGAGGAGGTGGAGGAGGGTGGCGTGGAGGTCGTGGACGTGGACCTTTCCGTCGACGACACCGAAGCCGAGTTCGTCGCTTTGGCCGTGAATGTAACCTTGCTTGAGGCCGGCGCCGGCCATCCACATCGTGAAGGCTTCGATGTGGTGGTCGCGGCCGACGGTCTTGCGGTTTTCGCCCATTGGAGTGCGGCCGAATTCTCCGCCCCAGATGACGAGGGTATCTTCTAACATTCCGCGCTCTTTGAGATCGAGGACGAGGGCGGCGCTGGCTTGGTCGACATCTTTGCAGACTTTTTCGAAGTCGCTGTTAAGGTTCTCGCCGGGGCCGCCGTGGCTGTCCCAGTTGGTGTGGTAGAGTTGCACGAAGCGGGAGCCGCGTTCGATGAGTCGGCGGGCGAGGAGGCAGTTTGAAGCGAAGGAAGATTCGCCGGGTTTCACGCCGTAGCTGTCGAGGGTGCTCTTGGATTCGCCGTTGAGATCCATGAGCTCGGGAGCGCTGGTCTGCATGCGGTAGGCCATTTCGTAGGCGTTGAGGCGGGTCAGGATTTCGGGATCGCCGGTCTCCTTGAGGCGGGCGCGGTTGAGGGCTCCGACGGTGTCGTAGAAGCTTCGCTCGCGTTCGCGGGTGATCCCTTCGGGGCTGCGGAGGTGGAGAATGGGATCGCCCTTGCCACGGAAGGGGACGCCTTGGAAAGAGGTTGGGAGGAAGCCGCTGGCCCAGAGGGAATTGCCGGCGCGGGGTCCGCGCGGGCCGCTTTGCAGGACCACGAAGCCGGGGAGGTTTTCCGATTCGCTGCCGAGTCCGTAGGTGATCCACGAGCCCATGCTGGGTCGGCCGGGGGCTTGGAAGCCGGTGTTCATGAAGAGCTTGGCGGGGCCGTGATTGAAGACATCGGTGGTCATGCCGCGGAGCCAGACGACTTCGTCGACGATCTTCTGGTGGTGCGGGAAGAGTTCGCTGATCGACATCCCGCACTCTCCGTAGCGTTCGAACTTTCGCTGACTGCCGAGGAGGGTTTCGTTGCCCTTGAGAAAGGCGAAGCGCTTGCCCTCCATGAGGCTTTCGGGCGGGGTCTTGCCGTGGTATTCGCGGAGCTTGGGTTTGTCCTCGAAGAGATCGAGCTGGCTGGGGGCTCCGGCCATGTGGAGGAAGATGACGTTCTTGGCCTTGGCCGGAAGGGGCGATTTTCGAGCGCTCATCGGATTGGCGGGATCGATGGCTGGAAGTTCACCGGCCTGCAATTGCCCGAGCATGGAGTTGATGGCGATGGAGCCGAGGCCGACTCCACAGTCGCGGAAGAAGTGGCGGCGGGTGCGCTCGGCGAGCCAGCGATTTTCGAAGTCGTTCATGGGAATGTTACTCGCGGGTGATGAAGTTGTCGGTGTTGAGGAGGGCGCGGGCGAGGCCGACGAGGGCGGCGGCTTCGGCGGGCGGGACTTGGGAGGAGAGGAGGTCGTCGGAGAGGAGGGCACGGGCGGCGGCTTCGTCTTGGGCGAAATCTTCGGTCTGTTGGCGGAGGTAGCTGGTGAGAATTGAGAGTTCCTCACGGCTGGGCTCGCGGCAGAGGGTGAGTTGGCAGGCGTGGAGGATGCGGGGTTCGATGTCGCCGGGGACGTCGCGCAGAAGGCGGGCTGCGAGGCCTTGGGCGATCTCGAGGAAGGCGGGGTCGTTGGCGATGGTGAGGGCTTGCAAGGGGGTGTTGGAACGGACGCGGTGGGTGCAGACGGTTTGGAAGTCGGGTGCATCGAAAGTGGAGAGGAGGGGGTAGGGCGCACTGCGGTAAAAGACGGTGTACATGGCGCGGCGATAGCGGTCCGGTCCGGAACTGGTTTTCCAGCTTTTGCGGTTTTGGGTGAAGGCGTAGATGCCGGCGGGTTGGGGAGGGAAGACGCCGGGTCCGCCGATCACGGGGGAGAAGAGGCCGCTGGCGCTGAGGGCAGCGTCGCGGATGATTTCGGCATCGAGACGAAGGCGGCTTTGGCGGGCGAGGAGGAGGTTACGGGGATCGAGGTCGGCGAGATCGGGGCGGGACTTCGAGGAGCGGCGGTAGGTTTTGCTCGTGACGATGAGGCGGTGGAGTTTCTTCATGGACCAACCGTCTTCGATGAAACGGCGGCTGAGGTAATCGAGGAGGTTGGGGTGGCTTGGGGGAGATCCTTGGGTGCCGAAGTCTTCTTCGGTCTCGACGAGTCCGCGCCCAAAGTAGCGCATCCAGGTGCGGTTGACGGTGACGCGGGAGGTGAGCGGGTTGGCGGGGTCGACGAGCCACTTGGCGAGGTCGAGTCGGTTGCGGCGGGAGGTGGGCTCGGGAAGGGCGGGTTTTACTTTGGAAAGGACGCCGGGGGTGAGTTCGCCAACCTCCTTGTCGGGACGGGTGAAGTCTCCGCGCGTGAGGATGAAGGTGGGGCGGGGCTTAGTCAGTTCACGCATGACCATGAGCTTCCCGGTGCGGGGCTTGATTGCGCCGGGCGCTTTGCCCTTCGGCACGGGAGGAGCGGTGGCGGAGAGAGTGATCGCGAAGCGGCCCACGAGGTAGTTGTCGTTGAGGTCGTGTTCCATGCGGATCACGAGGGGTTTGCCCTTGGTTGGGAGTGGTTTTTCGAAGAGGAAGATGACTTCGTGCTCGGCATTCATCTGGGCCTTCTGGCCGCCGCTGGTGTTGATGGCCCAGCCGGAGTTCTTGTCCCGGTTGATGATGGCGGAGGCGGGGAAGCCGGGCTGTTCGTGGTCGGCGAAGGCGGCGGTGAGGCGGACCGGTTTTCCGTCGATGCTGACACGCAGGTTGGTGAGGACGAAGTTGCCGTTGCCGGCGGTGCCGGGGCCGTTCTTGGGGAGGGACTTATCGGGGAGGACGCGCAGGCGGAGGGCGGCGACGGTCTTGAGGCTGGTCGTGATGGATAGGTTGTAGGCTTCCTGGGGCTTAGCGGATTTGTCGATGAGGAGGGAGTTGTCTTCGAGGAGTTTTAAGGGTGCGCCGGAGGATGTCCGATGTTCGTCGTAGTGAACCGGGAGCCACTTGGCGGGCTGGCTTGATTCAGGCTTCGGCGGAGCGGGTGGCTTGGGCGGATTGCCGAGGACTTCGTATTGCTTTACCTCCACGGTGGGGCCGGTGCTGTTGGCATCCTCGGTGTTGTTGAAGAAGGCGTAGAGTTGGTAATACTCGCGGTGCGTGATGGGGTCGAATTTGTGGGTGTGGCACTGGGCGCAGCCCACGGTGAGGCCGAGCCACACGGCGCCGGTGGTGTTGACACGATCGATGACGGACTCGACGCGGAATTGTTCGCGGTCCGATCCACCCTCCTGGTTGATGAGAGTGTTGCGGTGGAAGGCGGAGGCGATGAGCTGGGATTTTGTGGCCTTGGGAAGGAGATCGCCGGCGAGTTGCTCGATGGTGAATTGGTCGAAAGGGAGGTCGTCGTTGAGGGCCTTGATGACCCAATCGCGGAAGGGCCACATGTCGCGGCCGCCATCGACCGAGTAGCCGTGGGAGTCGGCGTAGCGGGCCTGATCGAGCCAGTGTCTTCCCCAGCGCTCGCCGTAGTGGGGGCTGGCAAGGAGGCGATCGACGAGGCGTGGCCAGGCGTCGGGGTGCTTGTCGTTGATGAAGGCGGCGGTTTCTTCAGGGGTGGGGAGAAGGCCGGTGAGGTCGAGGGAGATTCGGCGGATGAGGGTGGCGGGATCGGCGGCGGGTGAAGGGGTGATCTCGAGGCGGGCGAGGGAGGCGTTGACGAAGTGGTCGATGGGATTGCCGGTCCAGGAGGCGGGCGGGGTGGTTTCGGCGAGGGGTTCGAAGGACCAGTGGCCTTGGTAGGGTGCACCTTGCTCGATCCAGCGGCGGAGGAGGGCGATCTCGGACTTGGTGAGGGGATCTTTTTTTGCCTCGGGTGGCGGCATGAGTTCGTCGGGATCGTCGTGCGCGACGCGGAAGAGCAGTTCGCTGTCGTCCGGCTTGCCGGGGACGACGGCGGAGAAGCCGTCGTGGTCGGCGAGAGCGCCTTCGCGGGTGTCGAGGCGGAGGTCGGCTTCACGTTTGTTTTCGTCAGGGCCGTGGCAGAAGAAGCACTTATTTGAGAGGATGGGGCGAATGTCGCGATTGAAGCTCACTTCCTGCGCTGGGGCGAGGGACGTGAGAGCGAGGATGAGAAGGAGGAAGAGGCGCGCCATGAGGTGAGGCGTTTTATTAAAGGTGAATTTGGGCCGGGAGCAATCAGTAAGGATGAGGGAGGGCGAAGAACGTCGAACGTTCGATGCTGAAGGTCTAATTTTGGATGGCGGCATCCTCAATGAAGTCTCTCTTTGTGGTTCCATTTCGGATAGGCTGGGTTTGTCAATCATGTCCGACATTCAGAAAATAGGTGCAGCCATCATCGTCGTCTTTGTCGGCCTCGTTCTCAGTGAAGTCACGGCCTTCCCTCTCTTTCACGAACTCAACATCATGGCTTCGGTCATGGTCGGCGGAAGTGGTGACCTCAACCCCGAGCACGACACCGGCGTCACGAAGTGGAAGTGATGTTTCAGGGAAGTCGTAGCCAGCCAGTGGGTTGTTTTCTGGTGCCAACGGTGTGGTTGATATTTCTGGCCGTAGTAGTAGCCGTCATCGGCGTAATGCTTACCGTGGCTGCGGGTGACGACGGTGCCGTTTTGGTAGGCTGGAATTTTTTTGTAAGTGGCGACCGCGGTGCCGACGGGCTGGAGGGCACCTTTCACGACCTCGGGGGTGATGGACAGTTTTTCCTGGAGGTGATCGAGAAGGAAAAAGTAAATGATGCCAGAAAGGAGGATGAGGACGGTGAGGATGCGGAGGAGTTTGAGAAGCATGCTTGATTTTCAGGCGTCGGTATTTTCTGACAGAACAAGTGGTGAGATAGAGGCGATTTGTTTCAGGCGCTCGTTGGAAGAATCCTGGCTGGGGAAGATGAAAAGTCCTGCCCTTTGGTGGGATCAGCTACTTCAGGAGCGATGCCATTTCCTTGAGGATTTCTGGCACTGCACCTGCGGCATCTTCTTTCTCTTCATACTCTAGGGTAAACCACCCCTGGTAATTCGCGGCGCGGAGAATCTTGAGGAGCTTGGGAAGGTCCATCGGCTTCGGCAACAATCCCGCCATGATTTTCCAAGCCGAGAAAAAGTCCTTTTTCTCCCGCCAGTTGCAGACACTCTTGGTAGCACTCGAGGAAATTTTTCTCCGCGTCCTCTGGGCTCACTCCTTTCGGTGCCTTGCCCGCAAAGACCCGGATATGCGGAGCTCCCATGACCGCGGCATGGCGGATCCACTTTTTGAGATAGGCGATCTGCTTGCGCCGCTCTGCACCCTGCGGGTGGGTAAAGACATTCCCAACCGCGGTCCCGGAAACCGCGACGCCGCGGAGATAAGCGTGCCGTTTGAGCTTCAGCAAATAGTCGTCATCGAACTCCGGCGGAAAAAAGTAACTCGTCAATTCCGCTCCGGCACATCCGTGATCGGCACAGTAATCGATGAAGTCGAAGAGGTCCCAGTCTCCTCCTGCCTACGCCTCCGCATTTGGCTTTCCCTTCACCCACTTCATCTTCTTGCGAAAAGAATAGGCCGCCAGTCCCAGCAAGAGTTTCGGATCACCCTGACGTTCAAACGGCTCAATCGCACCCAAGTGCCCGGCTCCAAGACAGGCACTACTCATTGCTAAAAAGAGAAGACTTGAAATACCGGTGGTTGGTGGGCTTCGAGTGTTTTGATTCGTTTCAAGCTGGCGCGGGTTTTGGCAATTGCAGGGCTCCGCGCGCTCATAAATGGAGGAAGTGAGGGTGACCTTAAGGTGACACCATTGTGGGAACAGAGCGAGTGACTTCATTTTCTGGCATCCCTTCAGGATGCTGGCATGATAAATCCTGATTCCCCAGATTGAAATCTGGGGCTTTGGCCTGCGGTGCTTTTGGCGACCCCTTTTTTCACCTTGTGGCCGAGCGGTTGAGGAAGGGGCGGGAGTTGACGATTTGGAGGATGAGTTCGCGGGAGGAGTAGTCCGTTTTTGGGAGTTCAGCGACGACGCGATTTACGATGACTTCGTCGTAGTATTCGAGGCTGCGGCCGGTGGCGTAGCTGATGAGTTTGCGGGTCATGTTGGCGGCGAATTTGTCGCGTCCGAGCATGAGAAGGGCTTTCAGTTCCTGCGGGGTTGAGAAGTGAATGTCGCCGGGGAGGGTGGCGGAGCTATCGATGGGTTTATCGTTGGCGTCCTTGGTGCGCCAGCGGCCGATGGCGTCGAAGTTTTCGAGCCCGAAGCCGAGGGGGTCGATGCGGGCGTGGCAGCTGGCGCATTTGGCGGCTTTGCGATGGAGGTCGAGTTGTTGGCGGAAGGTGAGGCCTTTGGCCTTGGTGTCATCGGCGGGGAGATCTCCGGCGTCCGGTGGTGGTGGGGGTGCGGGATCGCCGAGCAAGGCGTCGAGAATCCAGACGCCGCGATGGACTGGGCTGGTGCGGAGGGGGAGTGAGGTGGCGGTGAGAGTGCTGCCCATGCCGAGGACGCCCCCGCGGTTTTTGTCGGTGAGGGAGACTTTACGGAGTTCGTCGCCGTTGACGGATTCCTTGAGGCCGTAGTGTTTTGCGAGGGTGGCATTGGCGAAGGTATAGTCGCTGTCGATGAGTTCGGTGAGGGGACGGTTTTGGCGGATGAGGTGGGAGAAGAATTCGATGCTTTCGTAATACATCGAGCGGCGGAGTTCGGGGGTGAAGGTGGGGAAGCGTTTGGGGTCGGGATCGACTTGGTCGATCATTTTGTCGAATTCGAGCCAGCGTCCGGCGAAGTGGCGCGCGAAGTTGGTGAACTTCGGGCTCGCGATCATGCGGAGGGTTTGTGCGCGGAGAATTGCGGGGTCGCGGAGTTTGCCCTCATCGGCGAGCTTGAAAAGTTCGCGGTCGGGCATGGAAGACCAGAGGAAGTAGGAGAGGCGGGTCGCGATTTCAAAACCGTTGAGGGGCCATTCTTCTTTGTCGGGTTCGTCGTGTTCGGCGCGGAAGAGAAAGCGGGGATTGATGAGGAGGGCGGTGAGGGGTGCGCGGAGGGCTTGCTCGAAGTTTTTGCTCGCTTGCTGGGCTTTGGCGAAGGCGTTGAGGAGGGGAGCGAGGTCCTCTTTACTGACGCGGCGGCGGTAGGCGAGGGCGGCGTGGTAGGAGAGGACTTTTTCGGCGGTGGCGGTGGCATCGTTTTCGGCATCAGGTGTTGCGAAGATGACTTTGCTTTTGAGGGAGGGATCGGCGTAGACAGCGGCGACGACTTTCTTGGCAGCGGCGAGGTATTTCTCGAGGAGGGTTGGCGTGGAGAAGAGGGCATCGGCCATGTTGTCGAAGCCTTCGCCGCCGGCGCCATCGACAGGGAAGTCTTTGGAGGGGTTGAAGGTGACGCCGAAGAGATCTCGGACGGTGTAGTGGTATTCGTTGCGGTTGAGGCGGCGGAGGGTGACGCGACCGGCTCGTTGGGGGACATCGCCGGATTTGACGCGGTCAACGACCTTGGAGAGCGCTTTGATGAGGGTCTTGCGCTCGGTATCAGTGGGGAGGATGTCCTCGTCATCGGGGGGCATTTCTTCGTGCTCGACTTGGTCGATGATATTCTCGAGGAGATGGTATTTCTTGAATCCGTCATCGAGCGAGTCGATATCGTGCAGGGTGATGCCACCTTTTTGTTTGTCGGGGCCGTGGCAGGAGATGCAGTGCTTCTCGAGGATGGGCTTGATCTGGTTCGAGAAGTCATCGGCCTGGGCAGGGGCGATGGTGGTGAGGAGAATCAGGAGGGTGGAGAGGCGTGGCATTTTGGGCAGATACGAGGGGGGCGCGGCGGATGTATCATGGGGTGGGGCTGGCGGGAAGTTTGCTAGGGTTCAGTTTACAGGCTTGATGGGGGGGGCGCGTCGCGTGAAGGGCTTCCGGCCCACACGATTCCGGGGAGGCTTGGAGAATCATTAAAATTAGCGGCAACCCCTTCTAATCGGCGTTAAAAGTTTTTCTCCAAAGTCCGGGAGAAATCTGTGTCCCTCCTTTCCCAACCCCCTTGAATCTATAGTGAATTTTCTGGGTTTGGGAGGGCGTTCTGGAGAGAAAGCCACTTTGGATTTTAGGAATTGGAAGTTTCGGGCTTTCGAGAGAAGGGCAAATTGATCAAACTGCGACTTATGAAACAAACTCTGACAGCGTTGGTGTGCCTTTTGGTAATGGGTGGAGCGACGGCAAAGCAGCCCAATGTTTTGATTCTCTATGCTGACGATCTCGGCTTCGGTGATCTTGGTTGCTACTACGAGAATAGCAAAATCCCCACCCCGAACCTGAACGAGCTCGCGAAGGAATCGGTGCGGTTTACGGATGGGCATTCCTCTTCGGGGATTTGCACCCCTTCGCGCTTTGCGATGCTCACGGGGCGGCATCACTGGCGGGACTTTCATGGCATTGTGAATGTTTTTGGGGATTCTGTTTTCAAGCCGGAGCGATTGACCCTGCCGGAGATGTTGAAGGAGAAAGGATACGCCACTGCGGCGATCGGGAAGTGGCATTTGGGTTGGGATTGGGGCGCTATTCGCAACAAGGAGGTGAAAACCACTACGGGGCAGGGTGGGAAGCGCAAGAAGGGGCAATTGGGGCCGGAGGCTTTCGACTGGAGTAAGTCGATTCCGAACGGCCCGCTCGCGCATGGCTTTGACTATTACTTTGGTGATACCGTGATCAATTTCCCGCCTTATTGCTGGATCGAAAACGACAAGGTGGTGAAGGCTCCGGACATGTTGATGGACACCAAAAAGTGGAAGCCGATCAAGGAGGGGAATTGGGAATGTCGCCCTGGGCCGATGGTTTCGGATTGGGATCCTTATGAGAATATTCCAACGACGACGAAAAAAGGAGTTGAGTATATCAAGGCGCAGGCCAAGAGGGAGGGACCCTTCTTTCTCTACTTTGCCTATCCTTCGCCGCATGCTCCGATCATTCCGAACGATGAGTTCGACGGGAAATCGAAGGCGGGACCATACGGAGACTTTGTGCATGAGACGGATCATTCCATTGGGCAGATATTGAAGGCGCTGAAGGACTCGGGACAAGCTGAGAATACCATCGTGATTTTTTCAGCAGACAATGGCCCCGAGCACTATGCCTATGCACGGGATGCCAGGTTCGATCATTGGTCGGCGCACCCATTTCGGGGCTTGAAGCGCGATATTTATGAGGGCGGTCACCACGTCCCATTTATGATTAAGTATCCCGGCGTCACCAAACCGGGGACGGTTAATGAGGCGCTTGTTTCACAAATCGACCTCATGGCGACGCTGGCTTCGGTGGTGGGTTACGAGCTTCCGGCAAAGAATGCCGCCGAAGATTCACATGATCTTTTGCCTCTGCTCAAGGGTGAGGTGAAGTCGGTGAGGACGAGTCATGTCCATAACACCTTCAAAGATTCTTACGCGATACGTGAGGGCGATTGGGTGCTGGTGGAGGCCAGGAGTGGTCTTTCTTCGCGTAAGAGTAAGGCGTGGGACAAGAAGCACGGCTATCCCGAGATCGAGAGCAAGGAGCCGAAGCTTTTCAACCTTAAGGAAGACATCGGGCAGCGCAATGACGTCGCTGCCAAGCACTCCGCGAAGGTGAAGTCGATGCGGGCCTTATTGAAGAAAATCCGCGAGCAGGGTCACTCAGCTCCACGTCTCGCGAAGTGATTTGCGTGAGCCTTTGTCATCGAGGTATTTCCAGTTCCTCTCGAAGCGGCGGAACTGGGAATGCCCGCGAAATCGGCAAGCGAATTGTCGGTTTTGGAGGCTCTACTTAAAGTCGCTGAAAAGCATGGGCTCTATTAGAAAGTCTGACCCTCCTGGGGAATTATTCATGCCGTGGATCGCCAGGACGTTTTCACCGGGTCGCAACAATCCGAGAAAATTGGAGAGAGCGATGAGTTCAAACTCAACGGCCTGAGTGTCGATATGGGATTTTGTGGCATGGGCATTCCACGCGATAACTGATGGCGCGTTGCGCCGGGCGATTTCAGTTCCATTGAGATAGGCCACGAAGCCATCGTCATAGCGCATGCCGAGCGTGAGTGTTTGGTAGTGTCGGTCGGGAGGCGTGTCGAAAGTGTATCGAAGGTAAATCGACGGGTTAGTCGTCAGCATGGCTTCGAGCACGTTGGTGTGGATGAGCGGATCAAATACTCCTGGCCGGGTTTCGAACCCAACGGCCAGGCCATCACCATCGATAAATCCTGCACCCCTAGGTAAGGTGATGGCAGACCAGCGGTCATCTAGGGTTGCGTCGCCGGGGACGAGCCATTGAACATTCGTTTCGGCTAGAAAGTCATCGGACGGTAGGCCCTCACGGATCCGAAAGAAGCGGCTTCCTTCGGGAATCGTGAAAGTTTGGGAGGTGGTTGTACCCCCAGTGGGGATAGCGAGCGGCAAGTCACTCCATCTGGAAGCATCTTGGGCAATTTGAACGACATAGGAGTGATCTGGTTTTGAGTTCCAGGTGACCGAAGCCTGTTTCAGATCCTCAAAGTCATCGACTTGAAAAGAGGTGATTTGGAAAGGGTCGGGAGGGGGAAGCAATTTTCGGATGGCATCGTAGTAGGCGTCCGCCATTTTGGTGAGGCCAGCAAGATTTGGGTGGAGTCGATCAGGCATATCCGCGAGCGGCACGGCGGCGCGCATATTGAGAAATGAGACCTTGCGACCAAGGGCAACTTGTCCGGCGATCTTTTCTTCGACAAAGGGATTGAAGTCAGTCTGGATGTTGGTGTTGGCGCTGCCGCCACGCTCCAGCAAATTCGTGACGATCATGTGGGAGGTGGGAGCCGCCCGCGCAATCTTAGTCATTAGGTTGTCCAATTGATCGATGGCGCCGGTATTAGATGCTCCATTTCCAAAATCATTGGTTCCGATGTGAATGAGGATGACATCAGGCGCCTCGAACAGCTGGAGCCAACCTTCTATTTGCTGGTCAATCTGGAGAATTCTCCAACCACTGTGGCCATCATGGTGCTCCTCACCCGCCTCTCTGAGGACGCGGTCGGCAAAATCTTTGACGCTCCCGACCATATCGACTTCATACCCCGAGGCGGTCAGCTTTTGGTAAAGCGGTGAACGGTAGCCCCCGGCAGCGGTGGTTCCCCATGTGATGGAATCGCCCACCGGGTAGACGATCAACTTGGCCGATGCCGCGGGTGCGAAGGTCTGTGCGGCGAGGACAGCTAGTCCGAGAGCTCTCAAGCGGTTTTTCATGTTTATGTGACAAGGTGGAGGAGCCAGAAAAAATTGAAAGGGCACAGTCGTAAATTTCAGCTGTGCCCGTGAATCAATTGGAGGAGGGCTGGCCCTTGTGCCCCTATTGCTCTTTGGTGACTTGATAGAATCGTCTCGCTGTCCCGGTGGGAATAATGTCTATGAATGAGGTATTCCCTTCCTGGCCTGCGATACCATCATCGATTTCGATGAATGTCTGTAAATCGTCACTCCATGAGAGGCTAAAGATCTCTCCCTCAGTTGATGGCCAGGTGACGGTGACTCTGTCGGTCGTTGAGTCGAGCTCAACGCTCGTGATCTGTAATGGGATGGGGTCACCAATTTCCCCTGACAGGACATAGAGGGTGCGCGTGGTGTAGCTGTTACTATTACCTTGGAAGGTATAGTCTGGCTCCCCGCCAGGGTTGCTTCCAATGCCCAGACCACCGGCATTTGCGGGGTTGTTGCTCCCCCAGTTGTTGTAAGCAAAGATCACTTCACTCTCCATGAAATTGTGGATTTGCATGCAGCCATGTCCCCCGCCGGTCATGGTGTCGCCGAAATCAAAAGTCCCATCGTCGGCATTCGCGATTGCCAGAGCGTTACTTTGCGCATAGTTGCCGCCCCAAAACTCGATATTACCTTCGGCAAAGCTTCCTTCCGTGATTTGCGGCGCATTTGAGACAACGTGCAAATTCGTCACGTTCTGCTGCAGCGCGATCGGCCAGGCTTCCATATGAGGAATACCGATCTTGGACAAATCACCGGTGACGGCATCAAAAGAGACCCAGACCCATTCCTCATCTAATCGTAAGACGTAGGCAACTCTGGACCCCGGTGCCACGGTAGCGGAGTAATCTGCGGTGTAGGCCTCGGCGATGGTTTGGGCATTACCGCTGAATTCATTCACTGCGGGTAGCTCCATCTGATAGATGAGCTTGTAGCCGCCTGACTCTGGGACGGCATTGGCAATATCTTGGGGAAGCTTCAGGAGGGCGGGACGCACGAGGACGTAGAGGTTGCGTGAAGCAAAGCTAGCGGCGTTCTCGGCAAAGACGTAGTCAGGGTTTTGGCCTGCCGCGGCATTGGTTCCGATCCCGATATCCGTCGTCCCCCCCCCGCTCCCCCAGCGATTGAAGGCGAAGAGCACTTCGCTGGCATCGTGGTTATGAATCTGCATTGTGCCATAGCCAACGGCGCCCGACCCACCACCGTCGCCCCAGTCGAAGGTAGCGTCATCGGCGTTTGGGATACTGTTGACATTATCTGGGATAAAGTTGCCCGGCCAGAACTCGATGTTACCACCGCTCAGTCCGGTGCCCGCTGTGATTCCGGCGACGCTGGAAGAAACGTCCATATTTGAGAGAATCGTTTGGATCGGTGTGCCGTTTACGACCTGAACCGTCGGGACGCCGATCTTCGAAAGGCGATTTGCCTGCGCGAGAGTATCAAAAGAAACGAAGACCCATTCGCTATCAAGTTCCATGATGTAGGCGACGCGATCAAAAGTAAGCGATTCCGTGAATGACGATTGGTCGATGAGATAAGACGCGCCATTTCCCCAAGCGGGAGCCCCTTCCGGGATCTCGGCATGGTAGATGAGTTCGTAGTCCCCGGCCGCTGGGATGGTCCCTGGGAGAGTGGGAATCGTAGGAGCGGTAAACGCTACCGTGAGTGTCTCGGTCAGAGCACCACCACCTCCTGGCAGTCCAGCAACACCGGAATAATTCACAGTGTAGGGTGTGCCGGCCTCCAGACCTGAAGTGGTTAAGGTCACAGTGTTTTTGGAGGATCGTGCTGCGGTAATGACGGGCCCGCCTTCAATCGAAAAGTTGGCAAGAGCCACGGAGTCTCTCCTTAATTCTACGTTGAAGGTGAGCTGAATCTGATCCCCCGCCAGCGATGAAATGGCCTTGGTTGCTTCCGGAGATGGGAAGATTGGTGTTCCCGCACGCACCAGCACGTAGAGGTTTCGGGTGGTGAAGTCTGTGCCGTTTTCAGCGAAGGTGTAGTCTGGGTTTCCGTCCGCGAGAGGGTTGTTGCCGATGCCAATATCGGTGCTACCCCCGCCATTTCCCCAGCGATTAAAAGCGAAGATTACTTGGCTCGCTCCGTGGTTGTGGACCTGCATTGAACCATAGCCAATGTCGCCCGTCGCCCCCCCGTCGCCCCAGTCGAAGAAGGCGGCATCAGCGTTCGGGATACCGTTGGGATTAGCCTGGGTGTAATTGCCTGGCCAGAATTCGAGATTGCCGCCCGCCAAGCCGGTGCCGGTGGCGATGATATTGGTATCCGTGATGCTCGAGAAGACATCCATATTATTCACCGTCGTTTGGATGGGATTACCATTGACGACATCCACGGTCGGGACGCCAACGGTTGCGAGGGTCTGCGCTTGAGCGAGGGTCTCGAAGGAGACCCAGACCCAAGTGTCGTCCAGTGCCATGACGTAGGCAACGCGATCGAAGTTGGTGGGGCCGCTTCCCGAATTATCGATGGCATATGCGGCTCCGGGCCCTCCCCAAGCAGGGGCGGTTTCAGGAATTGCAGCCTCGTAGATCAGGGAATACTGATCGGAATCAGGGACTGCACCAAGAATGGCGGCGGGGACCTCGGCCTGAAGGGTGGTGACACCAGCGAAGATGGCAACGGTGAGGGCTGAGAACTTCGGTATTTTATAAATGATGTTCATAACTAGGTGCTTTCAAGGGGATGGTCAGTGCCGTATTCAAACGTATTCAAACGTGCGAAAAACAAATCCGGAGAAAGTTGTGCGAAAAAACGAGGCAAGCGGGCAAGGATATTCCTCGTTTGGATTATCGAAATCGGATATGGTTTTGTCGAAATCGGGTAGGGTCCTTAGTGGGGGGCAAATGTTCATTTCTCTTTTTAGCTAGCTTATGATAACAACAGTATCGAGTCTCCGGAAACGAGTTGCCCTCCTTGTTTATACCTCGTTCGAACCGGGGCGTGAAACGCTTCGCGGCATCGCCAAATTTGCTTATGAGTTTGATAATTGGCGGCTGCTTCATGTCCCGGAGGGTGACCACATTGCGATTTCAGAGTGGCTTCTGGACTCTGGTGCGGAGGGCATTATCGCTCGCATCGGCGATGATGCGATGGCGCAGACTCTGCGCGCCACCGGATTGCCAGTTGTCGATGTGAGCAGATCGGTTCTGGACATCGGCATCCCACAGGTTGACGCCGATGACGAGGGAATTGCCGCCCTCGTGGCAGGACATTTCTTTGATCGCGGGTTCAACCACATCGGTTTCTATCCCCACGAGAAGGGAGCCCAAGGTTGGTCTCAACGACGCTGTGAATTGTTGTCTAAAGAGTGCGCTGAACGCGCGACTTTTCATCTCTTTGAACCGCCGGTCGATCAACCGCCCGGCGCAAAGGGAGCGCGTCACGCGGTGCGGGCTTGGATTCGCGACTTACCGAAACCAGTGGGAATCATGTTAGCGCGAGATGATGGGGGTTTGATGGTTCTGGATGCTTGTCGGGAAGAGAACATCCTCGTTCCAGAGCAGGTCGCAGTGGTCGGGGTGGATAATGATCGCCCGCTTTGCGACCTTTCCGTGCCACCCCTCAGCAGCGTCCGCTTAGATCACCATAAGGTTGGCTACGAAGCAGCGCATTTGCTCGATGAGATGATGGCAGGTTCCAAGCCGCCAAGAGGTCCCCTGCTCGTCCCGCCCATTAGGTTGATCACGAGGAGATCTTCAAACACCCGCGCGGTTTCAGATTCCGCGGTTGCCCTCGGGATCCATTTCATTCATGACAATCTTTCTAACCGCAAACTGAACAACGGCGACCTAGCGCGTGAGGCTGGGATTTCACGGAGCCTCTTTCAGCGGAGATTTCGGAAGGAAACAGGAAAGACCATTCGCGATTTCCTGATCGAAGTCCGGCTCGCCAAGGCAAAAGTTCTGCTTGAGAATTCCGACTTAAGCCTCGCCGGAATCTCCGAAGTCGTGGGGTTTAGCGGTCAAAGTTACCTGGGCCATGTTTTCAAAAAACACCTTGGAATCACGCCACGAAGTTTTCGGGTAGAACGGCGTTAGCCCTTGTCATCAAGGTGTCGCCAGTTCTCCTTGAAGGGGCGGAATCGGGAAGACTCTCGGATTTGCGGAACCTGGCCGTCCCAATTTTAAGGGAGGTGAGTCGTCCTCCGCCCGTGGCTTTAATCAGATTGATGTGGGAATTGAGCATGGCTTGCCGGAGGGCAGCTTGGCTCCGTTTTGCGTTGAGCCAGCGGCGTTCGGTATCGAGGAATTCGATTTGGGAGGTGAGTCCGGCCTCGAATTGTTCGCGAGCATCGTTGCGGGTGCGCTCGAGGGCTTTGGTTTCACGGTGGGCGGCGGTGAGCTGGGCGCGGTGGCTCGCGAAGTTGATGCGGGCGGACTCGATTTCTTCCAAGGTATCGAGGACCGTTTTTTGATACTCAGCAGCGGCAATTTTGCTTTGTGACTTGCGGGTTTTCAAGGCAGCGAGACGTAGCGGATCATAGATGGGAATGTCGAGAGATGGTCCCGCGTTCACTTGCCAGATGCGGAAGCGGTCGGTGAGACCCCTTCGATTGCCGGCGGCGAGAGCATTGATTTGGAAGGACGGGAGAAGATCGAGTCGCGCAGATTGTGCGAGTTGAAAAGCGGAGCGAACCCGGGCTTCGGCGGCCAGAATACTAGGATGGGAGGCGAGGAGTTCATTTAGGGGACGATTCGGCAAGCTCGCTGGTGACGGAAAACTTGCTTGGGTGATGCCCGTCGGATTGGTTCCGCCTCGGAGAGTGCGAAGTTGTAGCACGATAAGATCACGGAGTCGTTTGAGATCGAGTTTTTCACGAATGAGTCTGTCGTTTCCGGCTCGCTGTTTCTCCAGAACAGCATCTGGAATCAGGCCCGCTTGTGAGCGTTCGGTGAGGGCGTTGATGGTGCCTTGGCTGGCTGAAAGTGCGCTTTCGAGATCGGTGAGTTCGGAATTGAAGCGATAGAGATTCATGCGCGTAGCCGCGATACGACTGGTAAGCAGGAGGCGGGCCGAGTGAAAATCCCACACGGCGGCGGCTCGACTTTCAAGGGCTGATTTTTTGGCGGCTCGGAGTTTACCGCTGATATCGATTTCCCAAGACAATTGGCCACCGCTTTGCCATGGCACGAGGTCGTAGGGACCGAAGTCGACTTCTCGCCTTCTCCCTTCACTATAGCCGAAGCCAAGATTGAGTCGGGGCAAGGTCGAGGCCCGGGCACTCGCAACCGCGGCATCGGCCTGGTCGATTCTCAGTGCCACGGCGCGGAGTCCGGGATTCGATGAGAAGGCCGCCGAGACGTCTTGGTTGAGAGAGGAATCATGCAGTTGTCGCCACCAGGGGATCCCTACGCGCGTCGCCCCGGAAGCCACCTGAGGAGAATCATCCGCGGGCGAACTACGGGTGGAACAAGAGGTGCAGAGGGCGAGGGCGAGGGCGAGGCTGGAAGCGAGAACTGAGTGAAATTTCATTGTGACGGCTAGGGTTGGACGAAAATGCCGGTTGCGTTGATGAGCATGTTTGACTCATTGGAGTTCTCAGCAACTTTGCCAATGATGGTGAGGGCACTCAGTTCCTTTAGTCCTCCCAGCCCTTTGAGGCCGGTCATGAGAGGTTTGCCCGCTTCATCGACCACTTGAACGGTGATGATAGACGCTTTGATGGCATCGTGATCATCACAGCAGACGTCCCAAGGAGTGGGGCATTCATCGCCGGGAATTAAGTTGCAAGAGGTGATTTTTTTGGGATCTCCCATAATCATCACAGCGCGTCCATCCATGAAGACGGAATGACTTCCGATGACATTTCCGGTGAAGGTCACGGTGTCGCCGGGTTTTCCTGATTTCCGGAGATCGGCAATGTCGATGGCATTGTCTGGGGCGGTCGTAAGAACGAGAGAGGCGAGGTTTCCCGAGTCACTTTGAGGGGTGTTTTCCGAAGTCTCTTTTTTCTCCGAACAGGAGGCCAGAGCAAGGGTGAGACCGAGGGCGAGGAGTTGTGTGAGTTTCATATTTTTTTTTTTTTTTTGGTTGATAGTTTTAGCTGGAGCGAAGGGCTTTCGGCAATGAGGGGAGAAGGCAACGCATCGCGGGTGGGAGCGTTCCGAGGGAACCGAGCAGAATCCCGGTGACGAGACCGGAGAGAATCACGGTGGGGGTCAGGGTCAGGGTGAAGGTGCCAATGGAAAACGGTACGGTGCGCCCATCCAGGAGAAAGTAGGCCAGAATGAAGGCCAGGAGAGTTCCGGTGAGAGTGGCGAGGAGACTTTCTTGAATAAGGGACACGAAGAGCGCGAGGCGGGTATAGCCAATCGATTGGAGAGTGGCCATTTCCTTGATGCGGGCCGCAAAGGCGGCATAAAGCGTGTTTAGCCCCCCGAAGATTGCGCCAGCTGCGACGAGAGCGGCGGTGACCCAAGTCATAACCTTGATCGGTTCGTAAAAAATACTGAGCTTCTCGTAGTAGTGATCCTCGCGGATTGCCGAGAGCTCGAGATCGTTTCGCTGAAAGGTGAAAAGTTCGACATCGTCCATATCCACGCTCTTAAGTCGGAGGGTGATCGAGGAAAGTGAATCCCGCTGGGTCAGCGAGGCGAGGTCATTTCGATCAAACCAGATCTCGGATTCCAGGACCGTTCCGGGAGCCGCGAAACGGCCTGAGATCCGCACGGCGGTTTTGCCAAAATAGAGATTCTTTCCGATCGCAAGTTCTTCCTTGTCAACTCCGAGCTTCCGATGGGCGAGGTGGCCCACCATCGTTTCACCCGGACCAGGGAAGGAGCCTTCCAATACGCTGACCGTGGTGTGGACCAGAAGGGCTTTCTCGAGAACGCCGCGAAGGAGAGCGGGTTCCTCGATTCCCGATTCAGTTTTGATGGGAGCTTGATAGACGATTTCTCCCGAAATGGCAGCGACCCCAAGCTTGGATTGTACTCCGGTGATTGTGGTCGCAGCTGCGGATTCGGCATCGATGCTGACTTCGGATCGTTCCATTGATTCTTCCGATCCTTTCCCTAGCAGAATGACATTCTTGGCAGAACCGGAGGCGGAAAGGACGCTATCCATGCCCTGATTGAGCGCGACGGCTGCGATCAGTAAAAGCACGACGAGGGCGGAACCGCCCACGGTTTGCGCCAAACGCGAGGGATCACGAAAGAGGTTTCTCAGGGCGTAGGTAAACGGGAGCATGATTAGGAATTAAGAGATTGCACAAGAGGGCGGGAGGTTGCTTTCCAGGCAGGATAGAGCGAAGCGAGAAGCCCAAGGGCAACCGCGACGCCGAGGCCTGTGAGGGTGACGGTGGTCGAGGGCGTGAGCGCGAGAGTGAGGCCTTCATTTCCAAGCGTGAACGATTTGAAATGGAAGAAAGCCATCGCCCCGATGACGCCAATGAGTCCACCGACAAGTCCTAAGAGAATCCCCTCGATGACAACCATGAGACCGATGGCGAGGCGGGAAAATCCCAAGGTCTGAAAGATGGCGGTTTCCTTGACCCGTCCGCGCACGATCAGGAGGACGGCATTTGCGACGAGTCCGAGGACCGCGAAAACGGCACCGAGACCGAGCCATCGGGTAAAGCCGATGAGTTCGATCATCTGCTTGGCGGTCTCGGCAAAGAAAGCCTTTTCCGGGCGGGTATTGGTGGGCTGCTGATCGGCCTTGAAGGTTTGGTCGATTTGATCGGCGATCGGCTGAAGTTGGTCGGCTCTTTCAACTTTGACGTTAAACTGGGTGACAATGCCGAGTCCGATTCGTGACGCTTGTTGAAGGAAGGGAAGGTGGACGTAGGCGACATTCTCGTCCTGTGGCGCGTCCGAGGAAATGATTCCGGCGACCGTGACATTGACGCCGACCGCTTCAAATTTGTCACCGGGAGAAAGGCCCCGGCGTTCCGCGAGATGCTGCCCAACGAGAGCACCGTCGGTCTGGTTTACGAAATCATCGTAGGAGCCATCGATTACCTTGATGCCGGGGTTATAACTTTTCAGGGTCTCGGGTGGCACCCCGCGAAAGGTGATGACATCAAGCGAGGCTCCGCAGTTGTTCACCGCGATCTGAATCGGGATGACTTGGCGCACGCCGGGAATGCGCTCGATGGTTGAGAGATAATGCTCGGGTAGGCGCGAGGTCGACGGGCAAAATCGATTTTCCCGGTAGACGACAAGAGTGGTGTCTGCGGCGCTTGATTCGGTGGCGACCGAGAGCGAGTGCTGCATGGTCTGAACCGAGGCGTAGAGAAACATTCCGGCGGCGACACCAAGAATTGTGAGGAGCGATCTCAACCGATTCCGGGTGAGATTCTTGAGGGCAAGGATCGCGAGTTTCATGATGAGCTTCTAGGCGGGGGTTAAGAGGTGACCTTCTTTGGCGAAGCGGCCTTTTTCGAGTTGCAGGGCGCGATGGGCGGCGGCGGAAGCTTTCGGATCGTGCGTGACCATGACGATGGTTTTGCCGTGATCGGTCGCGAGGCGGTTGAGGAGATCGAGAATCGAGTCGGCAGATTCGCGGTCAAGGTCTCCGGTCGGTTCGTCGGCGACGAGAAGATCGGGGTCATGAACGATGGCGCGGGCGATGGCGACGCGCTGTTCTTGTCCGCCTGAAAGTTCGGAGGGGCGATGTTCGGCGCGGTCGCTTAATCCAACGAGATCGAGAGCGGCGAGGATTGTTTTTCTTCGCTCGGCCTTGTTCTTGTTTCCTAGCAAGAGAGGGAGTTCGACGTTTTCGTAGGCTGAGAGGATTGGCACCAGGTGGTAGAGTTGGAAGATGTATCCGACATGAACGGATCGCCACTTTGTGAGCTGGGCGCGGGACAGTTTTGAGATGTCATTGCCATCGATGAGAATCTCTCCTGAGGTGGGCGAATCGATCCCGGCGATAAGATTGAGCAAGGTGGTTTTTCCCGACCCTGACGGTCCCATGAGGGAGAGGAACTCGCCGCGAGGGACATCAAGAGAGAGGTTCTCGAGAGGGGTGATCGTGGTCTTTCCTTTCGTGAAGGTTTTGGTGACGGACTTGATGGAGATGAGAGGCTTCATGGAAAATTAGTGATTGGGATTGGGATTGGTGATTTCGACACGGCTGCCTTCCTCGAGCTTGGCGTGTGGGGGGAGGATGACGGACTCTCCCGAACGGAGGCCTTCAAGGACGAGACGATGGCCATCCTTGGTATCGCGGCCGAGTTTGATGCTTCGCCTTTCTGCGTTGAGGTCGGGAGTTACGACCCAGACTTGCGTATCGCTGACGAGAGCTTCTTCGGGAACGTAAAGAGCCAGTCGACTTGACGATGCGGCGGGTGTTTCGCCTGACGACTGAGCATTTCCAGGAGCAAAGAATTTCGCCCGAACGAGCATATCGGGACGCAGGCGTTCGTCGGGGTTCTGAATCTCAACCTTGGCCTGTAGGGTGTTCCGTTGAAGGTCGGCTTGGCCGCTGATGCGGGTCACGGTGCCGGTGAATGTTTTGTTAGGGAGGAGATCGGAAACGAGCTCGACGGTCTGACCGGCAGAGAGGGCGGCGGCCTCGTTGAGCGGAACGTCAATGCGGGCCTGGAGATGTTTCGGGTCGTAAAGTTCGACAATGACCGCCGAGGTCGGTGAGTCCATATCGAGCATTCTCTTTTTTCCTGGAGCGGCATGAAGTTGAAGGACGATTCCGTCCATCGAGGAGGTGATCTTGGTGCGATCCAAAGCGAGCTTTGCGCGCTCGCGGGCCGTTGCCAGTTCATCGAGATTCGCGATCATGGCCTCCTCTTCGGTCTCGAGTTGTGTGAAGCGGGCCTTGAGCCGTGGGATTGCGGTCTGGGCCTCGGCAAGCATTGCGATCTGTCGTTCGGTTGCGAGACGAGCCTGGACGACTTGCTGTTGAGAAATCGCGCCCTTGCTCAATTTTGCGAGGCGTGATGAGGTATCACGGGCTTCAGCAAGGAGCGTTTCGAGGGCTTCGATTTTTCGCTGAGCAGCGGAAATTTCGGCGCTGACAATCTCGAATCCAGAGCAGTGAGCGACGATCGTTTTCTCAAGGCTGAGGTGTTTTTGCTGTGCGGCTTGGAAGTCGAGGAGGGCCTCGTCATCGACCAGGGTTGCGACAAGATCTCCTTTCTTGATGGCTTGTCCTTCTAGGGCGTGGACTTCGTCGACGACTCCGTTGATGAGAGTGGAGAGGTAAACGGTGTAGGGATCAGGCTCGATCCAGCCTGAGGCTTGAAAGAGGAGAGGTCCTTTGCCTGGAGGCTTGGTGCGACTCGTTGGAGAAACATTTTGTTCTCCTGATGAGATGGCTTCACCGGCGCGGATGGTAATGACCGGGGCGGTTTCGACGGTGATGGCCGGGAGGAGACGTTTCCCGAATAAAAGGCCAAGGATGATGAGAAATCCGAGAGAAAGGCCGACCGGGAGAAGCCAGGCAAAGGATCGTCTCCGTCCTGTATGAAGTGTTCCCCACAAGGGCGCACCTGAAGATTTTTTGGTAAGGTCGTCTAAAGACATGAAAGTAAGATTTGTTTGGTTTGGTAGCAGGAACAAAGGTTTCAGAAAGGCCTTTGTGGAATGGGCGGATCACCAAGGGGAAGGCGGGATCAACGCACAAAAATGCGAGCGCAATGACATGGCGCACGTTTTCGAACCAATGAATCAAACAAGAAATACAGAGTGCCTGATGAAGAGAGGCACTAGGGAAACCACCGTGTAGGGCGGGGGGCCACGGGTTCGATAGGTCGAACAATGGCGGATCGAGGTTGGAATCTCGATCTGATAGAGTGGCGATGGGAAACTTGAAGTTGCGGGTGAAAGCTTACCCATGATTTCCGAGTGAACCGCAGTGGTGAAGTGGTCGAGCTGGAGGGTGAGATTGACGGTGCAGTTGTTACAAAGTGAGATTTCAGCGACCTCTTCTTCGGGATGATCTTCTTCCGAGCAAGCACAACAGCAACTCGTTTCGGGGCTGACACCAGCACAACGGTCTGAGGGAATCTGTTTCTCGCAATCACAATCGCCCACGAAAATAGTCTGGAAACACAGGCAATAGCGCAGCCCCGTCTGAGAGGTGGCGGTGACCGCCATCATCAAACAAATGAGAACTGAAGCTGTAAATTTGCGAAGCATCGGGTGGTATTAAGACGTAGTCACGGGTGAACTTATTCCAAGAAAATACGCGGAGTTCATTCTTGAGCGTGGGTGAGGGTTGCTTCAAAAAGATTGTGAGCCCATAGAATGGCGACGCCAAAAGAAACACCCCCTAGGATTAGGGCAACATTGACGAAGCCATCGGCACCGAAGGAGAGTTTGATCAGGATGGTGGAGATGACAAAGCCGGAATTCCGAATGACCTTCGGAAAACTGTCATTGTGGATGAGAGAAAGGAGGAGGAGGAAAACGTCGGCCATGACGAGAATACCGAAAAAATCCTCAAAGAAGACCTTATCGACGTCAATGAGATTTGCCGTCGCGATGTTAGCCATAAAAAATGTCTCTTTGGTCCAAGCAACGAAGCTGAAGATTGCGAGACCAAATAGCACCGGGACCAATAACAGGCTGATAATATTCTTAAAATAGATGAAGCGTCGTAGTTCGACGGAATAGGACTCCTGCTCATTTGCCGGAGTCGGGTGGCTCCGGGCTAGGCGATAAAAGAGGATGATCAGTAAAAAGAGGATTAAGGTCGCCGCGAGATCGTAGGTCAGTTGCAAATCCCCGGGCCGATTAAACCAATCAGGGGTTAGCTCCAGATTGGCGATATCTTTGAAAATCCGGCGGACAATGATCAGCGTGATGATCTCGTACTGCCGGGCAATGTATTGCGTGATCGACTGGGGCAAGTAAAAGAGGAGGAGGTAAACTTCATAAACTAGGATAAAGGAAAATGGGGTGTAGATCGCCGCGATGGGATTGGCGAGGAGCTCATCAAGATGAGGGCTGTGGGGCGGGAGCCAGTTGATGTAACTCAACCCGATCAGAAGCAGGTGAACCACAAAAGCAACCAGAGCGATGGCGATGACCACGCGTTCCCCGGTGTGGCGCGCTTTCTCGGAGATAAAGCGCTTCCGGAGGGTATCGTAGACGGAGTTCATAGGGGAATCTCTTAGTGGTTGTCAAAGTCAGGCTGGTGTGTTGCCTGAATTTGGGGCTTTCGCGATTCGAGTGGCGTAGTGCTCGATCAGGATCATGTGGGGAACGGTGAGGACGGCGAGGCCGATGAAGGTGATTTGCAAGAGTCGTCGGTCGAATTGCGCGGAGGGCAGGAGGACAAAGAACAAGGCGCCCAAACCCACGGTCAGGAGGGTTAGTCCGGTGGCGGTGGCGGTGGCAGTGGTGCCATCCATTCCTTGTGCCGTCGCGATGAGGTGTCGTGGACTGTGCAGGCCGCAGAAGTAGAGAAGGAAAAAGATCAGCGGGGGGAGGGCAAGAGCCGAAGCGGCGAGAATCGCCAGTTCCGCGGCGACGGAAGGACGGGTGCGGAAGGATCGGGTCACCGAGTAAATCGTCCCGGCCAGCGCCGGAATCGCAAGCGATTGCAGAACGCGGACGAGAGTGGTGGCATCCTCGCCGGTCAGCGCTGAAAAGTATCCGGCGACATGGTCCGGATAGAAAAGTGAGGGAGCACAAATGACGGTTGATCCTGCGCAGAGCCGCCACCCTCGGGAAAGCCAGTCCCGCCAATCACCCGCGAAATGCCAGGACGAATAGGCGAGGAAGGCGGCGAGCGAGAACTTTGGTGCCCATACCCACAGTAGCCCGGCAATCGCGGCAAGGAAAAGATAGGCCCCGATGAATCGCGCAAGCCCGGAAGGATTGCGCCACAAGCCTGCCTTCCGCGCTACCAAAGGATCGAGTGCGCCGTGGGGCAGGCCAACCACTGCAACCAAGAGCGCGAGGATGACAACGAGAGTCCCCTGAGGGAGCTTGACTTCAAGATAAACAAGCACACTCAGGCCGAGTGCTGAAATAAAGAAGAGCCCTTGTTGGATTTCCCGTGCTCGTTTCATGCCGGGTCCTTTTTCAAAGGGATTCGCTTTACGGGATTATCCCGGCTGAAAAGATTCCGGAGAAATGGCTTTTTGGGGACGGCCAACACGACCGCCAGGAGGTCCAGGACGGTGGCCCGATCCATCATGAAGCGCGCCATCGCATCGGCTGAAATTCCGCGCGCAAGACGGATGAAAATCTCGGGGGCTCGTTCGGGTTCGTTGCGGAGCACTTTGAGAAAGATGAAATCCATTTTGCGCCGTGCCCAGGAATCTTCCGGGTGCCCAAGGACCTCGCCGGAATCAGTGAAACGTCGCGCACATTCCTGCGACCATCGCTGAATCCGCCGGTAGGCGTAGCCGCTGGCGGCGCGAACGGCACCGCCCGCGGTTCCGGCTCTGACCCAGCCCGCGTGGCTCTCCGACTTGGGGATGCGGTAGCCCATGGGAATCATACCCTTCTCCCGTCTCAGGCAGCGAAAGTCGCCGTCCGGGATGATGCGGTGCAGGCATGCTTGCAGTTTCTCCGACAAGTCGTTCCCGCACCCAGGATCCGGACTGAATAGGGTTGCTTCCACCAACCATCGTTTGGGTCCCAACGGCAAGAGATAGTCAAAGGCGAAGCCGTCCTGATCGGTGTGCATCTGTGCCATCAGGCTTGCGATTTCGGGATCTCCGATCCTCTCGTCAGTTTCGATTTCAACCCCTTCGAAGGCTTGGTAAAGAGCTGCTACGATCCCTTGCGTCATCGACGGTGGCCGGGTGTCGACAACCCGACGAGCGAGATAATCGCCAACTGTGGTTGTGACCTTAAATCCCCCGTGGCAGGATTCGATCGCTTTGACCTCGATCCCAAGCTTGAGGTCGAGACTATCGGAGCGTTGAATCGTGGCGATCGCGTCGGCGTAGAAATCGCATCCGGAGACGAGGCAATACCGCGATTGCGAAGAACGCTGGCGCACCGCTTCGCCGTCTTTGGAAAATTGCCACGCTTGCCAGTGACGGCTCACGAGCGGATCGTCTCCTTCGCCTGCAAGTGTCCAGTAACACCAGGTGCGGTCGTTTTCATAATATGTCCGGGGTTCGAAAACGATGACTTGAGACCTGTCTTGTTTACCCTCGTTTCGTCTCGCGATGTCCCGAGCGAGCGCAAGCCCGGCGCATCCGCCGCCGATAATGGCAAGGTCGATTGGCTTCATGAGTCGCTCTTGCCATCCTGTGGCGGTTGCGCCCATGGGAAGCCCACCAAGTCCCGGTGGAGTTCGGCATCATGATTCTTGGGTTTTACTCGAAGCCCTCCGTGACTACAAAAATAGAGGAAAGTCCGAGCCGAAATAAGCACTTTTTTCCAGAGCGAGACCTTCGCCCTGTTCTCCCAAACGGCGAATTCCATCTGTTGAATCTCGGTCCCGATTGCTTGGTAAAGGCGCGCTGCCACTAAGATGCCGAGCCGGGCGCGTAAAGGAAGGTAAGAGAGACCTGTAATACCGGAATGGTAATAACGATCCGCTTCTTCTAGGAGCCACCGCAGCGCCCGGCGGATGTCCTCGTGGGTTTCAGGATGACCAGCGGCGAGCGCTTCGATATCAGGTGTTTGGTCTAACAAATCTGCCGGCAGGTATCGTCGGCTGTTTTGCGCGTCTTCACGGACATCCCGTGCGATGTTGGTGAGTTGCATCGCCACACCCAGATCGATGGCGTGGCGGAATGCTGATGGATCCGTCACTCCCAGGACCCTGCTCATCATGAGGCCGACGGTTCCCGCGACGCGATAGGCATACTGCTTGAGCTCTGCTTCACGGTCGAAAGCCACGCCCGCCAGGTCTCCTCTCACCCCGCGCACGAGTTCAACGGCAGGATCGAGATCGAGCCCGCATTCGTTGGCCAGATCGAGAAAATCTGCGACGGCGGGGTGTCGCCTGTTCGCTTGCAGGAGGTCGTTTTCGATTTGCTCCAGCTGCCGGCACGCCAATTTTGGATCATCACATTCATCTGAGAGATCGTCGAGAAATCGGCAGAATTGATAGAGCCGCGCACATCGCTGGAACGATTGTTGCGGCAAAAATTTTCCGGCAAAGTGAAAGGACTTACCGTGTCGTTTCAGTGTCCCCTCGGCGGAGCCCGCAGCGTCTCTGGGCTCTCCTTCAAGAGTGTCTGCAATCGTTTTCATACGACGACCACCTCCTTTGATTTCCAGTCTAAAACTGGGTGCGGGGGGGCGACGATACGGTCGAGCACCTTGGCCGAGCAGAGCACTCCGGGAAGCCCTGCCCCCGGATGGGTTCCGGCACCGACGAGGTAGAGGTTATCGGGACCCTCGGCACGATTGTGGAAACGGAACCAAGCCGATTGACTGAACAACGGCGCAACCGAGAATCCGGCGCCGGCCACGCTGAGATAATCGTCCGCAAAATCCTCAGGCGTCATGTAAAAGTCGGCGGTGATTTCCTCTGCAAGGCCCGGCAAAATGGAGTCATCAAGGGCCTTCACGATCCGTTTTTGGAGCAAAGGGCCCTCGGTTTCCCAATCGATATCGGCTTTCAAGTTAGGCACCGGGGCGAGGACATAAAAGGAATCGCAGCCCTCGGGCGCAAAGCTCGGATCGGTTGCGGTGGGGCGGTGAAGGTAGAGAGAGAAATCCTCGGGCAGCTTCTCACCCTTGAAGATTTCGCGAAGGAGTTCGCGATAGCGTCGGCCGAGCCAGATGGTGTGGTGGGCCACTTTCGGATATTGCTTCTTCGTGCCGAAGAAGAGGACGAAGAGGCCCATTGACATTTTGGCCCGACTCTTTTTCACGCGGGCCGAGAGCTTTTGATCTGAATTGGAAAGCATCTTTCCGTAGAGATGGGCGGGATCGACGTTCGAGACCACGATATCCGAGGAGAGAACCTCGCCGTCTTCCAATTGCACCCCCGTGGCCTTTCCGTCCTCGACCGTCACCGATGCCACCGTTGTTTCGAGCCGAACCTTGATATCCACTTCAGCCATCAGTTTGCTGAAGGCATCCACGATGGCACCGGTGCCTCCCATCGCAAAGTGGACGCCCCACTGGCGTTCAAGGTAGTGGATGAGACCGTAAATACTGGTGGTATCGAAGGGGTTTCCTCCGACGAGAAGGGGTTGGATTGAAAAGGCCTGTCTCAAACGCGGATCCTTGAGGTGATGGCAAACCAATTGCCAAACGGTCCGATAGCAACCGAGTTTGACGAGGTTGGGGAGTTGCCGCATCATGGTGCCAAAGGAATCAAAAGGCTGGTCCGATAACTCGGTGAACCCGACGTCGAAGATCTTGTGCGATTGCGCAAGCAGAGTTTGGTAACCCTCGACGTCTTCAGGGCAAAAGCGGGCGATTTCGGCCAAGGTGTCCGCGACCGTTCCTCCGTAGTCGAAGGTCTCGCCGGATGGAAATTGAAAGCGATACCAAGGGGTGAGTGGCACGAATTCGACATAGTCGCTGCGCTTCTTCCCGAAGAGTTCAAAGATTTCATCGAAAAGGAAGGGGGCTGTGATGACGGTGGGACCAGCATCGTGCCGAAAGCCATCGCGCTCGAAAACTTGGGCGCGACCACCGAGCCGTTTGCAGCGGTCGACAATCGTGACTTCGTAGCCACGAGCGCGCAGGCGCAAAGCTGCCGCCATACCTCCGAAGCCTCCGCCGATTACGATTGCTTTACTCATTGAAAAGGCCGTTTAAACGTTCATCGATATGGAGGGCCAGATCGGCCAATCCCTGTCCACAGCTGGCGGGAAGTTCCAGCGCGATTGATGCGGACCTTTGGAGATGTTGCTGCGCCAAATGGCAGGCAGACCTGAGAGCTTCCTTCGGCGCTAAATCCATCTCGAGGGCGACCACGATATTACTTTGTGATTTTGAGGCCCGGTCTTCATCCAGATCGACGATGTCATCGTAGATTTGATAACCCAGACCAAAGGACTCGGCGGCTTCCGATGCCTGAGGCAGGAAGGTGTGTCGCCCTGCGAAGGAGAGTGGCAGTTCCAGCGCCAAAGCAAAAAGAGGCCCAGACTTGCGACGAGCCACTGAAAGGGCGTCTGCGAGACTGTTGACTGCGCCGCCGAGATCATCGGTCTGCCCGCGAAGGGTGACGGAAATGGCGCGGTAGAGATGTTCGATCAATCGCGCTAAAGTACTGGGTTTGGAGACTTTTGCAAGGGCGCGAAAGGCGGCCGCGATCGTCAGATCGGTCAGCCCGATGGCGCAGTTGGCTCCGTATTTCGACCAAACGGTTGGGGAACCGCGACGTAGGCGGGCTTTGTCTTGAAGGTCGTCTTGAATCAACGAAGCATTGTGAAGTAATTCAACCGATGCCGCTAAGGCAATCGAGTCGGCTTTACGGAGGCCAAGCCTCGCTCCGCAGATCAAAGAAATCTGTGCCCGGGTCCTCTGACCACCGGCACCTAAATGACCGTCGAGAACGTGCAAGAAAACGTCATTCGCTTGGCCAGGTTCAGCACAAAGCGAGCGCATTTTTTCCTCCACCGACTGCATGTGTAAGTCAACCGCGGCGATCGCGTGAGACATTGTATCCGTGGCAAGTTTCATGGTGAAAAGCCCGAGCCGGGCAGAGCCGACTCGGGCAATTGAATGGATTTATAATAAGTCTGCGTTTGTCACTTAAGGTGACAAAGCGGACTAGCCTTTGAAGGGAGCGACTCCGTCCCCCACGAATCCTTCGGCTTCAGACTTTCTCACCGCGATCATGTAGATGAGAACTCCGAAGACGGCCTTCGAAACGACATCAGCAATCGAATATCCGATTTGGACAGCCGTTTCTGCAGCACCACCGGAAAGACCGATCATCGGGAAGATGAATACGATGGGATAGAAGGCCCACGAGAGAACGACGAGCCAGCGAGCGCTGCTCACCAAACCGCGTGCTTCCTCGGGTTGATTTGAGATTGAACTCTTGAGACTGACGAAGAGCTCATAGACGATCCAGAGGAAGGGAATCATCGCGAGTGACCACCAGAGCCAGCGAGTGCTTGCGACGTCGGAGACTTCACCGGGGTATCCAAGGGCGACCATGAGGGCCGCGAGGAAACCAAGGCGGACCGACTTAGAGAAGGTTACAGCTTTTGAGAGTTTCATCACTAGGATGAGCTCGATGAGCAGAAGTGGGACAGTCAGGAGCCAATCGACATAACGATAAGCGTCATCGAAGCCTACTCCGCCGGTTGCGACGACAACTCCGTCGGTGACGGTGTAAGCGCTTGTCCAGCTCGCGTAGATCCGGAAGTAGTGGTAAAGCGCGATGAATGTTACTAATCCACTGATTGTCAAGGCTGGACGATAGTATCGCGCAACTTGACTACGATTCAACCAGAGAAAGGCGGTAGCAGCTCCCATTGCTGCGATAGCGAAGGAGAAGAAGGTGCCTACCAGTTTATACTGGTCTACTGTTAGTTGATATTGATCTACTGTTAGTTCGGACATTGTTTTAATTTAATTTGGATTGGTTTTTCTGGTTAAGATAGAGAGAGAAAAATTTCCCCGTTCACAACCACCTTACAGTCAAACAGGTTTTTGAGTCTGTCAAACTAAAGGTAATTAAAATCCAAGGTCCGCCCAAATTCTCACTTAGGGGCTTGCGTGGCTCGTTCGTAAAGTCGTTCAAAGAATTACGGCAACGTTGGATTTCGTGAACAAAAATTTGCAATTTATCGTTTGTGCCTTACCCGAACATGGGGGAGATAATATCGTGTGAATCCCAAAGAAAAGGAAGAGGTTATGAGGTAACCACAGTAGCTCTCTGTGAAATGATAGAAAACTTCTTCGATGAGGCCGATAGGGATGTCACACTACGAGGAGAACCCACTTCTTACAGTCGTTGCAGTCAGCCTCCTCAAGGAGCGACTCGCACCCATAGCACGAGCGCCACGGAACTCGCCAAAAAACTCTCAAGCGACGGTTATTCGCTCAGCCCTCAATTCAGTGAGTCGGGGACTTAAGGACGGGGAGCTAGCCCTTGTTATCGAGGTATTTCCAGTTCCCCTTGAAGCGGCGGAATCGGGAATGCTCGCGGAGTTGTTGGGCTGCGCCGTCCCAATAATAGTCGGCGAGGAACTCGACCTTGCCCCGGTTGTCGTCTTTGAGTCCTTTGGAGGTCGAGACGATCGTGAGAAATTTCCAGTCGGTGTGATGGATCGTGTCTTCTAGATCGTGTCGAAGATTCGCGCCGCGACTGTCGGGGTGGGTGGTCTCGACGAGGTAATCAGGGAGCCGGAAAAAGAAGGCGCTGAATCGTGATCGCATCAGTTGCTCGGCAGTCTCGGGCAGGGCTTTGTTCTGGTGAAAGCGGAGGCAGCAGTCCTCGTAGGCTTTGGTGCTCTTGCAGGGGCAGAGGGAAATATGGCGCTCCTTGGGGATTTTATCGAATGCCGCGGACATGCGAGAGTCATAGGAGAAGTTTGCGTGAATGCAATGCAGGGGTTGGATTGATCGCTCGCGTCCCGAGAGCTCGCTCTTCTTAGTTTTGAAAACAGGGGTGTCCAATGTTTACTCGAGAAACTCAGTCTTCGCTCTTACCGACGTTCTGAATGATCCCCTCGATATGAGAGAGAATCATTTCGTCGCTAGGCCTTGCGGCGTCGGGAACCGATAATGGTCAGGCCGAGGAGGCCTGCGAGGGGGAGCACGGTGGAGGTTTCGGGGACGACGGCACCATTAATGATGAGGTTGTCGCCGGTAAGATTGCGGAGACTGGTGGCACCTGTAGTGCCGTTTGTATTCCATCCGTAGATGCGAAAGGTGATGGTGTTGATGCCTTGATATGAGCTCCCGGTGAGGTCGATAGGATCTCCGAAACCGCTGCTGTCGGTGTCGAAGCCTCCCGTATTGCCAGAAATGCCCGACACCGAGGCAATGGCAGAGTAGTTCACGAAATCGTTGGTGCTGGTGAGGATGGCGATATTATCAGCACCGGTAGCGGTCGACTGACCATTCATTTCCAAGGAAGTGAGATCCAATTGGTAACCGGGGGAGGCACTGATATTAAACTCGATGAAGTGTTTCGCACTGATCGCACCGGCGAGAGAGGTTTGCTGGTCAGCTACGTTAATCTTGAATCCATAACTGTCGTTAGCGTCCGAAGGCGTCAGCGTGCTACTGAGACTCAGCGTAGCTCCTGCGATGTTTGATGAGGTGGTCGTGCTTTCAAAGGCATGGTTGTTTTCTGGGGATAAATCTCTGGCGACATTAACGGTATCGACATTCCAGCCCGCCAGCACGTCGGCGTCTGCGAGGGGGGTGGCGAAGATGAAAGCGAAGGTGAACAGGAGGGGCTTACGATTCATGACTGACTGGCTACTGAGAGATTACTTCTTGGCTGATGTCTCTCAGGAGGGGCTGAGCTGCGTCCGATGACCAAGAAGGGTGGCAGGAATTGAACCGAGATGCTGGAGAACGAGGAACGGTGAGGCGGGTAATCGGGTAAAAAAGCCATCTCCCTGCGTTTGTTAGTGTTAGGATATTAGTCATGATATCCTTCGTATGGCATTTTAAATGGTAATTTTAAATGTTTTTTAACAGTGATTGTTTTTGAATGTCTTGAGGTGGAGTCAAGAGTCTTCGAGGGCCAGGGCACCGCCATCGCCTGCGGGGATTTCTTCGGGCTGCCAGGCAGGTCTTTGGTCGAAGGAATCGGAATCTTACTGCGGTGGTTCAAACCACTTCATTCTAGGCCCTGAACCGGGAGGAGGTTCAATCAGCGAGTGCCTTATCTTGGTCGCCCCGAATCCGCCTTTTCGGCGGAGATAAGTGTAATGGGTGTCGCCCCTCAAAAGGCTTTGTGAGGGAGCCACAGGGAGAGTGAAAAAAGATCAAATCCCTTGAATCTATTTTTCTAAGTGGGGCGAATGCTACCAGTGAATCTTTTTGTCTTTCACCAAGTTCCATTCACCAAGTTCCATGAACCCATTTACACCTACCAATCAACGACTTCCAGGAATCCGGGGCTTCATCAGGCGCAGCCCCATGTTCCTGGAGATGGAGAAACTGGCGGCGTGCTCAACATCCGAAGTCATTGCTTTGGCAAACGAGGCCGTTCGCAGCGGTCGCTTACGCCCGGGAGATCGCTTTCCAAGCTCGGATGAGATTTCAAAACTCACTGGCGCATCACTCGTCGAGAGTCTAGACGCGATCACGAGTCTCCTCAGATCGGGAACAATCCGGCAACTCCCATCCGGACAATTCGCGATTTGCCGGAAGTTGGTTTGCTGAGAAGTTTCTCTGACTTCGATTTTCTGCATGGTGGTAATTGCATTGAGAGCGCGTTGATCATCATGGCATTCTTCTTTTACCACGATGCTGCCATTGGGGAGATGCTGGATCTCGGGAAGCGCGATGCCCTTGGCAAGAGAAGCGATTGTAATGATGAAGCGCATTCAGAGATTGAATCTAGGCCTTAAGTTGGCAAGATCTTCCTCTGTGATATCTCGATTTCAATATGCACTTCCACTCCTCGCCACCGTGAGCCTTCTTCGGGCTACGCCGTTGGTGGAGGATTTTGTGGAGGCCCACTGTATCGACTGTCATGGCGAGGGCATCACAAAAGGGGGGCTGGATCTCGGCGCGATCGTGGAAGCTGCTCCGGAGAAGCATTGGGAAACTTGGGAGCACGCTATTCTTCGCATGGATACCCGGCAGATGCCTCCCCCGAAAAAAGAGCGACCTTCAGCGGCGGACTACCAGGAAACTCTCACCGGCCTCAAAGACTATCTGGATCAATTTTCCCAAGAAAACCCCAAGCTCGGCAAGGTTCCGGCGATGCGCCGGTTGACGCGCACCGAGTATCAAAATTCGATCCGGGACCTTCTGGGCGTTTCTGTGGATGTTACCGAAATGCTCCCGAAAGATGAATCGAGCCACGGGTTCGATAACATCACGGTGGGGGAACTTTCGCCAACGCTTCTCAATCGCTACATCGGAGCGGCCCGGAAGATCGCGCGGATTGCGGTAGGAAGTTCCTCCGAATCGCCGGACCTTCGGGTGGTTAGGGTGCCCACTGATCAGAGTCAAAAAGAGCACGTCCAGGGCCTCCCTCTCGGGACGCGTGGCGGGGTGGTTTTTGAACACACTTTTCCGGTCGCAGGCGACTATCATTTTGAGATTCGCCTGAGCCGGGATCGCAATGGCGAGGTCGAGGGTTTGATCGGTGGGTCGCATGAGATCGAACTGCTCATTGATGGTGAAGCGATGAAGGCTTTCACCGTTGTGCGCCCCAAGAATGGGAATCATAACGACGTCGATGCTCATCTAAATGTTCGTTTCAAGGTTCCTGCCGGGAACGGTAAGATCGGAGTGACCTTTCCCAAGAAACCGACCTCGCTTCTGGAAAGCAAACGGCAACCCTATGATGCCCAGTTCAACTTCCACCGTCATCCACGCCAAGCTCCTGCTATTTTTCAAGTCAGCGTAACCGGGCCTTTTCAGCGTCAGGACGCTAGCCCGCACCTCACAAAAGACGACCTTCCCCGCTTGATGCACTTGGCTTATCGGAGGCCGATCACCGATAAGGATCGTAGCGCCATTGCGCCCTTCCTCGCTGAAGGCATGGAAATGGCGGTGGCGGCCATTCTCGTGAGCCCACGCTTTCTTTTTCGGGTTGAGAATGACCCTGCTGATCTTGCCTCAGGCGAAGTCTATCGGCTATCCAACCCTCAAATCGCAACCCGGCTTTCCTTCTTCCTGTGGAGCAGTTTGCCTGATGATGAACTCCTTGCCGCCGATCTGACCGAGCCGGATGTCTTTGAGGAGCAAGTCCGTCGTATGCTCGCCGATGAGCGATCCGATGCCCTTGTTACCAATTTCGCGAACCAATGGCTCCAGCTTCGTAATCTCGATGCCATGACTCCGGATCTACGGCTCTTCCCGGACTTCGATGACAATCTCCGCCAGTCCTTCAAGCGCGAGACCGAGCTTCTCTTTGCCACGGTCCTCAAGGAAAACCGCAAGACCTCTGATCTCATCGGAGCTGACTTTACCTTCCTCAATGAGCGTCTCGCGCGGCACTACGGGATTCCCCACATTTATGGGAGCCGCTTCCGTCGTGTGGAACTCGATTCCTCGATGAAGCGCGGCGGTCTTCTCCGGCAGGGGAGTATTCTTACGGTGACCTCGTATGCCAACCGGACTTCACCGGTGATTCGAGGAAACTGGGTTCTTGAAAATATTCTCGGGACGCCGGCTCCGCCTCCGCCCCCCGAGACGCCCGCGCTCGGCGACGTCGTCGTGGCAGATGATCTCCCGATGCGTGCCAAGCTCGCAGCCCATAGCCAAGATAAATCCTGTGCGACCTGCCATCAACTCATGGATCCTCCCGGATTTGCGCTGGAGGAATACGATGCGGTGGGACGCTTCATCACGGGCGAAGTTGATGCCGAGGGTGGCTTGCCCGACGGTCGCACCTTCACCGGCGTTGATCCTCTCGAAGAGGCTCTCCTTGAACGCCCCGACCTCTTTGCGAGAACCGTCAGCGAAAAGATGCTCACCTACGCTCTGGGCCGGGGCGTGGAGTATTTCGACGCTCCGACTCTCCGTAAGATCGTGAGTAAGGCCGCTCCGGAATACCGTCTCACCGATCTCATTTTAGGAATGACCCAAAGCAAACCCTTCATCTACCGCCAGAAGCCATGATCATCACCAAAAAGTCCCTCTCCCGCCGCACCGTCCTTCGCGGTCTGGGCTCGGCAGTCGCCTTGCCACTCCTCGATGCCATGGTCCCGGCGGCAACGGCAGCCAGGCTGACTGCGGCGAAGCCGGTGAAGCGACTTGGATTTGTTTTCATGCCTATGGGGTGCGATCTCTCCCGCTGGACGCCCGAGAGCGAAGGGAATCTGGATCACCTTTCGCCTATTCTGCAGTCGCTTGCTCCGGTGCGCGAGCACGTTAACATTCTCTCCAATCTCGAACTTCAGCCGGCCTACCCCGGGACGCATGCCACCTCCAATTCGGCTTTTCTGAGCGCGGCGCAGGCCCGGCAAACCGAGAGTGCCGATTATTTTTTGGGAACCACCGTCGATCAGATCGCGGCTCAGCATTTGGGCAAAGAGACCCAGCTTTCATCGCTCGAGATGTCGATGGATCTCATGCAAACGGTTGGGCAATGCGATAATGGTTACGCCTGTGTTTATCAAAATAACCTCTCGTGGTCGTCGCCCACAACACCGCTTCCGGCGGAAGCCCACCCGCGTTTGATCTTTGAGAGCCTCTTTGGCGAAGGCGGGACGGCGAAGGAGCGTCGGGCCGCTCTGAAAAAGAAGGCCAGCCTTCTCGACTTTGTGAATGACGATCTTCAAAGTCTCAAACGTGAACTTGGCCCGGCTGATCGCTCGAAGGTTGAGGACTACCTCACTTCGGTTCGGGAAATCGAGCGCCGCATTCAAAAAGCGGAAGCGGCGACCCTCGATGAAGCTCTTCCTGATTTGGATCGCCCGAATGGTGTCCCGGCTTCCTACCGTGACCATGCCCGCCTGATGTTCGAGTTACAGATGCTCGCTTTCCAAGGTGACATCACGCGGATTACCTCATTCCAACTTGCCCGCGAAACGAGTAACCGGGTCTACCCCGAGACGGGGATCACGGATCCTCACCACCCGCTCTCCCACCACGGAAATGACCCGGGTAAGATTGAGCGGATGTCGAAGATCAATGCCTTCCATGTCTCTCTTTTTGCGGAGTTTTTGGAGAAGATGAAAGCGACCCCGGATGGTTCGGGGAGTCTCCTCGATCATTCCCTTTTCCTCTATGGAAGTGGGATGGGAAATCCGAATGTTCATGATCACCAGAACCTTCCGGTCATCGTGGCGGGCGGTGCGGCCGGGGGCGTGAAAGGGGGGCGACATATCCGCTTTGACGAACCGACAGCTCTTGCAAATTTACACCTGACCTTGCTGGATCGGGCGGGAGTGAAGGTGGAGAAATTTGGAAATAGTAACGGGTTAATTCAAGAACTCGGGATATGATTTTTCCTTCCCTTAGATCGCCCCTTCAGGGCGGGAGAATGACTTGTGGATTTCTCGGGGTTTTTGCCTTTCTCGTGGTTTTCGGAATCGCTGCGGCGAGTCCTCTGATCGAGGCTGCGCATGAGGATGACTTGGAGAAGGTTGGCAAGTTGCTTGAGGCGGGCGCTTTGGTCAATGAGGCGAACCGTTATGGCGTGACGCCGCTCTCGCTCGCTTGTCAGAATGGCAACGCGGAAATGGTGGCGCTACTTTTGAAGACTGGCGCCGACGCCAATGTCGCGCTCCCGGGAAACGAGACGCCGCTTCATACCGCATCCCGGACGGGGGTATTGGCGAGTGTGAAGTTGCTGGTGAAGTCGGCGGCCAAGATCGATGCGAAGGAGAAAAACAACCAAACGCCCTTGATGTGGGCCGCGGCGGAGGGTCACTTCGAAGTGGTGCGTTATCTTCTCGTAAGGGGAGCCGAATTTAAAAAGCCGTTGGCGTCGGGATTCACGCCATTATTTTTCGCGGTGCGACAAGGTCATCTTGAGGTTGCCAAAGACCTGATTCAAAATGGAGCCGATGTCACCGAGGCGGCTAGGGTGAAGCGTGGACGCAAGACAATGAGTGATGGAACCTCGCCTCTGATTTTGGCGATTGAGAACGGCCACTTTGAGTTGGCGGCTTATCTTCTCGAGGCCGGAGCTGACCCGAATGATCTGCGATCTGGTTATGCCCCGCTCCATGTTTTGTGCTGGGTGCGCAAGTCGGTCAAGGGCGATGGCGACGATGGTCTCCCCATTCCCCGGGGTTCCGGGGAAATGACCAGCTTGGAGCTCGTCAAAGTTTTGGTGAAGCACGGGGCCAAGGTGAATTTAAAGCTCAAAGGCGGGCCTGGTGGAACCGCAAGAGTGGATCGCAAGGGCGCCACGCCCTACCTTCTGGCCGCAGAGACCGCTGATCTTTCTTTTCTTAAAGTTCTCGAAGAAGTGGGGGCAGATCCCACCCTCGCCAACGATCGGGGAATCTCGCCGCTCCTCGCCGCTTCCGGGATGGGGGTGACGGCACCGGGTGAGGAAGCTGCTGATCTCAAATCGGCCCTTGAAGTCGTGAGGTATCTCGTGGGACAGGGTGCGGACATCAACCTGAAAGACGCACGTGAAGAATCGGTGATGCACGCCGCCGCTTACAAGAGTGCCCCGGAAATGATGGCACTCCTCGATGAACTCGGTGCTGATATCAAGGTTTGGAATGAGAAGAACAAATCCGGGTGGACCCC
>JBLIDI010000005.1:0-31956 GCA_047634075.1 Akkermansiaceae bacterium
AAGACCGCCAAGGAGACGATGCCAAAGACTCTCAAGTCGGTATTCATGGCGGAATCAAAGGGGAAGATCATGGCTCACCCAAAGGTTGTCGATAGCCTTGCCGAGAAAATGTTAGAGGAAGCCTAGGAGCGGCGGCGACCGAAAAGGAAGGCCGATCCCAGCAGCAGGAGGGCGGGACCCGAGGGCTCGGGAATGGAGGCGACAATGTTGTCGAAGACCAAGGTCGTGGCCGATTCCCCGACGGGCGCCAAAGGCAAATGAGTCATCGCAATCGCACCCATATTACTGGTTCCAATTGGGGCTTGGCTTGCAAATTGGACATCGGCGAGTCCTCCTTGTGAGTCGCCATACAAGAAGGTGGTGACAGCGGAGCCAAAGTTCACTTTAAAAATGTAGCCGGCCGAAGAGGTCACGGTGATGGCGGTTGTCGAAGTGGGCGCTCCGTTGACGCCCACGGAGACATCCCACGAGCTTACGTCTCCTGCCGTTGGGGTGAATCCTAGCTCCGCCAAGGTGGAACCAGTGGTGCTGTTAATGGCAACCCGAAAGCCGTCACGACCAGTGAACTGGTCGAGATCATTGTCTAAGATGGCCAGATTGAGAGACACTTGTGGAAGGGCTTCATCGACTCCTGTGAAATCGAGATTTCCGGTGACGGTCGTGGTCGAGTTATCATCGGTGTTGGCAAACTGCGTTCCCAGGTGGCCGGTGTTGGTGGCCCCTCCCCCGAAATTGGTGGAGGCGATGTAAGCGAAGGGGAGGGTGGTGCCGAAGGCCGAGGGATTGGGGGTGTCCTGCGACCACCCAACGACATCACTTTCAAAGAGATCTCCGGAGGCCTGGGAGCTAAAATCGTAGGTCACGGTGGTGGCGGCACCAGCAGATGAGATCAGGACCACGGCGGTGCCGGAAAGAAGTTGAGAAAGACTGAGCTTACAATTCATGAGATTCGAGAGACTAGACATTTTATGCTTGGGGGGTAGACCAGAAAGGAAACGAGATGATCAAGCGGGGCTGACGACGATAGGCTCGTCAAGCTCTCCGTCCGTCGGCATGAACTCGGAGGAAGGAGCAAGGTCGAGGTCTGCAAAAGTCACCCCTGTTGTCGTTTCCGATGAGGTCGTGGTGGTCTCAGGACCGGTAGGATCCTTAGCAGCATCGAGAGGAGTTGTCATGACGTCTTCGGTGACAACCTCTTCATACTGATCAGGGCCGGTGATTGTCGCCACGGTCGTCTCCTCGGTGACAATGAGGTTAAAACCGCCGGAGCCATCTGGGACGATGACCTGAGTCATGCTCTTGACGGTGATCGTGCCTGTGCCGGAGTCGGTCACGGAGGTCGTGGCGGTCGCCTTCGTGACCACGAAGCCATCGATCGTGACTAGGGTAAAAATAACCTTAACGTTACCCGCAGACAAGTCGATGAAGTCAGCGGAAGCAACCGTGCTTGAGCCAAAGAACAAGAGTAATGCTGCGAGAGATTTGAAAATGGTTCTCATGGGCAGGCTTATGTCACCCCTAACAACCGCGGTCAAGCGATTTTGAGTTTTGTTTAAGATAGATGATTCATAGTGATCGTTAAAAAAGATCCTATGAGTGAGCTTGATCGTAGGCGGCGATCTCCGGCCGGGACCCTCTGCCACCCTCCCTTGGGAGGCTAACTCACTACTCTTAAGGCTTTACTTTAACCAGGCGAGCGCGGGCGCTTAAGGGCGCGGGCGGGCGCGTGGCGTCCCAATTACGCTCGCGCTTCTCAGGAATCTCAAGATTCAGGGGGTCCGCGTTCTCAATGGGGTGGAAGTCTTCGGATTCGAGCTCTCGAAGAGCGCCCAGAGCGCCCAACTCCGGGAGCTGGGGATCGATCACCCGCGCTCGGTCATGTTTAATGACATCGAGGCCCTGGCGCGACGCCACGATTTGCATTTCCCGGCGATGTTGAAACCGGAGCAAGGGGGCAGCGGGGCGCGCATGCACAAGATCGACTCCCTGGAGGAGCTGCGCGCCCTGCGCGCCGATCAGCCCGGGCTGTGGGAACCCGACCAGTTGCTCCTTCTTCAAGAATACCTGCCCCACGACCCGGAGTTCGGGATCGTCCGGAGCGCCCAAATGGATGTCGCCGGGATCGCGTTTCTTGAGAGGCCCGACGGCCGGCGGGTCTTTTACGACATCAACGCCAACTCGAACCTGCGACGTCCCATCGGCGAGGCTTTCGGCTTTGATCCTTTCGAGCGCGTCGCAGACTACCTGGAGGGGAGACTGGGCGAGGATGAGTCTTAAATCGGTGGTTCATCTCTTGGGGCGGCTTTTGGCACGCGCTCCGCTTGCTTGCCGGAAACAGGTGGGACGCCCGTGCGACGGCTTACGCTTCGCGTCCTCTTCCTTTCTTGATCGCAAAATCAAAAAAGAAAAAAGAAAAATGAAAAATGAAAAATGAAAAATGAAAAATGAAAATGAAAATGAAAATGAAAAAGTCTCCCGTGGAATAAGCTTCGTGTAACCCTTCGTGTCCTAGAACGCCTTAATCACGGTATCCCCCTTCATTTCGTTGCCTTTCGAAACGGAACCCCCGTAAAAGGCGAAAGCCCTTAACTCGTTATGAGTTAAGGGCTTTCATTGGTTACGGGAGTAGGATTTGAACCTACGACCTTCAGGTTATGAGCCTGACGAGCTACCTGGCTGCTCCATCCCGCGATTTGTGAACCACCTCCTGCGAGGCGGACGCAATCTAGGACGGCCCACTCCCGACTTCAAGGTTTATTTGGCAAAAATCGAGAGTTCCGTTAAAAGTCTCGCGCGCCATGTCCCCTTTGCTCGAAAATCCCTCCCCGATCCCGCTTGCCGAATGGCAGGAGCGAGCCGCGCAGCATCGCGCGCGGGTTGAAGGAATCACGATTCCGATGCGGGCCCGGAAGTCCCGGCACGAAAAGCATCCGGTCTACGATTTCCTGCACACCTATTATTCTTTCCCCCTCGGACGGCTCGAGAAGTGGCACCCCGGCGCAAGTCTCCTGTTAGAAGACGAGACCGCCCTGGAATTCTCGGAAAAATACTACCGTCGCGAAAACGGGACCACGTGGCTCGACCCGGGAAAGCTCACCGAGAAAGGACGGGGGCGCCTGGAATGGATCCTGCAACTCCTGACTCTCACGCAATCCCGCCCTCCCAGCTTCGCCTGCCACGGGCTTCACGAATGGGCCATGGTCTACTCCGGTTCGGATGTCCGCCACCACGAAAGCGCTCCGCTCAGATTGCCGCAAGAGGAGATCGACGCGCTCGTCTCGAGCCGCCCTATTTGCTGCACGCACTTCGATGCCTTCCGCTTCTTTGCTCCTGAGGCCCGTAAACTCAACCGCCTCTCCCCCACCCTTCTAAGCCGCGAAGACCATGAGCAGCCTGGATGCATCCATGCCAATATGGATCTCTACAAATGGGCCTATAAATCCTCGCCTTGGATTTCCTCGGACCTCCTCGGGAAGGCCCTTTTCTTCGCGATCAAAGCCCGGGCGATCGATATGCGGGCTTCACCCTACGACCTCTCAGGCTTCGGCTACGAGCCCATTCGGATTGAGACGGCAGAGGGACGGCGTGACTACGAGCGGGAGCAAATGAGTCTCTTCCAGGAGGGCCTCGTGATCCGAAAAGATTTGATCGTCGCCCTCGCGTTGATCCTGTAAGCTTGAGATTTCTAACTGACTGATTATAGTCCCGTTCCAAGGCGGACTTTGAACGCCTTCAATCCAAGCAAAAAAAACATGAAAAAACTCACCACCCTCACCGCCAGCGTTCTTCTGGGCTTCGGCCTCGTGAGCTGCAAAGGCGATAGCGACGACGTAAAAACCGACGACACCAAGGCTCCGGTCAAGGAAGATGCCACCAAGCCAGCTCCCAAAGCACCGGCTCCTGAAGCACCGGCTCCTGAAGCACCGGCTCCTGAAGCACCGGCTCCTGAAGCACCGGCTCCTGAAGCACCGGCTCCTGAAGCACCGGCTCCTGAAGCACCAGCTCCGGCGGCACCGGTTCCGGTAACGCCAACTCCTGAGGCGGCCCCTCCGGTTGAAGGCGAAACCGTTTCCCTCACCGTCACTGGCATGACATGACCCAATGGGTGTGTTAAAAGCGTGCAGTCTGCACTTGCTAGCATTGAAGGAGTCTCAAATTTGAAGGTAAAACTCGGCGCGATCAGCTATTCTGGACCTGCCAAGGCCACCGACGTCATTGCGGCAGTCGAAAGCAAAACGAAGTTTAAAGTTGCCGCCAAGTAATCCCGGCGACCGTCCCTGAATTTAAAGCCGCCATCCGCACCGCGCGGATCGCGGCTTCTTTTTGGCCGAGACGGTTTAGAGTTCCAAATTCGCGATTTTCTGTTTTCTCTCCCGCCATGATTCCTAACGTCCTCGCTGAACGATACGCCGCCGCTCAAATCCGCGACATCTGGTCCCCCGAAGGTCGCATTATCCTGGAGCGTGACTTTTGGATCGCAGTTATGAAGGCGCAGCAGACCCTCGGTCTCGAGATCCCGGACGAGGCGATCGCGGGATACGAAGCGGTTAAGAACGTGGTCAACCTCGCGGCCATCGACGAGCGTGAGCGCATCACCCGCCATGACGTGAAGGCCCGCATTGAGGAATTCAACGACCTCGCGGGCCACGAGCACATCCATAAGGGCATGACCTCGCGCGACCTCACCGAGAATGTCGAGCAACTTCAAGTTTACCGTTCGCTCGAGATCATCCGCCGCAAATCCGTGGCGGTCCTGGCGCGCCTCTCGGAGCGCGCCACCCAGTGGTCCGACCTCATGATCACGGCCCGCACCCATAATGTCGCGGCGCAACCGACGACCTTTGGAAAGCGCCTCGCGATGTTCGGCGAGGAAATCCTGAGCGCCTTTGACAATCTCGACTCCGTCCTCAAGGCCTACCCCGTGCGTGGACTCAAGGGCGCGGTGGGCACTCAGATGGACCAAGTTTCGCTCTTCAATGGTGACACCGAAAAAGTGGCCGCGCTTGACGAGCAGGTCCGCGAACACCTCGGCCTCCCGAAGGCCTGGACCAATGTCGGCCAAGTCTACCCGCGCTCGCTCGACTTCCGCGTCGTTGCGGCCCTCGTCGATCTCGCCAGCGGTCCTTCCTCCCTCGCCAAGACCCTCCGCCTCATGGCGGGTCACGAGACGGCCTCGGAAGGCTTTGCGAAAGGGCAAACCGGGTCCTCGGCGATGCCCCACAAGATGAATTCCCGCTCCTGCGAGCGGGTCAATGGCTTCCACGCGATCCTGAAAGGCCACCTCGCGATGGCCTCCAGTCTCGCCGGCGATCAATGGAATGAAGGGGACGTTTCCTGCTCGGTGGTCCGCAGAGTGATGCTCCCGGACGCCTTCTTCGCGATGGATGGGCTCTACGAAACCCTCCTGACTATTTTGGGCCAAATGGACGCTTACCCCGCTGTTATTGAGAAAGAAAACGCCCATTATCTCCCCTTCCTGCTGACGACCACGATCATGATGGAAGCGGTCAAAGCGGGCGTTGGTCGGGAAACGGCGCACGAAGCGATCAAGGAACACGCGGTCGCCACGGTGCATGATCTCCGCAAGGGTGCCGCCACCGAAAACAACCTTCTGCAACGTCTTGCCGACGATGACCGCCTTCCCCTTGATGGCGAAGCGCTGGCCCACATCCTGGCGCAAGGTCGCAGCAACGTGGGACAGGCCCAGGCACAGATTGCCCATTTCGAAGGTGAGATTGCGGAGCTCAAGTTGGCCTACCCGGGGGCTGCTGATTACACCCCGGGCTCCATCCTTTAAAAAAACTCATTAGAAATGGGTTTCATTAGCTCAGCCCTGCAGCACGCTCCCCTTTTTATCAGGGCATGCATCACATCAGACATCCTCTCAAAGCCGCCCAAAAATGAGCCCTCCCCGCAGCTCCGAGCCGCCACTTAACCTCGACGAGGGGTGGCAGAGGGATCCCCGCCAGAAAAGACACGTTGTCATTGTAAAGCAGGTGCACCGGCATAGTTTTTCGGGATGAAGCGGTTCATTGTCCTCCTGATTGGTGTCATGATTGGAGCGGCAGGAGTGGTGGGAGGGTATTTCTATTTTTCGGCGCGCACGGCCGGCCATGATTTCGTGACCCTCGTTTTTACCGAGAAAGAAATTCAGGAGAAGATCGGGCGCAAATTCCCAAAGGAGAAAGAGGTTTTCAACATCATCAAAATCGTGATTGAGGAACCTGAGGTGTCGTTTATGGGAGAGAACAATCGGCTCCAGCTCTCCCTGAAGGCCAAGGTCATCGTTCCCTACCTCAGGACGGATGACATCCGCGGGGTTTTCTCGAGCTCCCTCCGTTACGAGCGCGACGACCACACTCTCCGAACCTCAGATTATCGGGTCGAGAGTCTCAAAACCGAGGTGCTTCCCAAAAAATATGAAGATCGGGTCAGGGAAGCCTTCGGCTTCCTCGCGAGCACCTTACTGGACGATCAGATCGTCTACACGCTCAAGGCCAAAGATTACCAAGGCAAAATGGCTGAGATGCTTTTGCAGGAAATCAAAGTCAAAGAAGGGCGCCTCGAGGTCGTTCTGGGCCTCTAAATTCCAGCCCGCCTCGCCGAGATGAGGTTGACACACCCGCACCCCTTGCATAGTCAAGCACCGATATGGCACAAGAAACGACTCTCATTCTCTTCAAGCCTGATGCGATCAAACAAGATCTCGTTGGCACCGTCCTCGCCCGCTACCAGGCCGAGGGATTCAAGATTCGCGGCATCAAAATGATGACCCTTTCCGACGAGATCCTCGCCGAGCACTATGCCCACATTGCAGAAATGCCCTTTTTCCCGTCCGTCCGCGGATTCATGCAGGAGACGCCTGTCGTGGCCCTCGCTCTGAGCGGTGATAACGTCATCACGCGCGTCCGTGACCTTCTCGGGCCCACCGACTCCAAGGAAGCCGCCGCCGGAACGATCCGCGGTGACTTTGGCGAGAAGGCCCAAGACTCGAAAATGCGCAACATCTGCCACGCTTCCGACAGCCCCGAGGCTGCCGAAGCCGAGGTCAAGCGCTTCTTCAACGAAGGCGAAGTCGTCAGTTACTAAGACGGGGACCTCCTGAGACACCTTTTCAAAAGCCGCCCCTCAGCCGGGCGGCTTTTTTGTGGGGAGCGAGCCAGTCGATAGCCCCGAGCCCTTGGCAAGCGCTCCGCTTGCTTGTGGGGGACAGGCGGAACGCCCGTGCTACCGCCCGTGCTACCGCTGGCGCTTCATGCGATCTTGGGAGGGAGGGGCTCTGGATTAGGGTGTTTGCAGCACCTGGGCTTCTCTTAAAAAGCCCAGGGAGCCGCCCTTACTTGGCGTAGTGGTCGAGAATGGTCTGCACCAAGCCTTCGATATCATGCTTCTCCGACTCAATTGAAGGAGCGTCGCAGCTGGCCTTGAAGGTCTCGTGGGTCACGGGACCGATACAGGCTGCTTCACACCCTTCCGGCCAATCGAGGTCCATTTTGAAGAAATTCTCGACCGTCGAGCCGCTCGTGAAGGTGATCAAATCGGCACCTTCCTCGCGCAGTTGCTTCGCCGCCCCCGTCGGGTCGGCCGTTTCCGGAACGGTGCGATAAGCGAGGCATAAATCAACGATGGCCCCCTGCGCCATGAGTCCGTCATAAATGACATTGCGGGTCTCTTCGGCCTTCACCCAGAGAATTTTCTGGTGCTCAACGCACTCTTTTTTGAACGCTTCCAACAAGCCCTCGGCCACGAAATTCCCCGGCAGGAGATCGACTGCGAAACGATACTCGCGGATCTTGGACTCGGTGCTGGGTCCGATCGCGGCGATGCGACATCCCCCCAAACTGCGCGCGTCTTGGTAGGTCGCGTAAAAGGCATCGAAGAAGCGCTCGACGCCATTCGGGCTCGTGAAGATGAGCCAATCATAGGTGTGGGATTCTGCGACTGATTCCGCGAATTCCTTGCGGTCCTGCGGTGGCTCGATCCGGATTGTCGGGAGTTCGATGACATCGGCCCCGAGTTCGCCAAGGCGCTTGCTGAGCCCCCCTGCCTGCTCACGCGTGCGGGTCACCACGATCCGCTTCCCAAACAAGGGCCGGGTCTCGAACCAATTGATCTTTGCCCGTTCCTTCACGACATCACCAATCACGGCCACCGCTGGGGATTTGAACTTCTTCTCCTCCACGATATCCGCAATCGTCGCGAGCGTCCCCACGACGGTCTCGTGCTTTCCGGTGGTGGCCCAGCGGGTCAGCGCAATGGGAGTCTGGACCGAAGCGCCCCCTTTCACGAACTCCTCGCAAATCCCCCGGAGTCGTGAGACCCCCATCACGAAGACCTTGGTTCCCGGAGTCTTGGCGAGTTGCTCAAAATCGAGGGAGGTGTCCTCTTTGGTAGGATCCTCGTGGCCCGTGAAAATCGTCAATTGTGAGCAATGGTCGCGGTGCGTGACGGGAATGCCCGCGTAGGCCGGACCGGCAATCGTCGAGGAAATCCCGGGGACAATCTCAAAGGTCACGCCGGCCTCGGCGAGCTCGGCGGCTTCCTCGCCTCCGCGTCCGAAGATCATGGGATCACCTCCCTTAAGGCGGGTCACCGTTTTCCCCTGGAGCGTTTTCTCAACAATGATGGCGTTAATTTGATCCTGCGGGATGGCATGATCGGCCGCTCTTTTCCCGGCAAAAATGAGCTCGCACCCCTTTTTGGTCCACCCGAGGAGTTCGGCGCTGGAGAGAGCATCGTAGACGAGGACGTCGCACTTTTCGATGCACTCCTTGGCCTTCAAAGTCACCAAGCCAAGATCCCCTGGGCCCGCACCCACCAAGTAACAAATTCCCTGCTTGCTCATTTTAGATTTTCAAAAAGTTGGTGTGCCACTTCGAGGGGAACGACCCCGCTTGCTTTTGCCTTCCGCGGTGATCCCGGGCCTGCGGGAAAGACGCGTGCGCCCATCTCGAGATGCTCGCCGGTCAAGGTTGACCACACTCCGATCGGAGTGGAGCACCCGGCATCGAGGAGACGCAAAAACTCACGCTCCGCACTGACGCGGTTCCAAGTCCCCAAATGATTGAGCGCATCGACAATCGGACCGGTCTCGTCATCGCCCCGGCGAATCTCCAGCCCCACTGCGCCCTGCCCCGCTGCCGGAAAAAAATTCTTTTCGGGCAAGCACTCGACAAAGAGTGGATGGCGCTTGATCTCGAACATGCCCTCGGTGGGATACCCCAGCCGCGACAGCCCGGCTTCCGCCAAAATGATGCCATCGTAATCGGCATCAGTCGCCGCTTTTTCAAGCCGCGTGGGAACATTGCCGCGGAGATCGACGACCTTGACACCGGCCTTGAGGAATTGAACCATGCGCTCCCGGCGAACCGAGCTCGTCCCCACCCGAGATCCTTTTTTGACCTCGTTCCAGGGAATCTTGCCAATCCAGATATCAGCGACGGGCCCGCGCGCTAAAACGGAGCGCAATTGAAAAGGGTCCTCGAGCACGGTCGGGAGATCTTTGAGGCTGTGAACGGCGAGATCAATCTCGCCCGTTGCCAGCGCAACCTCCAGCTCCTTGATAAAGACGCCCTTGTCCCAAATCCCCTCGGCTTTCGCGACCTCATGCAAAGCGACATCGGTCCGCCGGTCCCCGGTCGTCTTGATGATGACACACTCCACCGCGAGTTCTGGAAAAGCCGCAGCCAAGGCGGCCTCGGTCATTTCGGCCTGTTTTAGCGCGAGCGCGCTGCCCCGTGTTCCAAGTTTTAAAGTCTTCATGATTAATGGTCCATCTCCGCGAAAGTGACCTTGTCGATCTCTTCCCGGATAATAATTTCGCACAGGAGAAGTTGTTCCTCCCGCCGCTTCCTCGCCTGATCCGCCATCCCTTGCAAGGTATCAATGTCGTAAAGGTAGACTTCTTCGATCTCGCCCACCGCGGGATCGATGTCGCGGGGCACCGCGATATCGACCATAATGAGCGGCCGAAACTTCCGCTTTCGGCGCACCGCCTCGATATGCTGCGGCCTGACGACAAAATGCGGGGCCCCGGTGGCCGCGATGACGACGTCGAGATGAGCGAGTTCCTCTTCCCACCCCTGAAAGGGCACCGCGCGGCCACCGATTTCCTCGGCCAAATCGACCGCTTTATCAAAAGAACGATTGGTCACCATGACTGATGATGCGCCGCGTGACTGCAGGGCGCGCGCCGTCTTCCGGCTCATATCTCCCGCCCCGATGACCATCACGGAGCTGCCATGCAAGCGGCCAAAAACCTTCTCCGCGAGTTCAACCGAAGCCCCCGCCACCGAGGTCGCCCCTTCCTGAATCTTGGTGTGCGTCCGGACCTTTTTTCCCACCCCGAAGGCCCGCTGGAAGAGCTTGTTCAGGATCGCCTTGGTCGCCCCCGCTTCCAGCGAACGTTTGTAGGCTTTCTTGACCTGCCCGAAGATCTCGGTCTCGCCCAGAACCATCGAGTTCATGCCACTGACGACCCGGCAAAGGTGCTCGGCCGCCTCTCGTGCCTCATAGTGGTAAAAGACCCCCTCGCGTGATCCGTGATAATCTCTTTGCTTGCAGATCCAGTCTTCGAGTTCCCCGACCCCGCTCCCCCCGTTCACGACGGCATAATATTCGGTGCGGTTACAAGTCGAGAGGACCACGCCTTCCGCAACATCCTGAGCCGCGATTAAGTCATGGGTTTCGAGGTCCAGAGCGTGGTCTGAGAGCGCAAATTTCTCGCGCACCTCGACGGGTGCGGTTTCATGATTGAGTCCGAGGCAAACCAGTTTCATCACAGCTTCAGAAAAACCAAAAGTGAGAGCACAAAGAGCCCGGTCAGCCCAATCGCGAGTTGCCGTCCCGGTAACCCCCGCACGAAATAGATCCCGAGGAGAACGGCATAAAGAACCCAGGTGATCGTGGCCACCATGAGGTGAATGCTGAAGTTCCCCTCCGGCATCAAAAGCCCCGCCACGATTCCGGCCGTCAAAATCAGCCACCCTAAGAGCGCGATGCGCGCCATGGCCCGCACCAGCCTGCTAATCGAGGGCATCCCGTGAACCAATCCGCCCCCGAACTTATGAGCCTTGAGGCGGGCATTCAGAACAAAGAACATGACCCCCGCGACTGCCGCCAGAGCCAGTGCACCATACGAAAGCACCGAAAGCGAGGTGTGGGCCTCCCGCCAGGCATCCACGGAATCCACGCGCTCCACGCCCTTTTCAAATGAGCCGGGGATGAGCGCGATCAATTGCAGGAGAATCACCAGCGGTGCCGTGAAAACCCCTAAGAGGGAGAGGCGGTAAGTGGTCCCGGTGACGAGATAAAACAAGGTCAGGGACCAGGCCATGAAGAGGCAAACCTCGCCAAGATCTCCCAGCGGGCACTGGCCGCGTAATTCGCCCCGCCACCCGAGAGCCATCAACTGGGCCACGAAGGCCAAAACCATCCAGTAAAAAGCGGCGCGTCCGGGCTGATCAGCCCGCATTGCCAAAGCACCGCGAACACCCCCTGCTGACGCAAGAAATGTCGCGATGACGACCCAGCCGATTTCCATGGAGAGGTAACTGACTCCCCCTAGCCAACCTTTCAAGTGCGGATCACGAGATTCTTCGTAATCCTCCGCGGGTGGGCCCGCGGCCGCCGCCAAAGAGGCCCTTGAAAGACCGCTCGCTCCCGCTATATATCCCCTTCAAATTCCATGTCATCTCCATCGCTGCCCTCGAAGTCAACCTCGCGAACACGCTTCTTATCACGGAGCAGTTCGACCTGCTTGCGCAATTTCTCACGGATCTCGGCACCCTTGCGAACGGCCCGGATATTGACCTCCGGCAAGGAGCGATCGGACGTTTGCAGGACAATATTTGAGAGTCCGAAAAGTCGGAGCCAGAAGGGTTTCTCCAAACGAGTGTCCTTCACGCGGTAGAGTTCCACCTCATTGATCTCCTGACTCAGAATCCCTTCGTAAATCCGCATGCGCTCGCTCGTGAATTCAAAAACCATCAACTTGGTGCCGAGCCAAAGCCAACCACCGTAGATAAAGGGGACGAGCGCCAGCAAGGCCAGCCACCACCAGTCCAAAGCGTTCGCCCCGACCAGAATCAAAACGATCAAGAGAAGCGACGCCACTAGGGGCCAAAAATTGACGATCTGATGGGATCGGCCTTTCCAAACAACATTTTCTTCTTCAGTGGGCATGCCTGAGGAATGCCGTTTATTGAGGAATTCCGCAAGTGCAGAAGAAGGGCGCAATTATAAGAGACAACGCGAGACGGCCTCACGCACAACCGCTTGATGACACCCGATCCGGTCCTCGAGGGCCATGCTACTGGGCGTTTCAAAAGTCAGGGAAAGCGGACAACCCCGCTTTGCCAGAAAAATCGCCTCGGGCCACCCTTCCGGGAGGTCAGGTTGCTCGGGGTGGTAAATCCAGCCGGGAGCGGTGACCTCATGATCGTCGATCCACTGAGAGGGCTCAGGCCCAAAAAAGGAAGCGGCCGCGGCGAGAATCCCCTGATAATCAGAGTCTCGCCCCCTGATATTGATTTCATAAAAGTAGAACCCACTCGTCTCCCAGTCTTCGTGCAGAGAGAGAAAAAGCCCGGGGACTTGCTGCCTCTTGAGCCAAGCCAGGTGGGCGCACACCTCCTCGGTTTCACAGCGACAATAGTCGCGATTTTGGTCGATCCCGCGAGCATTCTCACGTGTCCCCGCTGCCAGTCCGGTAGGATTAAGAACGGGACAAATCAGCCAATGAAAACGGTCATCAAAAAAGCCCTCCTTTAACAAGGCAAGGAGGGCCAGGGGGCCGGAGGGTTCATCCCCGTGCATGCCCGAGGAGAGATAAAGGCACGGTTTTGAAGGATTCCCCCGAGTCGAGGCCACGAGCGGGTAGCCCGCGACCTCAGCAAAGACTTCGCTTTCAAAGCCCCGCGCCGTCGCTTCCTGCCACCAATCGCGGAGAAAAGCGTGCCAATCCATTATTTCTTAAGAGGCAGGAAGGGCCACTTGGGAGTACCCTTGGGCTCCGGCGCCGTCGGGGTCTTACCAAGACCGTAGTCCGCCGCGGTCAAGCCACGCTCTTTCCAAATCCCGGCATCCTGCCCGCTCCAAAAGCCATAAAAGCTCGGGTAGAAAGGATCAACAAAATCGACATCGGCCTCCTTGGGCACCTCCAGATCGAGGAGGTAAAAGCTGCCATTGACAATCAAGCGGCGTAGGTCGGCGCTCAAGAAATCAACCGAAGCTCCCATCGTGGTGCAGAGGGAATTCCCCGTCGCTTTACCATCGGGCGAGGTATAAGAGTGCAACCAAGCCAGCGCCATCATGGGCTCATTCTTCCCTCCTACGACCGGCTTGGAGGATGGCTCAAGCGACTCGGTGACCGCTCCGCGCAAGAGGATGGTGTCCTTATCGGTCAGGTGCCGGACGCCGTAGACGTCACTGGGCCCGAAGACATCTTTGATGGAATTGAGAACGGGATGCTCACCGCGCCCTTTTTCGATCACGCCCCGCGCTCCTTGCGTTTTGTGACCACCATGGTGATTCACCCATTGCTCGCCGAGAATCTTAAGCCCCCAGTCGTTGCCGCTGATTTCACCCATTTTATCACCTCCCTTGAAGGCGTGGGTCGCGGTGCGGAAACCGATGACCGGCTTGCCCGCATTCAAAAATCCGCCGAGATGCTTAATCGTTTCCGGGGTGTAGGCCCGCAACCGCGTCCCGATGATCATGAGATCTGCCGAGTCGAGCTGGGACCAACCGGTCACGCCCTTGCCATTATTGGGGTCAAGGTAAGTCCCGTCCTCGCTCCAAGAAAATAAGACAGTGGTCTCAAAGCCATGACGATGAGAAAGGATCTTGGCCAACATCGGCATGCTTTCCTCCGAGCGATATTCCTCGTCACCAGAGACCAAAACGATGTGCTTCCCTTTTCCGGGCCCTTCCTTGCCCTGAAATGAGAGCCATTTTTCCTGAGCCACTGCCGTCACCGTGGTGAGACAGGCCAACGCGAGACCGAGTGTTCGTTTCATCTCAACCACTAAAAAACGAAATTCACCTCGTGGGAAGGACGAAAGCCCGGCCCTCGCTTCAAAAAACTTCTCGGACTGGCGATCAGGATCGATCACCGCCCTCGCCCCCGCCATCCGCTTCCAGATGCCTCCTGCAAGATGCCTGACAAAATGGTTTTCGATTGGGGGGAAGCAAACCTAAGCTCACGCCATGAAGATTCTCGGATTCCTAGCAATTCTTACCCTCTCAGCGGCGGGCGATGATTTCCCACTCATCTTTCACAAGGCTCCTAAACCCCTGGCGAAGGATGCCGTCGTCGAAAACTGGCCACGTTTCTTCGGCCCCCGCGACAACTGCACCAGCAAGGAGAGCCCGCTCCTCAAGACCTTCCCGGCTGAGGGTTTGCCCAAAGTCTTCGAACTCGCGCGAGGAGATTCCTACAGTTCTCCTATTTTGGTAGATGGCCTTCTGCTACACTTCCACGCTCTCAATTCGAAGGAAACCCTCGACTGCCACCATGCCGAAACGGGCAAACGCCTTTGGACCTACAGCGCTCCCTTCAAATATAAGGATCGCTATGGGTTCTCCTCCGGCCCGCGCGCCAGCCCCGTCGTTCATCAGGGGAAGATCTATCTCGTGGGCGTGACCGCGATGCTCCACTGCCTCGATCTCAAAACCGGAAAACTCATCTGGCAGCGCGATCTCATGAAGGAATTCCAGATTCCTCAGTATTTCTTCGGCTATGGCCCAAATCCCGCCGTTCACGGAGAGAACTTAATCCTGAACATCGGCGGGAGAGAAAAGAAAGAAAGCGGGACCTGTGTCGCCGCTTTGAACCTGAAAGACGGAAAGACCACCTGGACTCATGAGGATCCCTGGGGGGCCTCATACGCCTCTCCGATCATTGCCAAACTGCACGACAGGGAAGTCGCCCTTGTCCTGGCCGCCGGAGAATCAAAACCACCGCAAGGAGGACTTTTAGTCCTCGATCCAACATCAGGAAAGCTCCTGTCACGCTTCCCGTGGCGGGCTCCCGTTTATGAATCTGTTCTTGCCTCAACGCCCCTTGTTATCGCCAAGGATGAGATCTTCATCTCCGACTGCTATCAACTCGGAGGGGTCTTGATCAAGTTCGATAAGGAATTCCAGCCCACTCCGATCTGGAACGAACGCTTCTTTGGAATGCATATGATGATCCCACAAAAAATTGGCAATTATCTCTATGGATTTGCCGGCAGGAATATTCCCGACACCCAACTCAAGGGGATTCATCTCAAGACCGGGAAGCTCGCATGGGAAGACGATGTGCGCTGGAAAGAGGGACAACGGGTCACCGGTCTCTTCCGGGGATCCTTTCTCCAAGTGACGAATCGAACACTCTCCCTAGGTGAAGATGGCTCTTTTGCCGAACTTCAACTGACTCCAGAAAAAGGAGTGATTACCCAACGCACCCGACTCTTCTATGCCAGAGAAACATGGACGCCCCCCGTCATTCACAGGGGGCTTCTTTACATCGTGCAAAACACCCGAGGCTTTGATGGATCGTCAAGTCGTCTCATTTGTTACGACTTCAGAGGTGAAACTGACTAATGGCCGATACAGGATTATTAAATTAAAGATTAAAAATAGTTTGACAACCATAAATAGAGTATCAGTTTCGACCCATGGCTAAAGCAAAGAAGAAAGCAAAGCGCTACACAGAAGCAGAAAAGAACGAAATCCTCGACTTCATCACGAATGAAGGAAGAGGAGGACAAACCAAAGCCGTCGCCAAATATGGCGTCACCGCCGCTACGATCGCTTCCTGGAAGCGTAAGATTGGCGGATCTCCAGTCGCTACCACAAAAGGTGGTGGTTCCAAGGAACTCCGCGCAATTGAAGAACTGGCAGGTCTCCTTAAAGAGATTGCAGCGGCTGAAGGACAAATTGAGAAGCTCAAGAAAGCCTATCAAAATGCAAAGTCGAAGCTTTAAAGAGCATAGATAAGCAAGAAATCACACAATATCAAAAAGAGCTCCTTTTCATTAAAAGGGGCTCTTTTTGCGTGAAGATCTAACCTCCCAGATAGCTCATCTCAGCCTTGGGTTTGGTAACCTCACCCCGCTCCTCCGAGTATCGATCACTCCGCTGACTCCACAAACCTGTCAGAAATCTCACCACCTCATCATCAGAGGAAACTGATCGTAGACACTCTCTCAAATCAGCCCCCTTCCCTGCGAAGAGACAGGTGAACGCTTTCCCCTCGGCCGAAATACGCAAACGCGAACAATCACCACAAAAGGGCTGACTGACCGAGGAGATGATTCCAAATTCGCCGCCCCCGTCCGCGAAGCGCCATCGCTTCGCCACTTCACCGGGATAGGCGGCAGGCACGACTTCCACAGGATGATGCTCCTCAACGAGCTTGAGAATCTCCTTCGCGGTCACAACCTGCCGAGTCTCCCACCCGTTCGTTTCCCCGACGTCCATGAACTCGATAAACCTCAAAGTGACGCCAAGCTCACGGCTCCAACGAATCATTGGGATGATCTCCTGCTCATTCACCCCGCGCTGCACCACCATATTCACCTTGACCGGAAGCCCAGCATCCAGAGCGGCCTGAATCCCCAGTAAGACGCGCTCCAACTTGGCCCCCACTCCATTCATCATGGCAAAGGTCTCCTCGTCCAAAGCATCAAGACTCACCGTCACGCGCTTCAATCCTGCTTCGAACAAGCCCTTGGCATGGTGATTTAACAAGAGCCCATTCGTGGTCATGGCGAGATCCTCGACACCCGGCACGGCCGCAATCATTGCGACCAAATCCTGGACCCCCCGCCGCAAAAGCGGCTCGCCACCCGTCAGGCGAACTTTGCTGACTCCAAGCGCCACCGAGGCTCGCACCGTCCGTACCATTTCATCGAAGTTCAAAATCTCATCCCGAGGGAGGAATTGATACCCGGGCCCGAAGACTTCCACCGGCATACAGTAGCGACAACGGAAGTTGCATCGGTCGGTCAGAGAAATCCTCAGATCACGCAGGGGTCTTTGCAGTCGGTCAAGCACAGGGGAAATCTCTCCCTTACTGCTCAAAATGCCAGCGCAATCATCACTATGCCGACTCAGAGCGTCGCAACCGTTCCTCGGCCCAGTCCTCGGGTTCACGAGCGGCCTGCCGACAGATGCGCTCAAGACAGCGCTCCCAGACCTCTTCGCCCTCGAGAATTCGCACCTCGATCCTCAAAAAATAGATGGGAATATCAATCTTATCGGGCTCCGGAAACCTTACCGCATCCTTCTCCGTGGTCACGATCATGTCCACCCCCCGGTTGATACAGCGGTCCATAAACGGCTCGATCTCTTTCTTCGTGAATGCGTGATGATCTGAGAACGTGGTGTGAAACATTACCTTCCCACCCAACTTACGCAATAAGCTGTCAAAGCTCTTGGGCTGGGCAATTCCGGAGATGGCCCCAATGTATTTCCCCTCCAGCGCTTCCAGCGGCAAAATGACATCGTCATCAAAGACCCCCTGCAAGTGCTTCGGTCCATGGGTGCATTGCAGGATCTCAGCGGCCTTGTTATACTTCCGGATTTTCTTGATGAGTCCCTCCAGAGGGGTCCCATCACATTTCGTCAGAAAGATATAGTCGGCCCGGCAGAGATTCCGAGGGGGTTCGCGCAGTGTCCCGCGCGGCAGAATGTAGCCATTCCCAAAGGGCGCGTTTTGATCGACCAAGACAACATCAAGGGAGTGATCAAGATCGAGATATTGGAGACCATCATCGAGGAGCAGGGTATCGACGCCAAGTTCCCGGACCGCGAACCTCCCCCCCCGGACCCGATCACGATCCACCACCACCGCAACTCCCGGCAGGTTCTGCGCCAGCATATAAGGTTCATCACCGGCATATTTTGCCCCCAGATGGATTGACTCCCCATCACTCACGATCTTAGGGGGACTGGTCACCTTCACCCCGGTCTCGGGATTCGTCCATTCCTGGGGCTTCTTGAGGTCGGAGCTTTTATAACCCCGACTCAGAATGGCGACCTTACGCCCCCGCTCCGTCAACTCGCGGGCAAACCGCTCGACCACCGGAGTCTTGCCGGTCCCTCCCACCGTGATGTTGCCAATGCTCACCACCATCGTGCCGAGATTGGACTGCGTCCTCCACCCTTTGCGAAAGAGCCGCAGGCGTATCTTAACCCCCAAGCGGTAGATCCAAGAAAGACCACGGAGAAGACTCCGCATCAAACTTGGAACAAACCCGCGGGCACGACCGAAGATGACATCGGTCGCCCACTTCTCGAGTTCGTTGTTATCTCCCGCCATGGTCGCCGGAATCTATCTCAATCTACTTTTTGGAGGGAGCCTTTTTTTCATGATCATGGCCCTCATGGTCGCCGTGATCATCACCTTCATCATCACCATGCGCACACCCGCAGGCATACTCGCGGAATTCACAGGTGGGGCAATCGTGCAAATCAACGTTGAACTTGATCGTGGGAATCTTTTTGCCTTCGGCATTTTTAAACATCAGCAAAATTGGAACCTTCATGCCCTCGGGCAGCGTCTCGTCGGAGAGAAAGCCATGCTTGGTCTTTGTGAAGGTGAACTTGGTGGGCGCGGATCGCTTTCCTCCGATCGCCCGTAAGGTCGCCTTGTCCTCAACGGACTGACCTTCGCCGTTCACAAAGGTGATCTGCACCTTGCGTTCCTTGGTGATGAAGAATTCGACATGAGGGACGATCTCGTGGAGGATACGACCGCCGTTGGGAGCCTTGATTTCATGTTCATGTTCGGAGTGTTCCCCGCCATCGTCCTTATCGTGATCAGGGTGTGATTTTTCGTCGGCCCAAGCGATGGGCAACGTGATGGGCAAAGCGAGCATGGAGAGGAGGAGGAATTTTTTCATTTTGGGTTTTTGGGTTTTTGGGTTTTTGGGTTTATTTTTCGTTTTTCGTTTTTTTGTTTTTCGTTTAGCCCGCTGCGGGGGCCCCGGCTTGGAGAGCTTTCTCTGAAGATTTTTTGCCGAAGGTCCAGAACACCGCAGGGGTCACTAGAAGGCCGAAAAGGGTTGAGGTCACTAATCCTCCGACGATGACAAGGGCCACCGGATTCAATATTTCTTTCCCTGGAGCGAGGGAGGGAGCTCCCGGCTCGACCAATGGTAGGAAGCCCAGATCCATCGTGAGAGGGAGGAGCGCGACCCCGGCTGAAATCGCAGTCATCATCACGGGGACGAGGCGCTCAAGGGTTCCCCGGACCACCATCATTTTGGTAAAGCTCTCCCCTTCGTGCTTCATGAGATGCAGATAATGCGAAATCATCATGATGGAGTTTCGAGCCGAGATTCCCGCGATCGCGATGAACCCCACCAAGGTCGCGATCGAGACATTGTTCAGGTCGAAGCGTGTCAGCAAGATGCCACCGCTCAGCGCAATTGGCACATCGATCAAAACCTGAAGCGTGAAATTTGCGCTCTTGAAGTAACTGAAAAGAAGAAAGGCCACCACCACGAGAAGAAGAATCGAGGTTTGTAAAATCTCACGCGTCGCTTTTTCCTGGGCGAGATAGTCCCCTTCGTAGGTGATGGCGTAGCCCGCCGGAAGTGTGACCTGATCCTTGACGTGCGCTTTCAGTTTATCGACCAACTCGACAAGATTATCCGAGGTCGGATTGATCGAGACCACAAATCTCCGCTGGGTATTCTCCCGCATAATCGTGTTGGGACCACTCGCTTGCCGGATGTTCGCGATATCACGCAAAGGAACCTGAATGCCCGACTGGGTATCGAAATATAAGTCACCCAGTTTCTTGGGACTCGATCGCCATTCCTCCGGCAGCCTCAGCACGAGGTCATATTGACGTTGGCCATCAAAAACCTGGGTGAGAACTTCGCCGCCGATCAGACTCGCCAACTCGGTATTGAGTTTCCCGGGAGTGATCCCGTAGACAGGAAGGCGCGAACGATCGGGCTCAATCCTCAACTGCGGAATCGCGGATTGGGCCTCCGGGCGGGCTTCTTCCAGTCCCTCGATCTCCCTCGCAATCTGGGTCACCTCGCCCCCCAACTTTCTCAAGACATCGAGATTAGGCCCGGTGATCTTAATCGCGACCTTCGCCGACACTCCGGAGAGCATGTGACCAATGCGATCACTCAAGGGCGAACTCATGGCCGAGAAGGTTCCGGGGATACTCTTCATGGCCGCACTGAGATCCTTGAGAACGTCTTGCTTCGATCTCGCCATCTCGTCATGGAATTCAACCTCAAACTCCACCGTCGAAACCGGGACAATGTGATCTCCATTTTCGGCTCGCCCCGCCCGATAGGAGACGCTCTTTACCTCCGGGATCTCCTTGATGAGATCCATCGCGGTATCGCTAATCTGGTTCATCTTATTCAGCGACGTCCCGGGACTCGCGGTGGTGGCAATCACGCTGGTGGGTTCACGAAATGAAGGCAAAAAGTTCTGGCCCATCTCCGGATAGACGACCGCGCCAACCGCCACCAAAAGTCCCGCCAAAGCCATGATGACAAAAGGCTGGGCCAAGGTCGGCCGGAGCAATCCAAATTCAAAGCCCCGCTTCATCCAAAACAAAAGCAATCCGTCGTCTTGGGCCCTCTTTGCTTTAGGTCTTAAAAAATACGAGGAAAGCACCGGAATCACGGTGAGGGAAACCAGGAATGACGCCGCCATACTTATGATGGTGGCGTAAGCGATCGGCGCAAAAAGGCGCCCCTCCACTCCGGACAAGGAAAGAAGCGGCACAAAAACGAGAATGATCAAGACGGTCGCGTAAAGGATGGAAGAACGAATCTCCGACGAAGCGGCCGCGATGACCTCAAGCCGCGGTTTCTCAGGATTCTCCCGCAGGCGCCGGGAGACGTTCTCGACGTCAACAATCGCATCGTCCACCACCATCCCGATCGCGACCGCGAAACCGCCGAGCGTCATTGAGTTAATGCCGAGATCAAACCACCAAAAGACGAGAATCGAAATTGCCAGCGAGAGCGGAATAGCGGTCAGGGTGATCAGCGTGATCCTGAAGTTCAGTAGAAAAAGAAAGAGGACCAACATCACCATGATGCCGCCATGAATGAGGGCATCCTCCAGGTTCCCGAGCGAAAGTTCAATGTAGTCCGACTGCCGATAGACGACCTGCAGCTCGACCCCTTCGGGAACCGTTTCACGGAGATCACTCAGGGCCTCCTCCAGCTGCTCCGTCAGATCAAGCGTGTCGTAGCCGGGAGCTTTCGTAATCGAGAGAATGACCGCCGGATGCCCTTCCGCGCCGGCATCACCCCGCATCGGCTCGATGCCCCACTTCACCTCCGCGACATCTAGAATCCGAATCGGACGGTTGTCTTCATGTCTCACCGTGGTCATTCCGATTTTCTCGAGATCCATCGTCATCGCCAAATTGCGCACCATGATCTCTTGGGCATCCCCCTCGATATAGCCACCGGTGGTATTCTTAACCGAACCTCGGGCGGCACTCCGGAGTTCATCGTAGGTAATCCCTAGCGCCAGCATTCTCTCAGGATCCGGTTGAATCTGAATCTGCCGAATCCCGCCACCCATCGGAAGAACCTCGGCAATCCCGGCGATCGACTGTAAGCGCCGCCCCACGACCCAATCAGCCTGGGTCCGGAGTTCCTGGGGGGAAACTTCCCCGGAAGGATCGAGCAAGGCCACCAGCATAATATTCCCCATCAAGGAGGTCGCGGGCGTCATGTAAGGCATGATTCCTTCCGGCAACTCCACCGAGTTCAATCTCTCCTGCACAAACTGGCGGGCCTGATAGATATCCGTCCCCCAATCGAACTCCACATAGGTCACGCTCAGGCCAATATCACTGGTAGTGCGGAGACGATTCAAGCCGTTCACCCCCATCAGAACCCGCTCCAGCGGAATGGTCACCCGCGTCTCAACCTCTTCCGGCGAGAGACCTGGCGACTCGGTCAGAATCGTCACCGTCGGCTTCGTCAAGTCCGGTAAGACATCGACCGGCAACTCTCCGACCTGCCGGATCCCGAGGGCGATTACCACCAAGGCCGCGCCCATCACAAAGGCGCGCTGGGCGAGCGAAAATCGAATTAATTGATCAAGCATCGGACTGGGTCAGGTTTGCGATTTTACGTTCGAGATCGAATTGACGGATTCCCGAAAGGAGCAGTAGCGCGAACAGAATGACACACGCCACGATGAGGAATTTGTTCACCAGCCCTCCTTCCCCCTCGCCCTGGGCCTGCCCGTCTCCTCCGGCCGACTCCCTCCGTTCTTCCGCGGTCAACTCACCGCCATCTTCGGCGTGCTCATGACCGTGGGCGGCATCAAGCACTTCCTTGAGCGAAATATTCCCGCCCCCCGCGAAGCCCAAAAGATAAGCCCCCTTCGTGACGACATCGTCCTCGGGAAAGAGCCCCTCCTTAATCTCGATAAAGCGATCGTTCACCTCACCGGTCACGACGGGCGATTTGATAAAGGAATTGGGCAACTCAAAATCCCGCACATAAACGACCCGGTTGGTGACATCGCCCTGCACTGCTTCCTTAGGAACCACCGTGATATTCTCCCGCACCGAGGTGATGATGGAGAACTCGGCCCGCATTCCCGGGCGCAGTTGATTCTCCGGATTTACGATCAAGAAGATGGCATCAAAGGTGCTCGATTTGGCATCCGCCTCCGTGCCAAAGCGAATCAACTCGCCCGTCACGGTCTCACCTTTGAGCGCTGGGATTTGGATGCGGGCCTTGGTTCCGATTTCGAGCTTTCCGGCTTCCTGCTGCGGCACCCGCGCGGTCGCCCAGAGCTCGGAGAGATCGAGAATATCAAGCAGTTCCTTGGCGGGATCGACGGGTTCCCCAAGGCGCACATGACTCGCGGCGACAATTCCCGAGGCCGGAGCGAGCACCGGAATAATGGGCCCGCCCGGCTGGCGACTCTCGATCTTGAGAATCTCATCTCCCTTCGTGACGCGATCGCCGGCGATGACCTTGAGATCGACAACCCGCCCCGGAATCCGACTGGAAACGACACTGTGATTACGGGGCACCGCCTGCAATGTCCCAATCGCAAAGAAGGTCTTTTCAAAGTCCATCTCGGTCGCGGTAAAGGTCTCGATCTCAAGATTCTTGATCGAGGTCTCGCTAAGATTAACGCGCGCTTCTTCCGCAGAAAGAGGGAACAAAACAGCAAATATAAGGAAAGGAATTTTCATTGGGCGGTGGCGGTGAGGTATCTGGCGTGGGCGAGATGGAAGTCGCGCACGGCCTCCAGGTAAGACGTTTCGAGCGCCAGCTTTTGCTCCTTCGCAAGGAGAACATCCCGCAAAGCAACCTGGCCCTTTTCACGGGCTTCTTCGGTTTTTTGAATCTGGGTATCGGCCAGCGGCAGGAGCTGCGATTTGATCTGCACGGCCAGGACTTGCCACTCCTTCATCTCGGCATAGGCAGCGTGGGACTCGTTGTTTGCGACGCGCTCCAAAGCCAAGGCTCCGAGCGCCAGGCGATCCGCCCGGGCCTCAGAGTGCCGCACTTTGCCAAGCGCCACGGGATTCTCACCAAGGGGGATCGTCAAACGAAACCCAACAATACTCTCGGCCTCAAAACCACTGGGTTCATCCAACTCCCGGCCGACCCCCGCGAAAATTCCAGCCTCCAGATCATTCAGCTTGCGCGCGTGTGCTAAGTCCGTGGCCTCCTTGGCGCTGCGACTGCGTAAGCGCGCGGCTTCCAAGTCCGGGCGTCGGTAGGTCGTGACATTCAAACGTGGCATCTCCGGATCAGCAAGTGAGCCCGTCACGGTCACCCTTCCTGCGGGCTTCATGCCGAGAAGGGGCTTTAGTTTTGCAACCGCTAAAAACTCCCTGATCGCGACCTGCTTGACCTGATTGCTCAGGCGGGTCGCTTCCAGAAGTGCGGTCCCGGCATCAAGGGGTGAGGCCTCGCCTTGCGCCGCCGCCTCCGCAATAAACTCGGTCAACTTTCGCGCGTTGGCCTCTTGCGACGCCAGCAGTTCTTTCCGCTGCCTCAACGCCAAGATATCGACGAGGGCCTGCCTCGCCTGCCCCACAATGAGACGCTCGGCATCACGGACCTCGGCTCTCGCGGCCTCCACCAAGATCGCCGAGACCCGCTTTTCGAGGAGTAATCGATTGGTCCGAGGAAACTCCTTCGAAATCCCCACCGTTAACATAAAGTTCTCAAAGCGCTGGCTCGTTTGGAAGCTAACCTGAAGATCCGGGTTATTAAGAAGACCGGCGCTCTCCAGCTTGCCACGTGCTTCCGCCACCAAACGTCGGGCCGCCGCAAGGCTGAGATTATTCTCGCGAACCTGCTCCGGAAGCGAGGACATCGAGACTTCCAGCGCATCACGCGACTGCGGGATGGTGGCCTTCAAGGCGGCCTGATGAGGGCGCACCGGACGGACTTTTACGATCGGGGGCTCCAAGGATGAGCGGTCCGCACAGGACCAAAGAAAAAGAGGAAAAAGAAGACAAAGGAAAAGGGGGATTTTCATGACAGAAAGGGTCAAAGAGGCCTCGCGGCCGGATAAAAAAAGAAAAAAACACCCGCCCATCGGGCGATGCGTCAACAAGCTCAAGGTGACCAAAAGCCACCGAGCAAAAAAGGGAGATCAGAGTCTCAAAACCCCATCGCGCCGAAAAATCGGGAGACCGGGAGGGGGAGGATCATGCTTCGGCAAGTCCAAGCTGAAGATCTTCCGCGACGGAACGACCACCACCGGTCGGCTGATGAAATCCTCGGCAAGTAAGACGATGGGAGGAGCGATCAGATCCAGAGGACTCCATTGAAAATCAGCGGTCTCGACCGTCACAAACTCGTGCTCTTCTTCACAAGGAGCGGGAGCCGGGGGCGCTTTGTCATGATCACACTCATGTTGACAAACCGGCTCGATCAAATGCGACCCGACGAGAAGAGCATCTTCCGCAGCACAGTATCCAAAAACAGGTGAGTGCAGGCCGATGACCATCGTCATGACCAAAAGGAAAAAAAGTGCTGAAATCTTCCTGAACACAATTGTGATCCTACCCGAACTTTGTCGTCAGTCAACATCGGGAAAGATCGGGGCACTTCCAGATTCCTTTGAAAGCAAGATCTGCTAACTTTCTGAGGTGCGCCTTCTCTTGATTTTCATCCCCTTCATCCTGGCATCATGCGCGCTCCGGGTTGAACAAGCGGCCCTCGAAACCAGCAAGGTGGCGCCGCCGAAAATCGCTTGGCCGGCCTGGACGCCCTCGACCTTCAAAAAAGACACCGTCGAACACAACCCCTTCCTCCCCAACTTCATCGCACTTCCAGGCGGAGAGATCGTAACCTACTCACCACGGCCCGATGGCACCGAGCACTTCGCCATTATCAGCAAACGTGAGCAAAACGCGAGGCCGGGCATCTTTCAACTCCGCCAGTGCTTCCTCCCCACCTCGATCTTTGCCGGGCCGAGCCCCCTGACGCCACACACCAACGAGCTCATTTCCCACGACCGCAAATGGATCTTTCCCGCGTACGATTACCGGTCCACTTTTTTCGACCTCTACCCGGCTTGCACGAAGCAAGCGAAAGGGCTCTTGCTCTACCACAGCTCCATTATGTTGCTCTCGATTGCCGAAAAACAGGTCATCACGAACTTTCGCACGAGAGGGTGGCACGTCATGGTCGCGCTTCCACCCGATAGCCTCTATCGCTCCAAGATCCCGGCCCCCTCGTCGAAAGAAGGAACTCTTCAAAATGCGGCCCAACTGGTCGCGGAGGACATGGACCGACATTACCTCGAACAAGGACACACCACCCGCATCGCACTTCGCTATCTCGCCAAAACCCGGCCCAATTGGCTCACCGGCAAACGCGTTCTCATGGGAACCAGCGCCGGCACCTTTGGCCTTCCCGCCGAAGCCCTCATGAACCCCGGTTGGGATGCCCTGATCTTCGTCAGCGGCGGGACCAACCTCCTCTCACTCTACCAATCCGGTTCTGCCGGGCTCTTCACCGAAGCCCTGAAATGGGTCGGGGACGCCCGAAAGGATCCACCCAAACAAGTGAGCCGAATCTACCGCGACGAGGAATACCACGAAATCTACCGCCGCGCCGCCACCCTGACGAAATACCACTCCGGGGCTCTCGCTCCCCTCCTCCACGATCAACGCATTCTCACCATCGCCGGGACCATCGATCACATCATGCCGGACACCCAGGCCCACGGCCTCCATCGCGCCCTCGGCAGCCCCGAACGCTGGACGGTCCCCCTCGGCCACCACCTCATCGCCCTTCAACTCATCCTCGAAGTCGATCGTATCGACCGCTGGATTATGAACCCATAACGTGCTTAGGAACGACGCCATACCCTCAGCGGTCTCCTTCTGCGACGTTTCTTCCCACCCCGTTTGGGCGAGCAGCTCCTGGCGATTTCGACGAGGCGATCTCCAACAATAAAATTTCCTCCAAACGCCTAACTTGAGGGGTGTGTTCCATCAAGGTCACGGCCATCTCGGTTGGGAACGGCTTGGCCATAAAATGAGATTCTTTCCCCAAGCCATTTCCAGCAAGTCCCGTCCCCATCCAGCAGCACCGCGAAAGAACGGTAGCCAAAAGTTGCACTTTTGGTCGTGCGCCCTTTTCAGGCAAAGCAACTCCTTCAATCAAGACGAACCGAGAAGGAAGGCGCGGCTGCACAATGATTCCGTTGACCATCCCGTCGAGCCCGCACTCTAATGCTAAAATTCATGCATTTCTTATTGGTGCCGAGGTCAAAAATAGACCATCCTCGAATAAGCGAAGGTAACCCGTCGTCTAAAAATCACATGAAAACCACTCAGATCCTAGCGGCCGGCCTGACAGCCGGAGCCCTTACTCTTGCCTCATGCAGTCCCACCCAGCAAAAATACGGCCTCGGCGGTGCTGCCGCAGGTGGGGTTGTGACCGCCATTGCCGGAGGTGATCGAGGCGAGATCGCCCGTAACGCCGCGATTGCCGGCGGAATAGGGGCCGCCGTCGGAGTATGGCAAGAGAGAAAAAATCAGAACAACGGTGCCTACAACACCGGAGGCGATACCTATACCCAGCCGGCTCCTCCCGCTCCGACCACCAAGTATCCCACCGCCCATCCCAGCGCGACTCCAGGTGTCGTAATCAGCCCGCACAAGCCTTATAACAAGGTCAGAGTGACCGGCATAAATCCCGGACAACTCGCCACCGATCCCACCACTGGTAAGATTTTCGTCGTCCCCCAGTAGATCGTTTTGACTCTCAAAATCAGAGGCACTTTTCTCATTGCCTCGATCGTTGCCCTCATGCTGATGACGGGATGTGCCTCTCTTCTTGTCCGCAGTGATGGTGGAATCCTCGGGACGGTCTATCCCGCTACCAGTTTCGATGGGGCCTTCATCTGGCAAGCCGGGGTCAAAGGCGAAGGCATGATGGTAGCCGCACCCGCCATCGATCCGGAATCCCCAAACTCACCTGAGACCACTCCCCGGACAGGCCTGATCGGGAGTTTGCTGATCGTGCTTGGCGGGATCATCGACCTCCCCTTTTCGCTGATCACCGACACCGTGCTTTTCCCTTTCGACCTCTTGCGCCCGGAAGAGCAAGAAAAACGAAACTGAGTCGCATCCCGCGATGCGGTTTTTCGGCGGGCAGCCTCTAGATCTTCTTGAGCGACCCGGTGGAATCACCAAACCGCTTGGTGTTCACTCCGAATTCATTGAGCATTCTCACATAGAGGTTGGAAAGCGGCACTTCCTCACCGAGGTCGACATGGCGACCGGTCTCGAAAGCCCCTCCCCCGTTCCCCCCAACGATGACGGGAAGATCACTATGGCTATGACGGTCACCGTCCGCAATGCCACTTCCGTAAACGATCATCGAGTTATGCAGCAATGACTGACCATCGACATCCTCAGTCGTCTTCATCTTAGTCATGAAATAGGCCAGTTGCTCGAGGTAGAATTGATCAATCTTCTGAATCTTGTTCAGGTTATCTTCTTTGCGCTTGTGATGCGAAAGATTGTGGTGCCCTTCGGAAACACCGATCTCGCGGAACGAGCGGTTGCTTCCGTCATGCGCCAAAAGAAAGGTCGAAATTCGAGTGCTGTCGGTCTGGAATGCCAGCACCATCATGTCCATCAACAAACGCATGTGGTCTTTGTAATTATCGGGCTGTCCTTGCGGCGATGGCACCCCCGGATCGATCGGTGAACCGAGCGTTTCGCTTTTCTGGACCTGCCGTTCAATTTCGCGAACGCCGGTCAAATACTCATCGAGTTTGTGCTGATCATTGCGGCCGAGGTGCTTGTGCATCGCCTTGGCATCGTCTGAGATGAAATCGAGAATCGACTTCTGGGTCGACCGTCGCTGGGCCAAGCTTTTAGCCCGATCCTCAGCGGAACCTGCTCCAAAGAGACGCTCAAAAACCAAGCGAGGATTGGCCTCAGGGGTATTTGGCTGGTTCTCGGAACGCCAGGAAAGATTGAATTGATAAGCGCATGAATAGCCGGAATCACAACGACCCGACTTACGAACGCCGTCGCAAGTCAACTCGAGAGAGGAAAGACGGGTTTCGTCCTGCACCGCCCGCGCTGCGATCTGGTCAACCGAAGTCCCAACCTTGATGTCCGCCCCCGAGGTTTTTTTGGCCCGCTGTCCAGTCAAGAAGGTGGCACCACTGCGAGCGTGGTCACCTGCTCCATCTTCGCCGGCCGTGGCGTGCTTATGAGCAAACCCCGAATAAATCTGCAGATCCCCCTTGAGTGATTCGAGCGCCGCCATGCTCTTTCCGAGCTTGTAGTTCGCCCCCTTACCCTCTGGTTTCCAGTGCTCTAGGTTCACTCCGTTCGGAATGTAGAGATACGCCATCCGAAGCGGGCTTCCCTTGGTCGTCGTGGCAATTCGCCCGGTCGTGGCAGCAGCCAATGGACCCAACGACTCCAACGCCGGAAGACCCACGGCAGCTCCAATTCCTCGCAGAAATTTGCGTCGATCTAATTTATGCCCACTCGAAGTCATAAAGTATCCTACGATAGGTTCTCAGGATTTCTCGCAATAATTCCATTCATCGATTCTCTTGAAAAACCAAACTACCGGGTCTTTTTTCCTGACTTTCCCTTGGCGCTTGCGCCGGACGGGACACCGTCACTCATCGCTTTGCGCAGCCATTCCCGGGCTTCCTTTCGAGACCCGCTTTCACGATGCATCCAGAGATCCGTGTGAGGATGGATCACTTTTCCCTCCGGAATTTTGAAAATCTCCCCAATCGGTGGCTTCAAAAAAGTGAACGCCCCCAGTTCCAGGTGCTCGTGAAGAAACTCGTTTGCCCCTCCACACACCAAAACCGGTCGCCCTTTTAGTCTCGCCAAACGCCCGAGAGCCGACTCGCGATCACTCAGGGGGTAATTCCAGAGCTGATGACCATCAAAATGATCATGCGTCAAAAAACCCTTCCACAAGGCGGCAATCTCATCATCCCCCAACCCGAGGTAGCTCGTAGCAATCGCACCCCGTGAAAAACCACAAATGAAGACATTCTCCGGATCTCCTCCAAATGCCTCGCAGATTCTGGGCAAGTTCGTTTTACAATAATCGATCGTCGCGGCCCGATCTCCCCACCACGTCACCGCGTTCTTTTTCCCTCCCTTCTCAAGGTAGGGCATCGCGACCCAGATGAAGCCCTTTCCGCCGGTCAGGCCGAACCCGAGATTCGCACCCTTCACCTCCCCGGTCGAACCGCATTTCGCAAACTTGTTCCCCGTGTATTCCACGATCACCGGGAACTTGCCTCCTACCTTCCAAGCCACCGGAAGATAAAGGGAGTGATAGACCTTCGTCCCAACATACTCCGGCGCAACCTGCCGCACCCGTCGACCCGCCGCCGGCTCTTCATCCGTCATCGCGGGCGTGACGAGATCCTTCACGCCGACCTCTCCAGCCGCTGGGACAAAACTCCCCACAAACATCAGGAGAACAAGAAGGGGAATTTGCAGAAGCTTCATGGATTTGGAATTCCCAAACTGAGCGAACTCCCCTTGGGCAGATCCTCCCTCGGAGTCATTTTGATCGCCTGGTTGGGGATTCTTTTCGCCCCCGGAAAGAGACTTCGGAATCTCGAGGGCTGCCGTTCGTTGAAGACCAATTCAAACGAGGCTTTGCCAGTCACGTCCGTGCGAAGATCCAGCACTTGCAGCCCCTCAGGCAATCCTTCACCAAGGGCACGAGGAAGAGCAGAGGCCCGCATTCCCTCACTGAATTCCATCCGAATCGGAAACCCTACGAGAGGATTCCCATTCCGATCAATGGCATCGACCACGCTCCGGGGACGGGGACTACATCCAGCCATCGCGAGGGAGAGAATGATTGCAAAGAGACCCTTCATATCTTTGCTCACAGACTAAGGCCCCCCGACCTACAAGGTCGAGGGCAATTCCCGTTGGCCCGGATTGACCCCCCGTCCCCAAGACCTCGGCCCCGCAGACCCCCAAGCAAGTTTCGCGCTTTGCGTGTCTTTCGCGGTGCCCAGAATCGGAACAGAAAACCAGAAAATCGCAAAAGAAGGTCTCATTATTTTAGAATCGGATCGAGCCAGAGCCCCCAGTCAGAGCCGGTGCCATCAGAGGTCGGGTCCACCACGAGTTCGAGTAACTTGACCTCGGAAACGTTGACCTCATATTCAACCAATCCTCCCGACGTAATCACCATCGATTCCCACAAAGTCTTACCATCGCCTTTGATTTCAAAACGAACCGACCCTCCTTTGCCCGTAGCCAGCACCGCCTTGCCCGCGAGAGACTGCCAGCCGCCCCCAAGCTCATAGGTGTGTTTTGCCGGAGCGTGAGCATAGATCTCCCTCTCGCGAGGACATTCTCCGCAATCGTTTTGGCCTTCCCCTCAGGCAGCTGTCGCACAATCGACATCGCCTGCTCACGGTCGCGCTTTTTAAGAGCCGCCAAAAAAGGAACCAAGTCCGACCTCATCTAAAATGAACTCAAATCCGGCACGCCATCAGGATCAAAGTAAGCTACGACCGCGTAGGCCGGCGGGTCCGCAGTCAGCTTCCCGGAAACATGAATGGCCTTTCCTTTTACGGTCATTTTTAAACCCTCGATCGCCGCACTCACAGGGAGATTCATGCCCTTCGTGGAACCCGAAAACTGAGGATGCGACGCGAGACGCAAAGCATGCGCCAGTGTCAAAAAGGCCCCCTTGCGATCGCCCCGCAATTCATCGCCATAGGTCCGGTTCCCCGAACCCATCAGGGCCGTTCCCAAAACCGCTTCGTCCGGCCTTTGCCGACAATGAGACAAGCCCAGCGCGTGTCCAAGTTCGTGGGCAATCCCGCCAATAAAAATAGAATTGTGCTGCCCCAACGAGATCCGACCATATTGACCGTCCCTCATCATGGGCTTCTTGAGTGGGAGATTCTTGGTATCAAGCTCCGGCGAATCAAGCTGCCAAGCGGTGCCTCCCTGATGATTCCCGCCCGCGTAATAGGGCGACTTGTGGGTAAAGATCAGCTTCTCCGCATCCCACTTCGCGAGGTTGCAAAAAATCACCAAAGTCTCCTTGGAGCCATCAATTCCCTTCTCCGCCAAAACCGGCAGACATTCCTTTTTAATCTCATTCCCCGACGACATGCCATACGCCGACTCCGCCTTCAGTCCCTCGATCAGGTGAATCCTCACAAGATCGCCATCACGCGGAAGATTGATGCTTCGAGGACCAAATCCCAAACGCGTCATCTCTCTCGCATAGAATCCCTGAATGTTCTTCATGATTCGGCTCAGCCGGGCTTCATAATCCTCGGGAGCGGCCCGCCCCTTCGGTGTCCAAAGCACAAAGTGCAATGTCCGAACCTCCTTGCGGGCATCCTTGGCATGCCAGTCATCAAGGATCTCCAAAGCCGCGACCGCCTTCTCCGGCTCCCCCGGGATCTGTCCGAAAGCCCCCCCCCATAACGTTAAAA
>JBLIDI010000006.1:0-31723 GCA_047634075.1 Akkermansiaceae bacterium
GTGGAGCTTTCGGTCTGGAAGGTGAAGGCGGCGTCGTTGATCTGGAGCTTGCCCATCGCGACCTTGAGGGCCTCGTAGTCGGAGGTGTCGATGGGGTAGATGCCGGAGAAGACCATGGGGCGGATTTCCTTGAATCCGGGGAGGGGCTCGGGGCAGGGCTTGTCCTTGTGGGTGATGGTGTCGCCGATTTTGACTTCGGCGGAGGACTTCACGTTGGCGATGATGTAGCCGACGTCTCCGGTGCTGAGGCCGTCGGTTTTCTTCATCTTGGGAGTGAAGATGCCGGTCTCTTTGATTTCGTAGTTGTTGGGAGTGTGGAAGAGCTTGATCTTGTCACCTTTCTTCATCTCACCCGAAACGACACGAACGTAGGAGATAACGCCGCGAAATTGATCGTAGAGGGAGTCGAAGACGGAGGCGCGGAGGAGACCATCGGGGTTTTCGACGGGCGGGGGGATGAGTTCGACGACGGCTTCGAGGATGTCTTGGATGCCAATGCCCATTTTGGCGGAGGCGGGGATGCCGTGTTCGCCGGGGATGGCGAGGATGTCTTCGAGTTGCTTGCGGCAGCGGGGAACATCGGCGGCGGGGAGATCGATTTTATTAAGAACCGGGACGATGGCGAGGTTCTGTTCCATGGCGAGGTTGACGTTGGCCATGGTTTGGGCTTCGACGCCTTGGGCGGCATCGATGATGAGGATGGCGCCTTCGCACGCCGCGAGGGAACGGGAGACCTCGTAAGAGAAGTCGACGTGGCCGGGGGTGTCGAGGAGGTTGAGCTTGTAGGTTTTGCCATCCTTGGACTTGAAAGCAAGGGTGACGGGGTGGGATTTGATGGTGATCCCTTTCTCGCGCTCGAGGTCCATGGAGTCGAGGTGTTGGGCCTGCGATTCACGCTGGGTGATGGTCTGGGTTTCCTCCATGAGACGATCGGACAAGGTCGTTTTGCCATGATCGATGTGGGCGATGATGGAGAAGTTACGGGTGAGTTCGACGGACATGGGGATGGTTATTGGGTTAACAGGTTATTAGGTTAACGAGTCAATGAGCGGGGGTGGGAGGGAAATAAAGGGGAAATGGGGAAAAGGGAAGTGGGAACGAGAGGGCAATGAACAATTGAACGATTGGAGAATGGACGATTGGGTTGGGGTGCTTAGGGTTGAGGTATCAAGGTTTTGGTTCTTTTGATGTTTCTAGTCAGTCATTTGGAGGGTCAGGTGGTGGTTCCTGGCAAGGGGTGGCGCAAGATTGCGAAAGGTGAGGGTGAGATTGAGGGAATGAAAAAGCTCGGGGTTTGGGATAACGAGAACAATCGAAATCAGAAGGGGGATGTCATGGTGGCAGCCGTGTGGGGGCTGCAACTTCCAGAGAAGAGCGTGCTCTTGGATCTGCCACCTAGAGGAGTTGTGAACGGAGCTCTGATTTTTACGCTGGGGTCGGTTTGGGCGGTGATTTTGTTTCTGTCGATTTTTTGCTCGTGGGGATCTTTGTGAATGTCGTCTTTATGTTCGGGTGTTTGATTTATGGGGGATGGTTTTATGTGATGATGGGGAAGGGGCTGTCGGTCTCACTGAGGTTCTTCTGGATCGCTTCGATTGCGGTTCACGCGGTTTATTGGTTTGTTTTTCGGGAAAGGGGAACGAGTCGATGCGTGGGAATGCCGAGTGGATTCTCTTTGATAAGGGCTGGGCTTGGTGGATTCCGTTGGGGTTTTCGGTAGTGGCTCTGGGGTGTGAGCTTTGGGCGCGGAACGAACTCCGGATCGCAAATCCCGGTGCTCTCACTCCTCGAAATTCCAAACTCTCTTAGGCCCTAGGTCTTCGATGAAACGGGTCGCGCCATCCTGGATGGCGAGTCGGCGGGCGGAGGCATCGAGTTCGGAGACGAGGGATTCGCAGAGAGAGTCCGAGTGGGTGATGATGAGGACTTGGGAGGATTGCCGGGCGTGGTCGATGAGTTTGATGAGGGCGGGATAGAGCGCTGGGTTGAGACTGTTCTCGGGTTCGTTGAGAACGAGAAGAGAGGGGGGCTTTGGGCTCAGGAGGGCGGCGCAGAGGGCCAGGAATTGGAGGGTGCCATCAGAGAGTTCGCGGCTTTTGACAGGGCGGCTGAGGAAAGGCTGTTGCCAGAGGATTTCGAGGTGTGAGCCTTCGCCGGAGATTTCGAGGAGGTGATCGGGGAAGGCGAGGTCGATGATTTGAGCCAGTTCCTGATCGCGGCCACTTTCCTGAATGGTGCGGAGGGCGGCGGCGAGGTTGTCGCCATTCTCAGAGAGAACGGGGGACCAGGCGCAGGGGGAGGGGTGGCGTAGAGGGGAATCCAGGTCGTGGCGGAAGTCGTCGTAGAAACGCCACGAGAGAATTTGCTCGCGCACGGTGGAAAGGAGGGCGTGGCCCTGGTGGTCGCGGATGAAGGAGACGAGGGATTCGGTATTGGAGATGTCGGGGGCAAAAGAGCTTCGCGAGTAGCGATCTTTCTCGGAGGAGATGGTCTCTTTTTTGACATCGGGGTCGCCTTTGAAAAGAGTGGGATCTTCCGGACCGGAGGGGATGAGGCCGAAGGCGAGTTGCCAGCGAAAATCGACGGCTTTGAGATCGAGGCTGATTTCTTTTCGTTTTGGCCGCCCGGAAACTGGTCCGGCCCACAGGCAACTTCCGGTGCCGCCCTCGGAGGCAATTGCCTGGGGGAAGTTCCCTTCGGCGAGGGAGCCGAAAAGACGGAGAGCCTTGTAGAGATTAGATTTACCCACGCCATTTCCTCCCTGAACAACGGTGAGGGGAGCGAGCTTTAAGGAGAAATTCTCAAGTGAGCGGTATCCTCTGATGTGGAGGGAGTAAATCACTCTATCCCCGTTTCCGTTCGAGGAGGACCATCATCATGTAGGCGAGGATGAGGTTGAGTTCCTGGTGGGGAGTGAGGGATTGGTCGAGTTTTTCGATCTCGAATTTCCCCTCGAAGAAGGCGGGTTTTTTGGTCATGCGCATGGCGATTTCGCCGCCGGTTTTGGTGGCGGCGTAGCGGGGGTGGAAGAGGTAGCCGGTGGCCATGCCGATGATGGGGATTGCGCCGAAGAGGCCATCGAAGAATTTGGAGGCGGGGTTTTCCTCGCGGATGGCATAGGCGGGGGTGTCGTTGCCGGGGTTGAAGGCATCGTAGTGGGCGCGGAAGAGGGAGCGCCATCCGCGGCGGCCGACGGAGCCAAGGTCCTGGCCGGAGGCATTGGTGAAGTGGTAGCGGGCGGACCAGTCGATCACTTTTTGGGTTTTGATTTCAGCGAGGAGGGTGACCTTGGATTTGTCGGTGAAGATTTCGACGTGTTCCTTGAACTTGAAGAGCTTCTGCTTCGTGTAACAAACGACGCAACCGTTGGCATCGGTGACGGTGGCTTGGCTGGCGAGGGCGAGGACTTTGAATGAGAAATTGAGGGGCCATTGCAGGCCTTGCATCTGCTTGGAGATGTCATCGGTGGGTGGGACGGCGGCGGCTTCGGGAGTGGCGTAGGGATTGGGGTCGGTCATGGCAGGAAGTTGGTCGCGATCGTGTGGGAGGACAATGTTGATCTTTTCGCTTTGAGAAATAGCTACTCCGCTTTTTTGAAAACCCTATTCCGGTAGAAAAGGTTTTCGAAAGGCGGTCGCCGATCTTCGAAGAGGGGGACCGGGCGATCTTGCTCGAGGACGCGTCTCCGGAACGCGACGCCTCGCGGCGAAGGTGTGTCTGTCACCAGCAATCCTGCGGTGGTCCAATTGAGAAGATTCCGGCTCATCTCTGAGAGATATCGATAGGTCGGATCATTCACCCTGGTTTCATAGATGACCTTGGGATCGGAGGGGAAGCCTGAGACGCGCGGTTCGAGCGGTTGGTCGTGATCATTGGTTGGGTTTGAGCCGGCGAGATACTCTTTGAGGTTTGAGTGGTCATCTTCATCGTGATCACCGGATTGAGAGTTGGGTGGGAGGCCCTGCGAGGTCGCCCACAATTCGTAGCTGGTTTCAGCCGGAATAAAGGATTGGAAATTCTGGGTCACCAGGTTTCCGTCTCCGTCCGTGAAGCGATTTGGCAATCCCATTGTTGATTCCGAATCGCTATCATCATAGCCGAAGGTGCCGGGTTCGGCGCTGCTATCGTGAATCGAGATTGAGGGGCTGGCATGAGCTTCGAGCTCAAATACTTCATCATTTCCGAGTTTCACTCCTTGAATGGTCGTCTCCCCGACCGGGCCGAAAATGGTCCTGCCCTCTCGGTCGCTAATACAGATGAGATTGTCTTGGGCGTTGATTCTGAGGTCCCATGGGTCGAATGAATTTTGGATAATGTAGGGTGAATCGGTTCGGGCTTCCAAACGGCGCCAACCCTCTTCCCTGAAGCGATCGTCATAGGGGGTGACGGCATCGAATCTCGGGGAACCGAGGACGATGATGGTTCCGGCGGGAACTGCTCCCAGGTCGGGATGATTGCTCAGGGTCAGGCCGCTGAAAGCATCAAAGTCTCCTCCGTTCACCGAGGTTCCGATCGCGATGCTCCAGCCTCTCAGATCAACGACAGAAGGGCCGCCGGTGCCGACGACTACGAGTTCGATCCAGTCGCCACCGTTTCCCTGCCTCCGTCCCAAGGTGGCATCGCTCGCCGGTGGGTCACCATCTTGATCTGAGCTTTCAGTTCCACCGTTGAGATAGACTTCTTTGGTCACGGCGTTGAATTCATTGACGATGACGGTAGGGCTCGGGTTTGAGATGGAGAGCCGGTAGCTCAGGTCGCCGGAGGAGTAGAGTTCCGAGCCATCGTCCACCCTAATGGTGACAATGTGATCCCCCCAATCTCTTGGTTGGATTTCGCGGTTCAGACTCACCTCACAAGTTCCGGGGCCCGTCCGGGTGAGCGAGAGAAAGTCTGGTGAGTTGACCAATGAGGTACTCATCACCTGTCCCTCGGGATCTGTGAAGGAGAATGAGGCTTGATAAGTCCCGCGGATGCACGAGAGGGAAGGCGAGCCTGAGACACGTGGTGGGAGATTTTCAGGACGATAAGCGCTAAATGATTGTCTCGACTGTCGGTCGTTCCATTCATTGGGAGCACCAAAGGTTGAGGAATAGCCACCATCAGACACTCCGAAGATTGGGCTGGTTTGCGGAGTGGGATCGGCTTCGAGTTTGAAGACTTCATCCGGGCCGATATTGACTCCGTTCTCGAAGATGCCGTCTTGATCGTCATCGCGGCGGGCGCTTCTTTCTCCGGCGGGGCCGAGAATGACGTTATGGTCGGAAGTCGATACGGTAATAGATAGTTGCCCACTGCGATTGAGCCGATCGGCGTTCGTGCGGTTGAATTCTGACATCTCCACAAAGGTGAGATCATAGAGATTGATATTGGTGTGGAAGAAGCCCTCAGAAAGAGCGTTGATATCGTCGTTGAGAACGCTCGGCAAGATGTCATCGCCAGCGGTGAAAGTGAGAATCGTTCCCGCCGGGATTTTTGCGAGGGCAGGATTGTTGTTGAGTTGGAAAGAGAAGCGGGGTGAAGAGCTGTCGTTCACGCCGGGGTTAGAAGTGACTCTAAATCGCCATCCCCGAATATCGACTTCCTCTGGCCCGTTGCCACTGCCGACGACCACAAACTCCATCCAGAAACCGCCGTTCGAGGCGACTCTTCCGAGTGTGGGATCAAAAGCTCGCGCCGGGACCTCATCTTCGCGATCTCCAAGAAATCCGCCAGTGGCCACTCCGTTATATTCGTTTAAAATAATCGGGCTGGAAGTTGGGAGGATGTCTAAGACGATGGAGTTATCCGGGTCGTTTCGGTCACCCTGTGAGTCCAAGCCGGTATTGTCAGTTACCAGGAGCCGGAAAAAGAAGGACCGGACCGCCTCTATCGGCGGGGTGCCTTGCAGGCTAGCCGTGCCGTTCCCTTCATCTTGAAGTGAGAGCCAGTCGGGTGCCTCGATCATGGTGATGGTTAAGTCATCGTTGGGGTTGGGGTCAGTGGCTCTGATGCGAAAGGTGGAGTTTGCCAAGTCGAGGTTGGTCGGCCACTCGTGGGTATAGCGGCGCATCTCAAGGACCGGGGGGAAAGCGGCCTCTTCACCGACCTCACCTGGCGAGGCCCATTCATTTACGGTGAAGCCGTTGATGCGGGCGGTTCCCAAACTTGGCCGATATCCATACTGATCTCGTCTAAGTTCCGAAGATGGAACGGTCGTCCCGCCTGCGAGTTTGGAGTGGCTGACACCTTCCGGAAAGTGCCCGGTTTTAAACTGATCAGCAAGCTCCTGGCTTGCGTTGTAAAGACTGACTTGATCGCCTTCTGATGAAATTCGGGGGAGAGATAATTCCGGATTATCCGCCAGTCGGACGACTTGGACCGCGGCCTCGAGATCCCACCAAGCTTGGAATTCGGCTACCGAGCCGCTGATCAAAAAAATCACAGACTCACCAGATGTGAAGGTAACCTCAGGGAGCGGGACGAGAGGGTCTTGTTCGTTTTGATCTCTCCAGCTGAAGCCTGACAAGCTTGCCGAGTTCTCCCCGAAATTTGTAATCTCGAACCAGTCAGTCCCATTGAGACTGTTCGCCATCACCTCGGTGACTCGAAAGTCCTGACCAGTGAGCGGGAGGAGGCTGGTGAGGAGTAACGCCAGATATTTCACATGATCAGCCTAAGGGGAAAGGAGCGGGTTTCAATGAAAAGGAGATAAGTCGCAGTGAAGGGCATTGGCTTCGTCGGGAAGCGGCTTGCTAGTCGTCGAAAGTCCAGACGCGTTTGGGGCCAAGGTCTTCTTGTAGGCGGGTTGCTCCTTCCTGGATGGCGAGCTTTCGGGGGGAGGCATCGAGTTGCTCGACGAGGGCGTTTGAGAGATCGGCGGAGTGGGTGATGACGGGGACTTGGGAGGAGAGATTGGCGTGTCTGATGAGTTCGATGAGGGCGGGAAAGAGGTTGGGATTAAGGCTATTCTCTGGTTCGTTCAGGACGAGGAGTGAGGGTGGCTTTGGGCTGATGAGAGCGCCACAAAGAGCGAGGAACTGGAGGGTGCCATCCGAGAGTTCCGAGGCGTGGACCGGGCGTTTGAGAGCGGGTTGGTGCCAGAGGAGTTCGAGGTTTGAGCCGGTGGCAGCGATCTGTAAATGGTGATCGGGGATGAAGGAGACGACGGACTCGTTGTGTGAGGAACGTTGGGAGTCCAATCGGTGCGAGAATGGCGGATCTTTTTTGAGCTGACGGCCTCTTTTTTCATGTCGGGGTCGCCCCTGAACATGGTTGGGTCGCCGGGTGAAGCGGGCACGAGACCGAAGGTAAGTTGCCAGCGGAAGTCGACCGATTTGAGGTCGAGGCTGACTTCTTTTCGCTTTGGAGGTCTGACGACGGGCCCGGCCCAGAGGCAGCTGTGGGTGCCGCCTTCCGACGCCATGGTTTGAGGGAAGGTTCCTTTGGCGAGGGAGCCAAAAAGCCGGAGAGCTTTGTAGCGGTTTGACTTGCCGACGCCGTTGGTTCCCTGGACGACGGTGAGGGGGGCGAGCTTGAGCGAGAAGTCGGCGAGTGAGCGATATCCCCTGATGTGTAAGAAGTGAATCATGGTTGATTCATTCGCGGCACAGATTTAGCCGCGACCGCGGCGGCGGGTGATGTCGGCTTGTTGCTTTTCGCTGAGGCCGCTGTTGGAGAGCCATTGTTTGGCGGCTTCCGGATCCTTACGGTAGAAGACGCGGCCGGTTTCCTCGACGGCACGGTTCCGGGTGCCTTCGTCGGTGATGGTATTGGCCCACTCGATGCCGGTCTGGGGGTCTTCCCAGGCGACGCGGGTGGCGTAGCCGTAGGTGGCGGAGTCGCGCTCGGGAGATTTGGCCATGGAGTCGAGGCGAGTGGCCGCGGCTTGGGGATCATTTTGAGCCCATTCGGAGAAGGATTCGCGCACGGCGCGGTTTTTGCCGTTGCCCTCGGGGAGGGTGGCGGCCCAGTCGAGGGTGGCGACGGGGTCGTCATCGGCGTATTCGCGGGCGACACGGGAGATCGCGGCGTCTTGCATCTCGCCGGAGGGGAGGGAGGAGGCCCAACTGGCGGCATCGGCGGGGTCGCCGGATTTTAGGACTTGGCGAGTGACGAGGTCCATGAGGCGGGTCGCTTCGCGGTCACCGGCGGCTTGTTGATCCATCGCGAAGCGGACGGCGAGATTGGGATCGGCATCGACGAGCCCGTAAATCGCTCCCCATTTGAGGCCACCGCTATTTTTGGCGTCTTTGTCGAGGCCGTTGAAGTAGGCGAGGGCGGCTTCGGGTGATTTTGCGGCCCAACCGGCGAGGGTGGAGGCCATGTCACGCTCGGGGGTTTCGCTGCCATTGAAGACGGCTTCTTCACCGGCGATGGCTCCCCAGGCGTAGTGGAATTCGCGAAATTCCGAACTATCGTCGTCCAGGCTAAGGATTTGCTCGCGCATGAGCTTGGCGTTCTCGACGGTGAGATTGGCGAGGATTTGGGAGAAGACTTTGCGCCGTTCGAGTGGGCCTTTGGCGGCTTTGAGGTCAAGGCCGAGTTGACGGACACCAGCTTCGGAGAGGAAAGTGAGTTCGGCGTCGGGGGCAGATGAAGCGGAGCCTGGACGGCGGCTTGAGCGGCGGCCCGGAGCGGTGGAATCACTATCCTTTGAGCGGGACGAAAGAGTGGTTGAACTGTCGTTAGTGGAATTAGCAGAGGCGTTCCCAGCGGAGGACGGAGCATCAGTGGAGCGTTTTCCAATGGCAAATGTGGCAACGGCCACGAGGGCCCAAGCGCAGTGAATGAGGTGGGACTTTTTCATGGGCACAGACTCTAGCTTATCTCTAACGAAGTTTTCAGCAGAGATCTTTCGAATGAAGGGAAACGGGAAGAAAAGTTTGATGGTGAGGACCAGTCAGGCGGGGGGCGCGTTCATTTCGGCAAGCGGGATTTTTGGCGCAGGAGGTCGGCTATTTGAGTGCGCTGTTTTTGGATCCCAGCAAGGTCGAGTTTGAGGTCGGCAGAGGTGTTGAGAAATTGGTAGAGGCCAGCGAGGGCTTCATTCCAATCGCCTGAGACAACATCGAGGGGGGATTCGTGGCGGTGGTTGCGGGCGGTGAGGGCTGCTCCGTTTTTGAGGAGGAGTTTCACGACTTCGGTGCGGCACATGAAGGCGGCGAGATGGAGAGCCGTGTTGCCGTCACGGTTGGTTTTTTTGAGGTCGGCTTTCTGTTCAAGAAGGAGTGAGCCGAGTGCCGGTTTGCCGTGGAAGGCGGCGCTGGCCAGGGGAGTCATTCCGTTTTCCTGGTGAAGTCGGTTGATTGGGGCACCGAGTTTGAGGAGCCGTTTCACGCGGGCGGGGCTGCCGCTCTGGATGGCCTTTTCGAGGTCGTTGCGAAGTTGGTCTGGGTCTTGCTGGAGGAATTTGGCAATGTCGCTGGCTTGATCGGCGACGTGGAAGATGAAGTCGTTGCTGAAGAGTCCGTGGGCATTTTGGACCTGCAGGAAATGGAGTCCGTTGGGCGGAAGGGAGTGGAGTTCGATGGCGATGGTCTCTGCTTCACCGGAGGAGATGGTGGCGCGAACGCGGCGTCCGTTGACGACGACGTGGGCATCCTTCGTCACGTGACGGGCGTTGATGGTCATCGATTTTTTTCCGTCGGCGAGGATGGGGAAGTGCTGTCGTCCGCTTTGCACCTGGAGAGGGCTGAGGGTCCAGAGGGCGGGTTGGGGGAAGGTGAATCCGGGGCGCGCTCCATGGCGGGCGGTGAAGGTGCCGAGGAAGGATTTCTCCTTTGCTAATTTTAGGAGTTGGTCACGAGTGAAGCGGCGGCGGGCGCCATCGACTTGGATGTAGTGGTCGTCCTGAAACTGCAGAGTGAGGGAGGCGGGCTCCTTTTGGTCGTGGAAAAGGGCCTCGACCTGGAGAACGATCGCTCCTTCCTGGGCAGAGGATTCAAGGGCGGGGAGGAGGTCGCGGGTGAGGGGTTGGGCGACGGTTTGGTGGTTCAGGGTAAGTTGACGGGCAAAGGAACCGGAGTATCCGGTGCTCCCTTCGAGAACCATTTCCCAGATGGGATCGAAGCGGGGTTTGCTGCGCCAGGAGAGTCGCCAGAGGTCTTTTTCAGGGATGCCTTTTTCGGCAAGACGGCGGTAGAAGTCGAAGTCGATGATGTTGAGGCGGCCCTGTGGGAGAATGAGGAAGCGATCATAAGCCCCGCGCCAGGTGGGGGCGTCCATGCCGCTGCCCGGGGTGTTGGTGCTGACCCAGAAGGGCATGCGGTGGCAGTTGCCGCAAACATTGGGTTGGGGTTTGCCTTCGTGGTTTCCTTTGAGGTGGAAGAGTTCGAAGCCGTCCTCGGCGCGTTCGGAGAGGACGTTGGTGTAGGCGCGTTTTTGAGCGGGTGGGTAGGGGACGCTGAGGAGGAAGCGAGCGAGGTCATCGCGCTCGGAAGTGGAAAGGAGGTCGCTTTTTTCACCAGAGTTGCTCACGAGGGACATGGTGGAAGAAAGGGCACCATCGACGAGGTGGCGGGTCGCGCTTTCGGGTTTCTTGAGATCGGAATTTGGTGGAGTATGGCCGCGGACCTTGGCGCTGTTGTTGCCACCATAGGGGTCGCCGGGGATGCCGTCCCAGTGGAAAGGGGCGGTGTCACGCAGTCCCCGGAGCGGCATCGTGGAGCGGGGCATGATCTGATTGCCGCCACTGACGATGGGCGTTTTTAAGACCCAGAGGAGTTGGTCGGTGTGACCATCAGGGTGGCAACTGGCGCAGGCGAAGGTTGCGGTGGAGGAGGCCCGGGCCGTGTTAAAGGCGATGCGTCCGCGCTTAAAAATGGCGGGAGTGGGATCGTCGAGAGGGATGGTGGATTTAAGGATGGGTTGGGTAGGGTCGGTGAGGTCAACGAGGGAGACGGAGTTGGCGACGGCATTGAGGACCCAGGCTTGGGAAGGGGTGCCGTTGGGATTTGATTTGAGGGCAATGCCGCGGGGGACGGATTCGACTTGAACCTGGCCGAGAACTCGGCCGGTGGAGGTGTCGACGGTGAAGAGCTTGTCGGAGCCGGCGGCGGTGGCAACGAGGGTTTGGTCGTCGCGACTGAGTTCGACGGCGAAGGGGGTGGCAAAGGCGTGCCCGGGCTTGGGATGAACCGGAGGGAGAGGTTCGAGCTCGATGAAGCGCGGTTTTTTAGCAGCGTTTTTTTGGAATTCAACGCGGGTAATTTGGTTCAGGAAGGCGCGGTTTTCGAGTTCGGCGAGGCCGTGTTTTTTAGTGCCGGAGCGGCCATTGGCGTCATTGCGAGCGTCGGTTTGAGCAATAAAAACGGTGCCTTTTGAATCGACGGTGAGGCCGTAGAGAAGGGTGCCGAGGGTATCGACGGTTTCGATGAGACGGTCGCTTTCGGTGTCGAAAACGAAGAGGTCTTTGTCGGGGACGCGGGGATGTTTGACGATGTCGAGAACGTGGCCGAGTGAGAGGACGTTGTTGTGGGCAATGGAGTGTTGGTGGGCATCGAAGGTGACGAGGTCGCCGTCGATTTTGTAGCCACCTGAGAGTTGCGTTTTGTTGTTGGATTCAAAGGGGAGAACGTAGAGTTTACCGTGACGCACGGTGAGCGCGCGCGGGTCTTGGGCGGGAATACTTAGGTGTTTTGTGATGCGGCGGGAGGCGACGTCGATGACGGCAATCTTATTTTCGGAGGAGAGCGCGACGTAGGCTTTTTGATTATTGGCGAAGGCGATGCCGACGGGTTCGTCAAAGCGCGTGGCACGTTTTTCGAGGTCAAGGTCCTGCACGGTTGCGATGATGTGGAGGTGGGTGGGACTGGTGGGATCGGTATCGATCACGCTGACGGAGTCGGAAATGTGATTGCTGACCCAGGCTTCGAGGCCATCGGGTCGGATCGCGATACTCACCGGATCAAGGCCAACGGGGATACGCTTTAAAAAGCGCCCGGTTGTGGTGTCGATGACATCGACGGTGTCAGCAGGGGTGTTGACGACAAAGAGGTGATCCCGGTGGAGGGTGATGGGGCGGAAGTGGGGGCTCAGAAATGAGGGGTTGCCGATTTGGGCGGGAGGCTTTGATTGGAAGCTGTTGGCTGACGGGCGGGATGGTTTTTCCAGACCAGGCAGGAGCCAGATACCAAGCAAGGAGAGGGCGAAGAGGAGCGAGCCGAGGAGAAGACGTTTCATGTGAGAATGCCGTTACTTTCCGCCGGTGATTTTTTGGACAGATTCTTCAGGGAGGTTCGCGGTGGCGAGCCATTCCTGGGCAGCTTCGCGGTCCTTGCGGTAGAAGATCCGGCCGGTGTCGACGAGAGCGCTGCCCCGGACCTCGGGGTCGGAAATGCTGGTGGCCCACTCGACGCCGATGGCGGGGTCATCGTGGACGACGCGGGTGGCGTAGCCATAAGTGGCAGCATCGCGATCGGCGGCGGGGACCGAGGCGATGGCGGCGGCGGCTTCTTCAGGGCTGCGCCCGGCCCAGTGGTGGAAGGAGGTGCCGATGGCGTGGTTTTTGCCCTCGCCCTCGGGAAGGTCGACGGCCCACTCGACGGTGCTGGCAGGATCTTCTTTGGCATATTCTCCGGCGAGGCGCTCAAAGGCTTGGTTTTGAAGGGTTCCTTCTGGGATGTTGGCGGCCCAGTCGGTGGCTTCTTCCCGATCACCGGAGCGAAGGATAGCGGAGGCGGCGATGTGAATCATCTTGGGGGCTTCTTTGTCTCCGTTTTGAAAGCGTTCGAGGGCGAACGCGGCGGCGAGTTGGGGGTCGACATCGGCGAGGCCGAAGGCGGCCCCCCATTTCAGATGAGTTCCGCTGCTTTGCTCTTCCGGTGAGAGTTGGTTGAAGTAGGCGAGAGCGGAGGTGGGATCACTGGCGGCCCAGCCAGCGAGGGAGGCGGCCATGTCGCGTTTTGGGGTATCCTTTCCGTGCGTGATGGCTTCCTGGCCGGCGATGGCACCCCAGGCATAGTGAAATTCACGAAATTCGGCGGAGTCCTGTGGGAGATGTGCGATTTGCTCGCGCATGAGGCGGGCGTTTTTGGGGGTGAGGTTCTTGAGCATTTCCGAGAAGGCGAGGCGGCGCTCGATGGGTCCTTTTGCCATGCGGAATACTTCGCCAAGTTCTGTGATGTCAGCGTCGGTGAATGAGGTTGAAGGTGACTGGGATGAGGATCTGAGGGAGGACGATTTGGTGCCGGTCGGTCCTCCTTGTTCCGGAGATCCATCCGTGGAGAATTGCCGGGTCGAAAGCTGGGAAGGAGATGGCGGTGAGCTTGAGTTGGTTCCGTCGTCGTCCGCTTGGGTAACCCGGGAACCGATGATGAAGGCTGTCATAGCGACGAGGGCCCAGATGAGGTGAAAGAAGAGATTTTTTTTCATAGGAGACTGTTTGAGTTATTCGTTGGATTGCAGGGTGTTGTCACGGGCCCATTGTTGAGCGTTTTCCGGATCGCGACTTGTCCAGGTTGCAAAGGTGTGTTGGGTGATTTCGTGACGTAAGACGGGTGCGGAGATTTTTTGAGCCCATGCGATTGCGGTGGGGGGATCAAACTCGACGGCTGCGATGGCGAGGCCGGCGATGGCTTGATCTTTACCGGGGCCGTTGGGTTGGTTTTGAATCCAGTCAGAGGCTGCTTTTGGTTGCTGGGTGGTCCAATTCCAAAGAGTCTTCGCGAGAGCGGAATCTCGTTGGGGTGACCTGGGTTTTGCGGCGAGCCAGTTGGTCGCCCCGGCGGGGTCGCGTCGTGACCATTGCGAGGCGATGAGTTCTAGGTGGGCGGTGCCGCTTTGCTGGTCGAGGAATCGCGCGGCGTTGGCGGGTGCTCTTTCAGCCCAGGATTTGAGAGCAATGGCGGTGGGGTTGTCTCTTTCTTCGGGGTTGAGTTGGGTGGTCCAAGCAAGGGCTTCTTCAGGTGCGTGCCGGGCCCAGGAGCCGGCGATTTCACCGAGGACGTGGTCGCGGGCATCGCCGGGTTCAAGGGTGAGGGCGAGGCTGGCGGCCTTTTGAGGGTTGGTGGCGGCGATGGTGCCCAGAACACCTGAGTAGGCCCCTGCTTTCTGCCGGTCGGCGAGGGTCTGGGCCCATTCAAGAGCGGCTTCAGAGTCCCGGCGGGACCATTCCTTGGTGATGGTGCCGGCCAGAATATGACCGATCACGGGGTAGAAGGCTTGTGCGTTGGAGGGAGAGGTGAGCCAGTCGGCGGCCCGTTGTGGATCGAGCGAGGCGAGAGCGGCGAGGATGCTGAGGGAGCGGCCACGTTCGAGGGAGAAGTTGGCATTATCGAGGGAGGCAAAAGCGGCTTCGGGATCTGCTTTGGCCCAGCGGGTGAGGAGAAGGTGGGTGAGCATTTTGGACTCGGTGTCCCATTCGGGGGTCTTTTGGCGGAGGAGATCGAGAGCTTCCGGAATGCGATGGACCGGGAGGTGAATGGAGTAACGCTGAATCAGGTGGATCCGCTCGGCGGGATCCGGGTTGGCAAAGATGGCGAGAAGGTCCGCTTCGTCACCTGTGGCGGACCGGGTGGAAGATTTACGGGATTTACGAGAGGAAGGTGGTGCCGCCGTCGGTGGGTGGGATGATGAATTGTGGTCCGATTTGAGCCGATTGATTTTGATCTGCTGGGTGGTGACCGTGGCGATTCCAATAGCGAGGGCGCTGAAGGTGAGGAGATGGACTTTTAAAAAAGTGGAGATTCCCGATGCGGCGGGAAGGACGGGTAAGGAGGTCGCAATAGAGGCGGCGAGGGAGGCGGGCGCGGGGCTGACTGCGCTTGATGGGAGGACGGTGGCGAGAAGGACCGCAGTGGTCGTGATGCCCCGGTTGGAAAGAATGGTGCGGAGTCTCTCGAGGGCGCGGTTGGTGCGCATGCGCGCAGCGTCTTCTTTAATCCCAAGTTCCCGGGCGATCTGGGGGTGGGTTTTGTTGTCGTAGAAACGAAGAAGGACGAGGGACCGGTCGTTCTCTGGGAGCTCGTTGATGGCACCATCGATTTCGGGTGCAAGTTGGGGCCATGGGTCGGGGGTGTTTTTCATGGTATTGAGGGATGCTGCGGTTTGTTCCCGTTGTTGGTGTCGGACCTCGGAGCGGACGTGATCCACGGAGGCGCTGTGTGTTTCGCGGTGGAACCAGGCCGTGAGGGGGAGGGTGGCAGGAATGTTTGAGGCCTTTTTGAGGAGCCGCAGGAAGACGGTCTGGGAGATATCGTGGGCTGCTTCGTCATTCGCGGTAATGCGCCGGGCGACTGAGAGGACGAGGGGGAGGTGCCGGTCGATGAGCGTGGCGAGGGCGCCACCCGAGGGGTCGCGCTGGTGCTGCTTCAGAAGTTGGTGGTCGCTGGATGACACGATGAGCGGTGCTGGGTTTGTTGAGAGATCGATATCGCGTGTGAAAACCGAACAAGTTTTCAGAGAAAAAAATGGTGTTCGCTTTTTTCGAGTTGGGTCGATCAGGATGAAAAAGGAACATGGAAAAGGAAAGATATCATTTTTTAGACGGTCTGCGGGGTGCGGCGATGCTTTTGGGCTTGGTGCTGCACGGGGTGTTGTCGTTTGCGGGGATTGCGATTTGGCCGGCGGAGGATGTCAGGTCGGCGCCGGAGGTGATCTATCTGGTGATTGACTGGATTCATGGATTCCGGATGCCGTTGTTCTTTTTGGTGAGTGGATTTTTCACGGCGCTGATGTGGAAGAAGCGGGGGATGGGAGGCTTGGTGAAGCAGAGGGTGTTGCGGATTGGGGTCCCTTTGTTCGCAGGTGTGGTGCTTGTCTTTCCGGCGATGATCGCGCTGGGAATCTGGGGAGGGCAGGTGAAGGCCGAGCGAGGCGAAGTGGTTCGGGTTGGAGGGAGTGACTTGTTTGAGATGGTGATCAAGGGGGATGTCGAGAAGGTCCGTTTTTTGTTAGAGAAGGGTGGAGATGCCAACGAGAAGGATCAGAATGGCACTCCGTTGCTTCATGTGGCCTCGATTGCTGACAATGCGGAGATGGTTGCAGGCTTGTTGGAGGAGGGGGCCGAGCTTGAAGGGCGGGGCGCGGGTGGGGGAACGGCTCTGACGACAGCTTGTTTTTTCGGACGAGAGGAGGCCGCGCTGGTTTTGCTGAAAGCAGGGGCGGAGGTCTCGGCAGAGGATTGGCGGGGGACCTCGGTGATGGAGGCCACCACTACCGATTTTAAGATCGTGAAGGCGATCGGAGGAGCGTTCCAAATTGCGGTGGAGGAGTCGCATCGGGAAGCGCGGGAGAGATTGGTGGTCGCGCTGGCGAAAAAAGGGGCGAAGACATCGGGTGAGCGTGGGTTGGGGTGGTATCGCAAAGGGGTGGATTTCCCGGTGTTTCACCATCTCTGGTTTCTGTATGATCTCCTGTGGTTACTGTTGCTTTTTGTCCCGGTGGCGTTGCTGGCGGGTCGGTTGGGTTGGCGGTTGCCGGACGGCTTGATTGGAGTGCCGGGATGTTTGCTTTGGTTGGTGCCGCTCACTTGGTGGATGCAGACACTCATGCCGGGGCAATTTGGGCCGGGGACATCGACCGGGATTTTTCCATGGCCTCAGAAGCTGGGGTATTATGCGGTTTTCTTTTTCTTCGGGGCGCTCAGTTTTGGGCGGGGATTTTGGGAGAAGAAAGTGGGTCGGATTTGGTGGGGATGGCTCCTGGTCTCAGTGCCTCTTTTTTGGTGGGGGAGAGATTTGATCAAGGGGGATGTGGTCTGGGGATCGTTGTTAGCGAGTGGCTTTGCGTGGGTCACGATCGTGGGGATGATGGGGGTATTCCGGAGGTTTTTGAATGAGGGGCGGCCGGTAGTCAGGTATTTCTCGGACTCATCCTATTGGCTCTATGTGGCGCACCTCCCCTTGATGATTGCAGTGCAAATTTTGATCAGCGGGTGGGAGGCTCCGTTACTTTTGAAACTTGTGATTGTGATCACAAGTGTGACCGCGATCTTGTTGGTGATTTACGAGTTTGCGATCCGTTACACTTGGGTGGGAGCGGTGATGAACGGGAGGAAGGTGCGGGTGTCGCCGCCTCCGCTTCCTCGGGAAAATGAGTCGGATTGAAATATTTCCGCGCCGAGGAGCGTCCTGAAGAGATGAGGATTTCTACTTTTTTGTTAGGCGGATTGTTGGTGACTCCAGTTTTTGGGGAGCTTGAGTTCAAGGATGCCGAGGGCAAGCATCTGGATGTGGTCTCGGATGGCAAGGTGGTGGTTCGCTATATGTATGCACACGACACTACGACGCCTGAGAGGCATCATGAGACTTACAAGCCTTACCTGCATGTCTTCGATGCCGAGGGTAAGAAGCCGATTACTAAGGGAGCGGGCGGGCAATTTACCCACCATCGCGGGATCTTCATTGGCTGGAGTAAGATTGAGGTGGACGGGAAGCGCTACGATCGTTGGCACATGAAGGGGGGAGATATTGTGCACCAGAAGTTTGCCAAGAAGGAGGTGAAGAATGGTGCCGCGATTTTCACTTCAGTGACGCATTGGATGGACGGGGCCGAGAAGCCTTTCTTGGAAGAAGAGCGGACTTTTACGGTGACCGAGGGGAAGTTCGGCGGGCGCGTCATGATCGATTTTGACACCAAGTTGACGCCAGTGGATGTGGCGGTCTTTTTGAAGGGCGATCCGGAGCATGCCGGTGTGCAGTATCGTCCGGCAAATGAAGTCGATAAAAAGAAGACGAAGTATGTTTTCCCGAATGACGTGACCAAGGTAAACGGGGTCAAGGATCTTCCCTGGGCGGCTGAGAATTACACCTTAGACGGAAAAGGGTATGGCGTGGTGCACATGAATGGCTCGACGAATCCCAAGGGCACAGTGCACTCGGCTTATCGCGATTACGGGCGCTTCGGCGCGTTCTTTGAGAAAGAGATCAAGAAAGGTGAGTCCTTGGAATTACACTACGGATTCCTGATTCTCGATGGGAGGGTGCCCGCGGTTGAGAAGATCGATGCGATCTGGAAGACGTGGGCGAAGTAAGATCTAGCGCCGTCGCAGAGCGAGGTAGTTGCGGGCTTTCTTACGAAAGAATGAGCTCTTATTGAGACCGCCACCGGGGATTGATGATGAGACCCAGAGGTCGCAAGAGGTTCCGCCATCGAGGTTGACGGCGTATTTGATTTCGAAGCCCTTGAGAGGCTGGGACTTGAGATTGTTGGAGAGTCCTTCGAGCGTCGCGGAGTCGGCGTAGACGAGGCCGAAGTGATCTTGGCCATCCCAGATCATGAGAGAGCGGGGGCGGTCGTTCGTTGAAGAGAGGCCGGTGAGGGCTTCGCCCGCCCAGACGAGGCGGGGTCCAGTTTGGAGGAGTTCGTGAGATTTCCGGTAGTTCTGGCGGGTTGCCAGGGTGACCAACCTCCCGTCGAGGATGCCGGTTCCGAGGGAAGAGCTGGAGTTGAATGAACCTCGTACTTCACCGCCGGTGATGACGAGGCCGACGGGTTTGCCTTCGGGGGAGAAGAAGCCTCCGTTGATTGCGGCGAGTCCTCCCAAGCCAGCGGCTTGGGCGTTGCTGAATTGTGATCCGGGGCCATTTTTCTGATCGACCACTTTCAGGAAGTAGTCGCGGCGATCGAAGGTGACGGCGGTGAATTCGGTCCCGTGGAGTGAAGCGGTGCGGACTTTAAGAGGGTGTTTTGGGGAAGGAGCGCTTGGGGGTGGCGAGATCTTGGGGGCGATGAACGGATTTGTCGGGGCCGGGAGCGTCGGTTGCGCGATAGGAACGGCGGGAACGGCCGCCGCTGGAACAGGGCGGGCCAGGGGCGTAGTAGCCTGCGGGGAAGGGGCCGCGCAGGAGACGAGAAAGGCAGGGAGGATGAGGGCGGCTCTTTTGAAGAAGGTCATTTGGAAGCGCTGGCGAGGAGTGTTTGAAAGTTCGGCGGGACTTCTTCGCGGTCAACAATGGCGGTCTCCACATCGGTGAAGCCGGCCTTGGCGATCATCTCTGCGAGTTCCACTTCTGAGAAGCCGAGCCAGGTGTCGAAGTAGAGTTCGCGGGCTTTCTCGAAGGTGTGCTGGAGGAGATCGAGCACGATGAGGCGACCGCCGGGTTTCAGGATACGGTGCGCTTCGGTAAGAGCCGTTAAGGGTTGCTCGGCATGGTGGAGGGCTTGAGAGAAAATGGCGAGGTCGACGGAGCCATCGTCGATGGGCGGAGACTCGATGTCGCCGAGGCGGTATTCGAGGTTGGGGAGGTTATTTTCTTTGGCGAGCTTTTGGCCGAACTCGATCATTTTTTCGGAGTTGTCGATAGCGATGACCTTGCAGGCCCGCTGGGCGATGAGCTGTGAGAGGGTTCCTTCGCCGGCGCCGAGGTCGGCCACGACCTTGTAGTTGAGGATCTTGAGCATAGCCTCGGCAAGTCCTTTCCAGGAACGACCCGGGACGTATTCCCGGCCGAATCTCCCGGCCAAGGCATCAAAGTAGGCGCGAACCTGATCCTTGCGTTTTCGGAGAACGTGGCGGAGAGAGGGGATGTCTTTTTGGCACTCAGGGATCTCATGACCGGCTTCAAGGATGATTCTCGCGAGACTTTCCGGGACGCAAGCGGAGTAGATGTTGTTTTTTCCGGATCGCTGGTCGGTGACGAGGCCTTCTTTTTTGAGCTGGGAGAGTTGGGTGGAGATTCGGGATTGGCCCATCCCAAGGATTTGTTGGAGTTCGGCTACAGAAAGAGATTCCTCTCCGAGAAGGAGTAAAATACGCAAACGAGTCGGATCTGAGATGAGTTTCAGGGAATTGAGAATTGACGGCATGGAAAAGTGGGACTAACTCGTATCAACGTATCGCGATTCGACGATATCAAAAAACGAACCATGAGCAAAAATTTCATTTTCTCCTCAGAATCCGTCACTGAAGGACATCCGGACAAGGTCTGTGATACCGTATCCGACGCTATCCTCGATGCTTGCCTTGAGCAAGATCCCAAGTCCCGTGTTGCCTGCGAAACTCTCGTGAAGGATAACGCCCTTGTTCTTGCCGGCGAAATCACAACCGGAGCCAAGTTTAATTACGAAGAAGTGGCCCGCGAGGCCGTCCGTAAGATTGGCTACGATCGATCCTACGCCGATAACACCGAATATAGCTACACCTCGAAGTTTGAGGCTGACAGCCTCTTCTTCATGAACCTTCTCGGGAAGCAGTCGCAAGACATCGCCCAAGGCGTCGATGCAGGAGTTGCCGAGTATAAGGACACCGCCGAGCAGGGAGCCGGGGACCAGGGGATCATGTTTGGCTATGCTGCCGATGATACCGAGGAACTCATGCCTGCTCCGGTGGCATACGCCCACCGCTTGGGAGAGGCTTTGACCAATCTTCGCAAAGACCGCGTGCACACCTGGCTTCGTCCGGATTCCAAGACTCAGGTTTCGATGCAATATGAAGACGGCAAGCCTGTCAGTGTCACTGCGGTGGTTGTTTCCACGATGCACGCTGCCGAAATCGACACTCCTGAAATGCGCGAAATCCTGAAGCGTGACCTCATCGAAAAGGTCATTCCCGGGGAGCTTCTCCGCGACGATACCCAGTATCTCATCAACCCAACCGGACGTTTCGTGACAGGGGGGCCAGAGGGTGATGCCGGACTGACCGGGCGTAAAATCATCGTTGATACCTACGGGGGCATGGGCCGTCACGGCGGTGGTGCTTTCTCTGGGAAAGATCCTTCCAAGGTCGATCGCTCGGCTGCTTACATGGCGCGTTGGGTTGCCAAAAACATCGTAGCCGCTGGTCTCGCGACCGAGTGTGAGCTTCAGCTTGCCTATGCCATCGGATATCCCGATCCCGTCAGCATCAACGTCAACACTTTCGGCACGAACGAAGTTGATGAAGAGAAGATCGTCAAAGCAGTGCAGGAGGTCTTCAGTTTTAAGGCCGCCAACATCGTGGCCCAGCTCGATCTACTCCGCCCCATTTACGGTCAATCGACCAACTACGGTCACTTTGGATACTCCTCCGCCGATCTCCCTTGGGAGCAGTTGGACAAAGTTGATGACCTCAAAGCAGCCCTCTAGCTAAGAGCGAACCGTGAGCAGTGATGTCGTCCGCATCTTTTGAAGATCTTGAAGTGTGGAGACGGACTTGCCAGGAAGCGCTCGAAATCCAGGCAGCTCTGAAGTCTACAAGAGACTTTGGACTGGAGAATCGGTTGGAAAGAGCCGCCGTTTCTTTCCCCTCAAAGATTCTACACCTCACAAAAACCAAAAAATAATATGTCAGATTACAAAGTTAAAGACATCGGCCTAGCCGGTTTCGGTCGCAAGGAACTTGATGTCGCCGAGCACGAAATGCCCGGCCTCGTCGCGACTCGCGAAAAGTATGGCCCTTCGAAGCCCCTTGACGGCGTTCGTGTGATGGGATCACTTCACATGACCATCCAGACAGCTGTCCTCATGGAGACTCTCCGTGCCGTCGGTGCCGACGTCCGCTGGTGCTCCTGCAACATTTTCTCGACCCAGGACCACGCCGCTGCCGCCATGGCCGAGGCTGGCTACCCTGTCTTCGCCTGGAAGGGCGAGACTCTTGAGGAATACTGGTGGTGCACCTGGCAGGCCCTCCAGTTCCCGAATCCCGAGGGCGGACTTCCGCTTGGCCCCCAGATGATTGTCGATGATGGCGGCGATGCCACTCTCCTCATCCATAAAGGATACGAGCTCGAAAACGGTTCCGACTGGGTCAATGAGCCCGCCTCTTCTACCGAAGAAGCCGTTATCAAGGGACTCCTCAAAGACATTCACGCAAAGCAGCCCGGCATCTTCCACGCTTGGGTTCCCGAGCTCAAGGGAGTCTCCGAGGAGACCACCACCGGTGTTCATCGCCTCTACCAGATGCAGCGTGATGGGAAGCTTCTCTTCCCTGCGATCAACGTGAACGACTCCGTCACCAAGTCGAAATTCGACAACCTTTACGGCTGCCGTGAGTCCCTCATTGATGGCATCAAGCGTGCCACTGATGTCATGATTTCTGGTAAGGTCGGGGTGGTCTGCGGATACGGCGATGTTGGCAAAGGCTGTGCCCAAGCTCTCCGTGCCCAAGGTGCTCAGGTCGTCGTGACCGAAGTCGATCCCATCTGCGCTCTGCAAGCTGCCATGGAAGGCTTCCGCGTTCTCACCATTGAAGACACCCTCGGTTGGGGCGACATCTATGTCACCACCACCGGAAACTTCGACATCATCCGCGCCGAGCACATGGAGAAGATGAAGGACCAAGCCATCGTTTGTAATATCGGTCACTTCGACAACGAGATCCAAATCGATAAGCTCGAGGCCCTCGCTGGAATTGAGAAGCTCAACATTAAGCCTCAGGTTGATAAGTATACCTTCAAAGCTGGCAATGCGATCTACATGCTTGCCGAAGGGCGCCTTGTGAACCTCGGTTGTGGCACCGGCCACCCAAGCTTCGTGATGTCCAATAGCTTCACCAACCAGACGCTCGCACAGATTGCTCTTTGGGAAAGCAAGGACACCCGCGAAATCGGGGTCGAAGTGCTTCCCAAGGAACTCGATGAGGAAGTTGCACGACTTCATCTCGCCAAGATCGGTGCCAAGTTGACCAAGCTCACTCAAGAGCAGGCCGACTACATTGATGTCAGCCCCGAAGGCCCCTTCAAGCCCGCTCACTATCGTTACTAAAGGTAGCGGAGGCTGCCACCTCTGATCTCAATCTTCCCAAGCCCGCCCTCCTCGGAGTGCGGGCTTTTTTTAATCTTATCTTGCAGAATGACGATGAGCCCACCCTGAGTCACCGCAAACGGTCAGATGAGCGATGGGCACAACGCTCATCCTTCTCTCCAAATTGTCCGGATCTCGTCAGGGATGAAGGCGGCGTGAGCTTGTTAGGGAATGATGAAGATTGCAGTTGGCGGCGGATGCCATTGTGACACCGAAGCAATCTTACTTTTTGAAGGCCGCGTCCTCAGGATTCGCTCCCGACATGAGGTAGGCCACGAGGTCGGCGAGCTCATCGGGGTTGAGGCTGTTGATGAGGCCAGGAGGCATCATGGAAATCGGAAGCTGCTCGCGGGAGGCAATGTCCTTCATCGGGATCTCGATGAGTGAATCGGGGGCGAAGGGGTTGGTCATGACCGAGAGGGTTTCTTTGGTTTCTCCACCGATTCTGCCGATGATGAGCGAGCCGTCCTTGGTGGTGATCGTTTCACTGCCGTATTGGTCGGAGATGACCTTGGAAGGTTCTATGATGTTCTCAAGGAGGTCCGAGGTGGTGTAGCGACTTCCGGAACCGGTGAGGTCGGGGCCGATGCCACCGCCTTCGCCAGCCATGCGGTGGCAGCTGGCACACGCGGTGGCCGCGTAGAGTTCCTGACCGCGGGCGAAGTTTCGACTGGTCTTGTGCTTGCTGACTTCGACCACCCCTTCGGCGACGCTCCATGAACGACCGGGACCGATTGCGGGCTTGATGTTGGCCAGGACCACCGGAGGAGTGCTGGAAAGCTTGTCGAGGGCCTCTTTTTCGGAATCAGGGGCGATGTTGGCGAGAGCTTCCTGGCGGATATTAGCGATGAATTTCTTCAAGCTATTGCCGCCCTTCCATTCGCTCGCTTTGGTGAACCAGGAGAAGTAGGTTTGACGAAGTCCGGGATTCCAACCGGCTTTGGCGTTCCGGAGGAGGTAGAGGTAGCCGTATTGCTGGAGGTTGGGGCGGCTTTGGTGAACTTCGCGGGCCGCGCTCGCGTATCCGGAGTTCCGAGCGAGGACAGCTTCGTTGGTGAGTTCGGTGTGATCGTCCTTGGCGGTGGCCATGAGCTGCAGGGTTTTGGCAACGACGGAAGGGTCGCCGAGGTAGATGAGCATCTCGGCGAGATCGTGGTCGAGAGCATTGTCTTGGGCAGGGAAGAGCGGGGCAAAGCGCTGGATGAGAGCGGCCTTAGCTTGCGGTTCTCCGAGGCGGATGAAGGCGAGAGAGTGGGCCCGGATCCAGCCGAGGAGTTGGTCCCGGGTGAGGGATTTAGGATCGAGGGAGCCTAGTTTTTTCAAGAGGGCGGACTGGTGTGAGGCTTCGCCAATGCGGGCGAGAGCGACGGTTCCTTCGATGACCGCCCAGGGGGAAGTCTGGGCGAGGACCTGAGCTGCCCATTGGGCCGCGGGTTGGCGTTCGAGGGCGACGCGGGCGGCATAGCGAACGTTACGATCAGGGTGGTCGAGGGAGGGCAGGGCCTTGGCGATGACTTCAGGTCCGGTGCCACTCTCGTGAAGCTTTTCGAGGTCGTGGCGGAGCTTGGCTTCGACGGTGACGGGAAGGGCCTTCACGGGCGCGGTCACTTCCTTGCCGGTGTAGGTGACGCGGTAGAGGGCGGACTGGGTGCGGCGGCCACCGATCATGAAATACATCGAGCCGTCGGTGGGGTGAATAATGACGTCGGTGAGGGGCAGGGGACGTCCGCTCACGAATTCTTCCACTTCACCAGTGAAGCTGCCGCCGTTGGGGACGAGATGGACGGCATACATCGTGCCGTAGGTCCAGTCGTTGATGTAGAGGGCGCGTTGATACTTGGTGGGAAATTTGGCTCCGGTGCCGATGGCGACTCCGGTGGGGCTGCCGGGACCGATGTCGGCGGTCGCGGGGAGGGTGTCGGGATAGTGGTCGGGCCACTTTCCGGTGCCTGAGCGCCAGCCCGCTTCGAGTCCGCTCACGACGTGGTTCACGCGGGTGGGGCGATACCAGGGCGAGCCGAGGTCCCATTCCATGTCGGCATCGAAGGCGAAGAGTTCGCCGTTTTGGTCGAAGGCGGCATCGAATTCATTGCGGAAGCCCGAGCCGATCATTTCGATTTCTTTGGCATCGGGATCGGTCTTGATGATGTAGCCGCCGGGGGCGAGACGACCTTTGGCGTGGCCGTTGGCATCCCACATGCGGGGGAGGAGATGGTCCTCGGACCAAGCTTGGGCGGGGCGGGAGTGGTCGATTTTTTCGGGTGCGTTGGTGTGGTTGCCGAAGACGAGGTAGAGGGAGTTTCCATCGGGTCCGGGGACGATGCTGTGAAGACCGTGCTCGCCGCCGCCTTTGAATTCGCGGAGCATTTTTTCTTCATCGAACTGACCGTCGTTGTTGGTGTCACGGAGACGGAAGAGGCCGTTGGGGCCTTTTTGTTCGTTCTTGAGGACGTAGAGGGAATCGAAGACGTAGCAAAGTCCGTGGGCTCCTTCGACCTTGGCTTGAAGCTTTTCGACTTTGGTCCCGTCGGTGCTGCCGAGGGCGGGAAGGGTGACGCGGTAAAGGCCGCCGTATTGGTCGCCCGTGATGAGGTTTCCTTTGGGGTCGACGGTCATGGCGACCCAGGAGCCCTGTTCGCCCTTGGGAACGGTGTAGAGGTTGTCAGCGGTGAAGCCGGGAAGGGTGATGACTTCGTCGGCGACCGGATCGGGCGCGGGACCGTCGAAGGCTTTTTTCCAAGGTCCTTGGCCGTACGCTGCGATCACGGTGGCGGGGCTCCACTTTTTGGAGCCCGCAGGCCGGGCTTCCCAGTTTGCGCCGGATTCGACTTGGGTGGTCTTGCCGTCCTTTTGTTTGAGGGAAAGGGTGGCGATAAAGCCGGCGGCCCCGCCTTCATTCTTTGCTTGAAAGGTCAGCTCATTGGTGCCGGGCTTGATGAGATCGGTGATGTCGCGGGAGGAGGGGGTCCGCCAATCAGGATTGGTAAGGATTTTTTTGCCGTTTAAAAACGCGGTCGCACCGTTGTCGCAGGTGAAGAGGAGCTTGGCCATGGAGACCCCGCCTTCTGGGATGTTCACGGTGGTCCGGAAAGTGACTTGATCCGTGTCCCCGGGGGCTTTGGAGGACCAAATCCAGGACGGTGCGGCCATCGACTGGAGCACGCCAAGGCAGAGAGTGGTGAGAGTGAGTGCGGTTTTCATGATGAAAGACAGAGGGAGGAATACGGAGCAAGAAACGCTTCCTTACTTTCTCCCTCAAAAGATGTCAGGAAAAGTTGGCCCCTCCCTGAGGGAAGTCACCTTGGCGGGGGGCGTTTCCAGGTGGCGTGATGCTCTAGGCAAGGATCTCCCGAACCACCCGGGTGGCTTCGACACCGGTGGGGGTGTGGTTGAGGCCCTGGAATTTGAATTGGAAGCGTTTGTCGTTGATCCCGAGAGTGTGAAGAATGGTGGCGTTGAGATCACGGATGTGGACGGGATCCTGAACGATGTTGTAGCAGAAATCGTCGGTCTCTCCGTACATCTTGCCCGCTGAAACTCCTCCGCCCGCCATCCACATGCTGAAGCATCGGCCATGGTGGTCGCGGCCGGCATTCAGACCGCCTTGACTGTAAACGCTGCGACCAAACTCGCCCCCCCAGACCACGAGGGTGTCTGCGAGCATGCCCCGCTGCTTGAGGTCGGTGACCAAGGCGGCCGAGGCGCGGTCGGTGTCCAGGCATTGGGCCCCGAGGTGCGCGACCAGGCTATTGTGCTGATCCCAGCCACGATGGAAGAGCTGGATAAAGCGGACGTCGCGCTCGGCCATCCGGCGGGCGAGCAGGCAGTTGTAGGCGTAGGTTCCGGGGGTCCGGGCGTCCTCTCCGTAGAGCTCAAAGGTGCTCGCGGGTTCGTCTGAGAGATTGGTGATTTCCGGGGCGGAGGCCTGCATGCGGTAGGCCATGTCGTATTGAAAGTTGCGGGTCGCGATTTCGGGGTCACCCGTTTGGTCGAGGCGGAGGGCATTCATTTTGGCGAGATCATCAAGCATCTTGCGCCGGCTGGCCCGGTCGATGCCCTTCGGGTCATCGAGATAGAGGATGGGAGAGCCGCCGCCGCGAAGTTGGACGCCTTGATGGCTGGAGGGAATGAAGCCGCTTCCCCAGAGGCGTGAGAAGATCGGTTGGCCCGGGTTCTTACCCGAGCCTTGGGAGAGCATCACGATGTAGCCCGGCATGTCCGGATTGTGGCTGCCGAGTCCGTAATTGCACCAGGCCCCAAGGCTGGGGAGCCCGGGAATCTGCGAGCCGGTGTTGATGAAGGTGATGCCCGGATCGTGATTGATGGCTTCGGTGTGGACCGACTTGATCAGCGTGATGTCGTCGGCAATCCCGCAGGTGTAGGGCAGTAAGTCACTAATCGTAACCCCGCTTTGTCCGCGTGGCTTGATCTCGGAGATCGCGGCGTTGACAAGGAACTTGCTCTGGCCGGCGGTCATGCCGGTGACGCGCTGACTCCCGCGCACGCTCTCGGGGAGATCGGTGCCGTGGAGTTTCTTGAGGGTCGGCTTGTGATCAAAGAGGTCGACATGAGAGGGTCCACCGGACTGGAAGAGATAGATGACCCGTTTGGCGGTCGGCTGATGGTGGGGGAGTTGGGGCAAGCCGAGTTGCGGCCCAGCGCTCGCGCGCATCGAGGGCAGGCCCATGAAGGCGAGGGTGCCGCCTCCTGTCCCGATGAAGCCGCGTCGTGAAATTGAAGTCCTGCTCATGGTTACTGTTTCGTGATGGTTTCGTTCAAATTGAGGATGGTCGAAGCGACCATGGTGAGTGCGGCAAGTTCCGGGGTGGCATCCTCGGATCGCATGAGCTCTTTGGCATCCTCGGGGTTCGCGCTGAAACGCTCTTTTTCACGCGTATACATCGAGCCGAGGATTTCCAATTCAGCCGAATTGGGCGGACGTGCGGTGGCCAATCGGAAGGCATGAGAGATTCGGCTCTCGGTGGAGTCGCCTCCTTCGTCGATCATGCGCCTTGCGAGTGCACGTGAGGCATTGAGATACTGCGGGTCGTTCAGCAGCACGAGTGCTTGAAGTGGGGTGTTGGTTCCCATGCGCCGGACGGTGCAGGTCTCCCGGGTAGGGGCATCAAAAATGGCGAGGGAGGGTGGCGGCGAGGTGCGCTTCCAGAAGGTATACATGCTGCGGCGCTGGGTCGCTTCGCCGGCATCTGGGAAGTAAGCCTGTGCCGTGAAGGCCCCATAGCCGAAGTGGCTGATCTGGCGCCACAGTCCTTCCGGTTGCTCGGGATAGACGCTCGGGCCTCCGATCCGAGGATTCAGGAGTCCGCTGATCAAGAGCGCGTTGTCGCGGACTAACTCGGCTGGCAGTCGCATACGGGGTGCCCGGGCAAGGAGACGGTTCCGGGCATCGGCATGGAGTTGCGCGGGCGAGATGTCGGAGCGTTGTTGGTAGGACTTCGACATCACGATTTCCTTGAGGAGGTTCCGGATGTCCCAGCCGCCTTCGCGAAAGCGCACCGCCAGGATATCGAGGAGTTCCGGGTGCGAGGGCCATTCTCCCTGAGATCCGAAATCTTCCGGGGTTCCCACCAATCCTTTGCCGAAGATCATTTGCCAGTAACGGTTGACCGCGACGCGGGCCGTCAGCGGATTTGATTCAGCGACCAACCATTGGGCGAGGGCGAGACGGTCCGAGGGCGCCTCTTCGGGAAGCTGTTGGAAAAGCGCAGGAACTCCGGCCGCCACTTCCTCGCCGGGCTTGTCATATTCGCCACGGGCGAGGATGTGGGTCGTTCGTTTGCCGGGTGAATCCATCACCATGACGCTGGTTTTGCCGCCCGCCTGAAGCTGCTTCCGGACGATTCCAAGTTCGATCCCCAGGGCCTTGGCGAGTCGTTTCGTCTGGGTGGGTGCCTTCTTGAGGTATTCATCGATGAGGTCTTTTTTTTCAACGTCGCTTCGTGCCTCAGGAGCCTTGTTGAGAATCTTGGCCAGGGTTGGGTCTCCTGGTTGGTCGGGCTTCTGGGTTTCCAGATTTCCCCAAGGTGCCATGCCGTGCTTGCCAAGCGATACGACATTCTGCCAAGCGCCCTCGTCGGCAAATGCCCTGATGGGATCGGCGCCTGTCGCAAGCTTCCACTGCCAGTCTGCTGCGCTCGTGATATATTCGGTTCCACCGCCTTTGTATTTGAGTTGGATCACCGCGATGAATCCCGCGACCGGTCCGGTATTGCGCGCATCCGCAGCGATGGTGTTCCGGCCTTGTTTGAGTTCCAGGGAGATATCTACGGTTTTTGGCTCCATCCATGGCTCGACGTGGCTGAGCTTCTTGCCGTTCACATAGAGGTCAGCACTGTTATCGCAGGTAAAAAAGAGATGAGCCGAGTCGAGGTCCTTCTTGATGGCAATTCGTTTTCGCACGAGGATGTGATCGGTGGGATTCGCTTTTTCTGCCCAAATCCATTCGGGAGTTTGCTCGGTTGGTGGGAAGACAAAGCCGCGGCTCTTCTCGGAAGGCAGGGTGTTTAAGGTGTCAGCCTTGGCCAGGATTTCGGCCTGCCATGCCGTGTAGTGATCGGGTTCTTCATGGATGAGATCGTTGCGCAGTTGCGTGAGACGCGCTTCCCTTTGCGTGAGCGCTTGCGCCACCCCTGAGATTTCGTGAAGGGGCGATTCGACCTGAATGAACGGTTGCGTGTTTCCGTTGGTGGCTCCTTGGCCCAACTCGGTGGCTGAGTTGAAGAAGGCGAAAAAGCGGTAGTAGTCCTTTTGACTGATGGGATCGTATTTGTGATCGTGGCACTGGGCGCATTTCATGGTGAGGCCCATGAAGGTGGAGGAAACGGTATCGACCTTGTCCGCCAGGTAAGCGACTTGATACTCCTCGGGAATCGTTCCGCCCTCATGAGTGTTCATGCTGTTGCGCAGGAAACCGGTCGCCATGACCTGCTGCGGGGTGGCATTGGGAATGAGATCGCCGGCGAGCTGCTCGGTTAGAAATTCGTCATAGGGCTGATTCTCCATGAAGGAGTGAATGACCCAGTCCCGCCATCCCCACATCTCCCTGTGGTCATCGATGGAATATCCATTCGTGTCCGAATACCGTGCGGTATCGAGCCAGTCGAGTGCCAGTCGCTCTGCGGTTTGTGGCGAGGCAAGCATCCGGTCGACAAGCGAATCCCAGGCCTTGGGCGATTTGTCGGCGAGGAAGGCCTCGATCTCAGCGAGCGAGGGCGGGAGTCCCCGGAGGTCGAGGGAGAGTCGTCGGATGAGAGTCTCTCGCTGGGCGGGTTTGGAGGGGGCGAGACCTTCTTCAAGGAGTCGTTTGCGGATGCCGGAGTCGATGAGTTCACGAACGGGCGCGGTTTTCTCGGTGACGGGGACCTCGAAGCCCCAGTGACCTTGGTATTCGGCCCCTTCCTTGATCCACTGCTTCAGCGTGGCGATCTGCTTTTTGGTCAGCGACAAGTGACTGTCCGGTGGGGGCATCACCTCATCCTCATCATCCGAGGTTACGCGATACATCATTTCGCTGTCATCCGGATTGCCGGGGACGAGGGCTTCTTTCTTGAGCGCGCCCTCACGGGTATCGAGGCGGAGCTTCGCTTCCCTCGTGTGCGAATCGGGCCCGTGGCAGTGGAAGCAGTTCTCCGAGAGAATGGGCCGAATGTCCCGGTTGAACTCAAGCTCCCCGGCCGTCGCTGAGCCCGCAAAAACGAGGAAGTTGAGCGTGTAGAATCTGAGATGAAAAGGCATCATGATTGCGGGATACCCTACGCAGGAAGCGACAGGAATCTACTGGAAAATTTACCCTTGTGCGGGCATCAAATCCTTATAAACGGAGCGAAGTCTTTGGTTGACTGTCCTCTTATGAGGTCCTTCGATCTACTGCTGTTCGGCTAGGGTGAGCTCAATTTAAGGTAGTGACCATCGAGCTCACCTAACTTTGACGACACTCCTTAACGACGACCTGGATGGAAGCCACGGGTAGGAGCTTTCTTCTCCCCGGTATATTCAGGCTTTTCAAGGTGTTTGCGAGCTGAGGAACCTAAGGTCCTGCGGCTAGGATGAAAGCCCCGAGTTGGACCTGCTTTTTCGATACTCGCGGCATTTGCGTGGTCCTGACTGTTGGTGGAACAACTGCTCAAACCAACAACCGCGAGGAGTCCGGTGAGGGACACAACAACTAAGGTATGAATCATTTTCATAATCTCGATGAGTTAACCCGAGTTTCGATCCGCGCAAGGGGGGGTGAGGAATATTTTCATGAATTTTCCCCCAGCCTATGAATTGCGCGCCCTAAAAACTTGGCTTTCCTTGCTAAAGAACGACTCCAAAATGAGCAGGGACCTTGCGTTGAGCGGAGATCCTTTCATCGTCTCGACTGAAAACGTCACAACGTAAACGGATCGACCGCCCACTTCTGGAATCCTTGCCAGTGCTCTTGATCCCAAACGCCCTGAGCACCGATAGAATCGCGCTTCCCGCTCTCCCACCTTACGTATTGGTTTCACACTCGCGAGAGAAACTGGGCCGCGAGCCTTCGGCCGTCGCTTGGAATCCCGGAAGCGGCCCACTCATCGAGAGCGATGGCATCCCATTTTTTGATGGTCCCCCGTTCTGCCCAGGAGGGAACCGATTTCGGAAGGGCTCTAATTTTCTCGATTCGAATGAAGCGCTAGCGTTCTTCGCGGTATTCTTTACCGCCTTCGATTTCGGGTAAGACTGGACGTAGGAAGGACTGATAGGTGATAGTCTGTATGGTTCAACGGTCTGGAATTAGTCGTGGTAAACCAATTTACAAACCCCGAATTTCGGGCGTGAAAGTCAAACTGGGCTTCCATGGCGCTTTTACTAACAGCGCACGAAGCCGACAAGTCAATGGCTCCCGCTTTTGAGATAGGCTCGATCTACTGTTTTGTCGTAACTACTCAGGTCTTTAAGAAAGCTTAATCACCTGATCGGCGTAGAATCATGGTGCAACGACCGACCCGTGACGAACTCATCGCCTTGGCAAAGGCTGATCCCGAGGCTATCGCGGACTTGGTTCTTATGCTTTGGGATCGTGTTGAGGCCTTGGAAAAAC
>JBLIDI010000007.1:0-29363 GCA_047634075.1 Akkermansiaceae bacterium
TGCGTCCCAAGCTCCTGCTAAAGAAGTGATCACCATCGTCGCGGGCCTTCCGCGCTCGGGAACATCCATGATGATGCAAATGCTCGCCGCAGGTGGACTTGAAATTCATAGCGATGGCAAACGGGCTGCTGATGAATCGAATCCCAAGGGATATTATGAGTGTGAGAAAGCAAGGCAACTTGCGACTGATCGCGCTTGGTTGGTCGAGACCAGGGGCCAGGTGATTAAAATTGTCGCGCAGCTTCTTCCCTACCTGCCCTCAGAAATCAACGGGGAGAAAATGCACTATCGCGTGATCTGGATGGAGCGAAATCTTGACGAGGTCATTCGTTCACAAACTGCCATGCTCGTAAACGACGGTCGCTCTGAAGCCTCTCTTTCTCCAGCAGAGCTCGCGAGTGTTTACGAAAAGCAACTCGGCAAAGTCTGGACGGCTCTGACCGAAAAGGGGATTCCGGGTGCCAGATCCGACATCGCGAAACCATCAAAGACCCTGTAGCCATTGCTCGTGCCCTGGCTCAGTTCCTGGGAGAGCGACTTGACGTCGATGCCATGGCCGCTTGCGTCGACTCGTCATTACATCGGGAGCAAACGTCGATGTGATGATCCCATCAAATTTTCGTAATCCTCACTGAGGTTGGCAGGATTTTCTCTCTGCTCCGCACGGGATATTTGTCGGCAAAAGCCCGCGGTTTGCGGAAATCTCAGTCGAATCCAATTGCCCCGAATCTCTTCATAAAGTCGCTACTCCGGATGAAGGTGACGGCAGGCATACGCTCGCTTGGCGAAAGCTTGGAATCCTTGTTGAGATCCAATACCTGTAGCAACTTTCTTGCTTGGTCCAACGACTTGTTCCGGCCGCCCAAGACGCTGAAATTTCCTTCCATCAGTCGGTCAATAAACTGGTTCACAAGGAAGATCCGAAGGGCCTCGTGAGTTGCTTTTTTCTGTTCCTCGGTATCGAACATGACAGCCAGCGTGATCGACCCCATTTCGTCGGTGGTCGCGGGACCCCATCGGACGCCGCGCGGTGGGATGGTGGGATTGTTCGGGTTTGATGCCGAGTTATCATAGGAAATCAGCACGTCGAGGCGCGTGCCAGCGGGGAGCTTGACGGGCTCTTCGAAGGCGTAGTCCTCCTGCCACCTGAAGTCCCATCGTGTTGTTCTGAGGAGGCGCCGGGTGGTGCCATCGGCGAAGGTCGCGGTCAACTCCATGCGCTTGGCGAGGTAGTGGGCGTGGGCGTTGACGGCAAAAGCTTCACAATCCTCCGGGATGATAAAAGTGGCCTTTTCGAGATGCTCTTTATCACCGGCCTCAATATCGATCCCCTGCAGTATACCGAAGTGCGGTGGGACCTGAACGATGGACCAAGGGCGGGATGTCGGCTTTTCAGAGTAATGAAAGCCGACCGATGATTGGTCGGTGGTTTCCTTGCCACTCGGATGGTAATGGATTTGCACCACAAGGTCCGCACCTTTCGGGAGGAACCAGCGGAGGCCGTAGGGCAATTCAGTGGGTTGGGTCCCTACGTCCCAGCCACCGATGTAGCGGAAGCCGGCGTTCGATTTGGACATGCTGAAGCCAGGTTTCGTATCTTGAGCGTCGAATTCCCGGGCCTTTCCCGTGGTATCGAGAAAGTAAAGAATGTGATGAACGACCTCCGGGTCGCCGGGGAGGAACTCCACCCCTTTGACCCAAGTGTCCTGACCGAGGTTCAATGGGATGACAAAATTGCGGTAGATATCTCGGCCCTCGGCCGGCACCGTGAAGGGCTCCATCATGGTGGCAATTTGGTCTGGCTTGCCGATTTGCCAGTCCTCGTTGAATTCCGGAAGCGGCGGTGTTTCGGAGGGATCACCCTCGGGACTGCCGGCTGCAACCCAGTCAGCGAAGAGTGAAATCTGCTGCGGGCTGAGGGAGCGGTCATTGCTGAATGGCACATCACCCGGGTCGGCATGCCAGGGAGGCATGATCCTCTCTTCGGTGACTTCAACGATTTGCTTGCCTCTCCGCTTGACGGTTTTGTAGTCGGTCAGCGCGAAGGGGCCGATCTGGCCCGGGCGATGGCAGGTCGTGCAGTTTTGGAAGATGATCGGGGCGATGTCCTTACTGAAAGTGACAGGTTTCTCGTTTTCAGCGCCCTGTGAGGGCTGGAAAAAGAGACAGAGAGCGAGGATGGAAGCGGACTTTCGGGCCAGATGCATGGGCTTATTTTGTGGGATGGGGAAGAGGTGATTCGGGAAGCGCGGGAAAGGAAATGTAGCAGCCGATGGGTTCGGTAAACTTTTTAGCCACCGGCTTGCCAGCGAGCACGGCATCCAGTGCGAGACGCAGGTCCCGCACCCGGGGCTCTAGTCGGACCGTGCCATACTTCACGGCGCGATCATCGATTCGTCCGCGGTAGAGGATCTTGCCACCCGGGCCGAGAAGACAGGCCTCTGGTGTCACGGTGGCACCGGTGAGCTTGGCCAGCTTCAACTCCGGATCGAGCAAGGCGCCGAGGGCGAGCTTGTATTCGCGCTGATGTTCTGCGATCTCCGCTGCCGTTTCATAAGCGTAAACGGCGTGGCAGGTGACGCCTTGCCCCTTGTAATGCTGAACGATGCGGTTGATTTCTGGAGCATAGCGATTACCGATCGGGCACTCCGTTGTGAGGAAAAACAAGACGGTGATCTTCTCTCCGTGCTTGGCAAGCGGTTCCACCACCTTACCCGCTAAATCCTTCAAGCGGACTGCCGCGGGTTCGGCTCCGGGAAGATGTGCGACCGCAAGCGACAAGATGACAATGAATGTTCCAAGGAATTTGTGGCTCATAGCGGGATTGACTTCAGGGAAACGTAGATGAAAAATAGAGAGTGTTCCCAATGACTCCCACTCGGACTCGGACTTGCAAGCCTCGAGCGAAGAGAGCGCTTCGTCTTTGGGGGAAACCTAAAATTAGATTTAGAGACACTCATAATTGCCATTACCGGCCTGTCAAGGCCTCAAGCCAAACGGGTATGAATTTTCTCGGTGTCATAAATAAGGACAGCAACACGCGCTACAATCAGTCAGGCTAGGAATGTGTGCAGGGCCGTTTTACGGAGGTGCAATCAGCTCCTGATCTCAAACCGGCCCTGGCCGATGTTCTTGACAAATACTTTACTTTCTTTCGCGATGTGTCCGGAAGCTGCGCGGTATGGCAGGCGACCCAGTCCGACGCCCGCCTTCACCAAGTCGATGAGGAAGACTGTGCCCTTCACGCGCAAACGATCGCCGCAGGGATCACCAGGACTCTGCCGAACCTTGGCGAAGATGACGCTTTCCATTATGGCCGGATCTTTACCTTGATGATCGGCTCGGTGGTTCGCAATGCCATTGGCCTCGAGTCATCCGAAGCCTCTCCCATCATCCAATTGTGCAAGAAGAGCTTTCTCTTTCCGGCAGTCGATAAGTTGATCGAAGAAGCGGGAGGGGCCTGAATTGAAGCGAGCTCATTGAGCACGGGAACGAACGGTGAGACGGAAAATTGACGAAAGATTGAGGAGGATTGGGGAATGATCCACACCGATTTCTCCCGAACTCTTGGTGGAGAATTTTAAGGCAAATTAAGAAAGATTTCCGCTGATTTCCAAAGGCCCCTAGAAATCGCGTGGGGCCAAGCCCTTTACGCGTCGCGACGTGACCCTTTCAAGAAACCTCACCAAGAATGACATTGAGGGTTTCACACCGCGATGAGGTCAGTGAAGGAGGAAAAAAAGCCTCCAAGCACTCAAACTTCTGACCCACCGAAACCATGAACACATACCGTCGCATTCTCGCCACCCTTCCCTCCAGCCCTCGTTCACTCAAAGAGCAGGTCACCGGGCTTACCCGCACCGGTGGACCCTGCACAGGCTTCCAGCCAAACTCCTCTCCCCGGCCCTCCCGCCGGAACCGCCGCAGCCGCCTCTTCCCATCACGGCCCACCAAGTTCGCCGCCGCCGCCGCCCTTGCCATGATGGCCACCAGCCACGCCGTCGTTGTTTCCACCGCCTCGGTCGATTTCCTCGGTGACTTCCAAGCCGGATCACTCGTCGCCTCGGACATCGCCGGGGTCATTCCCGCCAATCAATGGGGAGCGGCCGGTGGAAATGTCGGCTTCCTTGCCCAGCCCGACACCTCGGCTTCCGATATCATCAACTTCAACTGGAATGCCCCCTCTAGCGCCGTGATCGGCGGCAGCACCCCGACCCCCGGGGATAACCTCATGATGGAGGGCTACCTTGCGAGCCAGACCAACTCAGCCGGAACCGCCGCAGCGGGGGTCCGGGTCTCCAGCATCGACCTCGGCGCCCTGGGCTGGTCCTACTACGATGTCTTCGTCTACAGCGACACCGGCACGAACGGGCAACTCAGCAATATCTCACTCTCCAGTCCCGGCACCACGACCTACCTCCACGCCGAATTCGTCCCCGGCTATGGGGTCAGCGGATTCAACACTTACCTCGATAGCCAAGTGAGCCCGGAGGGAAACTACGTCCGCTACAATGGCCTCACCGCAAACGTCTTCGATGTTGTCGCCGTCCATCTCCCGGGTGCCGGAGATAGGGCCGCGATCAATGGAATCCAGCTCGTCGGCCATACCATCCCCGAGCCATCCACCGGAATCCTCGCTCTCCTGAGCATCGGCCTCCTCGCCCTCCGTCGAAAGCGCAACTGATCCCAATTTCCCTGCCAATCCCGCGCCAATCCGTGTCACCCACGGATTGGCGTTTTCTTTGTTCATCGCGCGATATTTCAATTATGATCATCACCAAGATGACCGACCTCGTCAATGAAGGCGTCGCCGTCCGCCTCTTCCACGCCAAGGAACCCGGCCCGCGCTTTCGGAAGGACTTCGACCGCTACCCCGCACTCATCGAGAGCGACCTCTTCGAGCGTATTCTCTGCCCCCGCATCCACACCAAGGCGATCAGCCTTCATAGGGTCCGCCAACCTGACCGGAGCGGGCCTTGGGGCCAAGAGTCCGCTGCGCCGAAACCGTTACCCTGATCACCGGGAACCGCTTTCAAAGTAGTTCCCAGCCAGCCTTATCGAAGAAATCGATCACGCTGGAGGAGGGTGAGATCGCCACTGCCCTTTATGTCAGTAACAACGCCCTCATTGACATCACCATCGATGGTATTGTGATTCGGATGGATGCCAATAATACCGAACAGGTGAATTTGCCCGTCATCGCCGGCCCCGCTATGATTGGCATCGCCAACTTCGTCACCACCAACGCCTCCCTGGCCACTTTCTCCATCAAGCGGGCCAATGACTCGCAATCCCGACCTTCCCAGGTCGTTGTCATTCCGGATGATGGAAGCGGCGATCATGAAGTTCACCTTGAATCGAGCACCGACATGGTGACCTGGGTTCCCACCCAAGCCGGCCTCTTTCATTCTGCCAAAGCCTCGCGAGTTTTTCGGGTCCAGGTCACCAAAAAGCCGACCAAATAGTTTTATGACGGAAATGACTTCTTTTTTTGTAACTTTCTCCCGAAAAACTCGTCGATACAGATAATAAGTAATGCGCGTTGTGCGTACCTACTTGCTAAAGCCATTTCCCCTTTTCGGTTGCTCTCGGTAGAGTGATCGGAACGGGGAAACTTTTTGCACGCGAAGGAAGGACGAAATCACACCCTTCGTTTCGAGGGATTTATTCCTTTTGTTCTCCTCGAGGCTGTGCCCACCGAGTCCCTCGCTACCAGCGCCGAACTCGTAGAGACCGACGCCAACCCGAGCTCCCCCAGATCTCACTTCGGCAAAACGACCCGAAAGACCGATCCTTTCCCCCGCTCGCTTGCTACCTCAATCCGTCCCTCATGGGCTTCTACGATCGCCTTGGTAATGGCCAAGCCCAAGCCCGTTCCGTTTTTACCATCCCGGGTCCGTGCCTTATCGGCGCGATAAAACCTCTCAAAAACATGCTCCAAGGCCTCCGCGCCCATTCCCGGCCCGGTATCCCGAATCACGAGCGAAACCTCGCCGTCCCCCTCGCTCAAAACCACCTTAATTTCTCCCTCGTGGCAATTATACTTCACGGCATTGCTCAATAAATTCAGGAAAGCCTGTCTCATCCGCTGTCGATCAAATTTTAATTTCAGCGGCTCTAACTCGCAATGAATCACGATCTTGCGCTCATCCGCCAATGGCTCGATCATTCGCACCACCTCCCTCGTTAGATCTTCCAAATTTCCTTCCTCCCGCTGCAGGAAAAACTCCCCCGAGTCGACCTTGGAGAGTGCTAGCAAGGCATCGGTCAAAGCCCGCATATGCTGCGCCGAATCCATGCACGTCTGCAAGGCCTCTTGGTATTTCTCGGGTGTCCGCTCGCGGCTCAAGGCGAGTTGACTCTTCGCCAAAATCACGGAAATGGGAGTCCGCATTTCATGGGAAGCATCCGCCGTGAATCGCACTTGATGTTCAAAAGAACTCTCCAACTTCTCAAAGGTCTCATTCAAGATTCCGGACAACTTTCCCAACTCACTGCCACTCCCTTTCACCTCGATCCGGCCCGTCAAATCTCCCCCCGCGATTCGGTGGGCGGTATCGCTAATCACCCCAATTGGCTTCAAAGACCGACCAATCAAGAGCCACCCTACCAGAAACCCTCCGCCGACGATTAGAACACCAGTCACCACCAAACGGAGCGCGAGCGCCGCCAGCTTGTCTTCGAGCGGCTTGATCGCAGCACCTACCAATAAAAAACCGCCCCCGGGAGCCGCATGGATCACTTCCCGATACCCATCCACCGTCCGCTTCGAATGATTCTCTCCTCCCCGCGGAACCTCATCCGGAATCGGCCTCTGATCCACAGGGGCATTGGCGGAAGCAAAGCGCAACTCCTCTCCCCGGTCCCACTGAATCACAAAAATATCATCCTCCGCCAGTTCCTCGACAACCTCATCTAGGGTTGGCCCTCTTTCCTCTCCAGAATCATCCCGACTCCCCTCCCCGCGGCCTTCCCGCGGCCCATTGTTAGGACCCGGCCCCCTCCCGGGTCTCGGTCCGAACTCATCAAACCCGCCAAACTCATCAATCGGATCCGGCATGGGAATCCTGCGATTTCTCGGAGGTGGATCGCGCCGACGCTCCATCCGTGGTAACAAGCGCGTGATGGGATTGTTCAGTTCACGATCAAGCGCCTGATAAAGAATCTCGCGTTGATTTTGGTAAAAGGCCCCCAACAAAGCTGCAATAATCACCGCCAGCAAGAGGGCATACCAAAGCTGGATACGCCAACGAATCGATTGAGGGAAAAATCTCATCTAAGGCGATTCCACAATATATCCGTGCCCGCGTCGTGTCTTAATAAAGTTCTTCCCGAACTTCTGTCGCAGCTTGTAAACGTAAACGTCGAGCATGTTCGACATCGACTCATCATTTTCATCAAAAAGATGATTATATAAAAAATCCCGGGTCACCACCTCATCGCGATGCTGGATCATCAACTCCGCCATGGCATACTCCCGTGCCGTCACCTCCACCGCCTTACCATTCACCTTTAAAATCTTAGCCGTCGTATTGATCGTGACCTTCCCCACCGTAACCTCCGGTCGGTGCTCGCCGCCATTCCGGCGGATCACCGCCCGTACCCGCGCGACCAATTCCGCCAAATCAAATGGCTTCGCCAAATAGTCGTCCGCCCCGTGATTCAGCCCCTTCACCTTATCCTGCACCTGGTCCAGCGCCGTTAACATGAGCACTGGCGTTTGCTTCTCCTTCCGCAACTTCTCCAAAACCTCCCAACCATCCATCACCGGCATCAAGACATCCAGCACGACGAGATCATAATCCCAATTCAAAGCCTTATAGAGCCCCTCCTCCCCATCCGCCGATTCATCGACCGCAAACGATTCCTCCCGCAACGTCTCCGCCACGATCTCCCGCAAATCGTTCTGATCCTCAACAACAAGCACTCTCATAACGTTTGTAAACTAGCGCCCACACCCTGAACAGAAGATGAATGAAAGCAAGAAGTCCGCACTTCTCGATGAAGTACTCGCTGAATGGAAGTTCGTAACAGGTGCGTAGGAGAGGCGTGCGTAAATTTTCGAGTCATGGGGGGGCTGCCGACCTGCCCCCTCAACCTCTGACAAAGCAAGGACAGCTCTTCAACAAGAGTCTCGTCACCAATCTCATTGCGATTCTCTTGGCGGTTGTAGGCTATTTTCTCAGTGAGCCCTTTCGTGACCCTGTTTTAAACATCGGGCTTTTTGCCTTCTCCGGAGCTCTTACGAATTGGCTCGCGATTCACATGCTCTTTGAAAAAGTTCCGGGCTTCTACGGATCGGGAGTGATTCCGGCACGTTTTGAAGATTTCAAAGAAGGAATTCACCAACTCATCATGCGCCAGTTCTTTACCCAGGAGAATGTTACCCGCTTTTTCAAAGGGAATGATGGGACCAAAAAATCGGGAGTGGATCTCGCTCCCCTACTTGATTCGGTCGATCTCGATCCCTCGTTCGAGGCTTTGAAGACCGCGGTCATGGAATCAAAGTTCGGGAGCACTCTCGCCATGTTTGGCGGAGCGGCGGCCCTCGATCCCATCAAACCGGCCTTTGTTGAAAAGATGAGAACAGCGGTGAAAGAAATCGTGTCGTCCCAAGACTTCCAGGAGAAACTACAAGCGCTGGTGACGGGAGGTGGCGACGGTGGCGATCATTCGGAGCTCCTGGACCGGGTGAACGAGATCGTTGAAAAACGCCTCGAAGAATTGACGCCCCGGATGGTGAAAGAAATCATCCAACAAATGATCCGCGCCCACCTAGGATGGTTAGTGGTCTGGGGAGGGGTTTGCGGAGGCTTGCTCGGCCTTGTTGCGAGCCTCTTGGGCTAGGAGATGCTTGCCGCTTGATCGCACCAGGGAATCTTCACATTAAATTCAGAGCGCTCTGAAATGCCTCCAGATATTGTTGAAGGAGTCCGGAATCGGGGTTGCAGAAATTAGGGAGCTTAATGAGTCGTTGATTCTCGAATTTGGTTTGGGGGAGTTGCCGAGGGGAAGCACGTCCCCAGGCGCCTCCTCGTTTCCAAAATCTACGGTTCATGATAAACGGTAGGGAACATGACAGCCGCCATTCACCATACCTTCCTTAGTGAAGGACGAAGCGAGCTGTCGAATTCGTAAGCAGGAATGCACCCCTAAAATCGATTGAGGGTTGATTTCACCACCTCAAGTCCGCTACTTATTCATGAATGGAAGGAAGATTCATCCACGACCCTGGAGGCGAATTCTACGATCTCGGGGAGCTCAGTTCCATCGGTCGTAGTTCCGATTCCGTCGTGCCGGTCGCCGATCCACGGGCCTCCCGGCGCCATGCCGTGATCCGGCGTCAGGATGATGGTTTCTGGTTCTTCGACTTGGGCAGCAGCAATGGCAGCTACCTCAACGGCCGGCGCGTCACGACCGCGCAATTACTAAAGAACGACGATATCGTCATGATCGGCAACTATCAACTCCGCTTCGAAGGGAGCTCTCCGCCCAGAACCGGCCCAATCCCGACCCAATCGCAGCAAACCCTCATCGGGGTTCAATCAAAGGACGCCCTCATTCTGGTCAGCGATATCCAGGGCTTCACCTCGCTCTCGGAGAAACTCTCCCCAAACGAACTCGCCCCCATCATGGGCTCTTGGTATGCCGCCATCGGCTTGGTCCTTGAGGAACATGGCGCAACTCTCGACAAGTTCATTGGCGACTGCGTCCTCGCCTATTGGCTCAACACCTCCACTTCCGCCCGCCTCGCCGCCCTCCGGGCCGCCCGGGCGATGCAACGAGTGGCCGACGGGGTTCAGCAAGACCACCGCGCATCCCTCGCCCGCGCCGGCCTGACCTTCAAAACAGGTGCCGCCATCCATCTCGGCCCCGTCGCCTATGGCGCCATCAGCGCAGGGGAATTCACCCTTTTGGGAGACGCCGTTAATCTCGCCTTTCGCTTGGAGTCCCTCACCCGCAATTTCGAAAAGTCGGTCCTCGTGAGCGGCGAATTCCTTGCGGAATGGAAGATCGGCCAGGCCCTTTGCGACCCCTGTGGTTCCCACCAAGTCAAGGGCCGGACCGAGCCCGTCGAGGTCTATACCGTCGAACGTGCCCCTGATTGAACCCCACCCGGCCAGGCCCGCTTACAGCCGATGGCTGAACGCCTCCACCGCTTCGGAGAAGAAGGGTTCGAGGGCGTCGATATCGGCCCCCTGAATCCAAAGAAGGCGGCAAGAGCACCGACTTCCGCCACCGCACCACTACCGCCAAGGAACTCACCAAACTCGAACAGCGCGGCGACGGGATCATCATCTCCCTCCACAACCCCGAAAACCCCAGCTCCGACCTCCGCATTGGCGGAATCACACTCGTAGAGATGGGGTGAGCATTTCCACGGAGCCCCTCCGCAAAACACCGTAGAGGCTACTTTAGGAGAACTGGTTTCGCTCCGGTAATTTGGAGTTTCTTAAACTTCGCGGTAAGGACCAGGGCATTCACGGCGGTGGCGTTGATTCTGGGGCCAGCACTGTAATCCTGGGGGTTGTTGTCGCGGTTGGGTTGGTAGTAGAAGTTTCCTTCCGGGGTGTGGGCCATCGCGAAGTGCCAACGATTGTAGTCCATGAGCTTGCGGAATTGGGCAGGGTCGGCAAGAGCGCCGAGGCCGGTCCAGGCCAGGCCGAGAAGGGGCGAACCGTGGGTGTCGGGAAAGGTCTTGGGGTAGTCGCCAATACAGCTGGCGGTGAGGAGGGCGAAATCACGCTCCTCTTTTCCGCCGACGGGGCTAACGTGATGGGCGAGAGCGGTAATCCCGGTGCGGCCCATATCGGCGTAGCCGGGGTTTCTGCGCCCACCGTCCTTATACCAGACGTAGCCAATCTCGTTGGTCCCTTTGGCAACGAAGTCGTGGGTGGCCTCGAACTTATCGGCGGGGACATCAAGACCACAGCGCATCATCATGCCGAGAGTCATTTTGGCCTGCATCGTGATAGCATTGATCGCTCCGTATCCATTACCGCCGGGTTTGTTGGCAGGACGGTGTCCCCAACCGCCGTTGGCCATTTGGGCTTTCAAGAGCCAGGTTTTGATTTGCTCAAGCTCAGGCTTGATCCAGTCCTGGCGCGTGAGGAGGTAGTATTCGCAGAGGGCCGTGCCATAGAGGGTGTATTTCCAGCAGTCGAGTCCGCCGTAATCGATCGCGTCATTGGTAGCTTTGGCGAAGGTCCGCATCGATTTCTCAACGGCGGGAAGGAAGTCTTTGTTCCCGCTGCCGAGGAGGGCGAGGACGGCGAAGGTGTCGGCATCGGGGCGACCATTCCAGAGTCCGTCGGGGCGTTGGGTTTTGAGGAGGAAGTGGTAGCATTCCTTGAGGATGAGGTCGGTCTTGGGGCAATTGTAGGGGAAGGTTTTTGAGAAGGACCCGTATTTGACGGGGAGGTCGAGAGTGACGTCCTCCTTCTTTTCGGCGCGCATGATTTGAAGGGTGATTTTTCCTTTCGCGGAATCGAGAGCTTGGCCGAATTCCATCATGGGGCCTTCGTAGCCGAAGAATTTCGGGCCGTAACCGAACTTGTGTGCTTCAGAGAATGGCATGCCGTTGACTCCGAGAATACGGTCACCCACTCTCAGTTTGGCGTGCGCCGGAGTGTCTGGGAAGAGGTAAGCGACTTCGAATTCTCGAGGGCGTTCGAGGTGAATTTTGGCACGGGCTCCGGTGATGCCGAGATTGATCAGCCAACCGCCGGCCTGAGCATCCGAGGCGGCTCTGGTTTGCGTGTTCCAGGTGGCATTCTTGCGAAGGGCATGGCCGGGAATAACGGTGGCAAAGAGGGCAGCAGTCAGGAGGAGCGAGCGGGATTTCATAGACGGAGGTTTCGATACGTGGGTTGGGAACCCTTCATTACAAGATGATCAAAAAGCCACGACCGGATTGGCCGTCACGACCGAAATCGAGAACGCCAAGGACATCCACCCTAGGAACAAGCAGGACACCTCGGACTCGACCCCGTAGACGAACGGTTTGTTGCCATCGGCTTTGTGAACCTTGAATCGGCGCACCTCCCTAGCTTCCGGCCTTGAACTTCCCACTCTCAAATTGCTATAATCACGATGAGATGACCCCTTACAAGCTTCGTAAACCCCGGTCGCGATTAATGAGCATGGTCATGCTTAGCGTGGCTCTCATGCTGCAAGCCCCCATGGCCATGGCCACCAACTGGCAGGCAAATATCAAACCGGGCTCGGACATTGTCATGAACGACCTGCGCTGGCCCGTTTGGGACGCGGGCACCTACTACTGTTTCTGGTACATGAGTTTCTTTCCCAAATTTTCCTCACTTTACGGCGGCGTGGCCATGCATGGTCCCGACGAGACGCCGGGGATGTTCACCTCCTACTGGTGTGTCACGGAAGCCATCTACGAGGGTCCGGAATTCTACGGCAAAGGCTTCGGGGCCGAAGGCAGTAAGGGCGGGGCCAATGGAGCGCCCACTTTCCAGCGTCCGAACGCGTGGTATCGCATGGTGATGCGGACCTTTCCACCCACCCAGGGAGCCGGGGAGAAAACCAATGTCGGCTGGTGGGTCAAAGATATTGCGCAGAACAAATGGTATACCCACAGCGTATTGCGCATCCCGAAGGCGGTCACCGGCTTTCAGGCAAACAGCGGATTTGTGGAGGCCCTCGCCCCGGAATCCACCCCTCGCGCCTTCGAACGGCGACTTGCCTACTGTCGCCTGAACGGCGAGTGGCACGACTCACCCCTCAGTGCCAATGACGAACGAAAATTCAAACTGATCGAGAACGGTGCCATTGTCCGATTTGACCGCTCGGGCCCCGATGGCAGCGCGAAGAAGGAACAAACCTTCTACCCGACCAAACAACCTGCCACTCCGGTCTTAGACCAACCCGCGATCGCTCAGGCAGAGACTCTCGGGTGGGGCAATCAAGTGACCGTGAAGTGGGAGATCCCACAAGGCGCGTCCCCGCAACTCAGCTACAGGCTCGAGGCCTTCGCGCAGAGCGAGGCAGAGGGAAAACCGCTTATAACCTGGGAGGATGCTACTCCCCACATCATCACCAAGCGTCTCGATACGAAGGTCCCGGCGAAGTCGGTGAGACTGACCGTCACTGATATTTTCGACCAGCAGATCAGCGTGATCATCCCGGTGAAGGAGACCTCTCTTTTCACGCCCACCGCCTCGCATGACATCAAATTACGAGCCGGACTCCGCTACCATTACTACGAAGATCCGAATGGCGAAACGTGGAAAGAATTGCCGGACTTCTCATCCCTGAATCCCGTTAAGCGGGGCTACCTCAAGACTCTTGACGACACCGTGCGGGAGGATCGTGCCACCGGCTATGCGATCCGCTACAAGGGCTACCTCCGCGTTCCCGCCGATGGCCTCTATATTATCTCCGCAGGGACCCGCGATGGCAGCCGCCTCTCGATCGACGGCGAGCTAATCGCAGACAATGACGGCATCCACAGTACCTCCCAAAAACTCTCACCACTCTCTTTAAAAAAGGGTCTGCATGCTTTCGAGCTGGAGTATTTCAAAGGAGCTGAAGACGGGAGCAGCAAACAATCGACCACCGCGAAAATTGCCCTCTCCTGGGAGGGCCCCGGCTTCGAGATGCGCACGCTCACGAGGGATGATTTCAGGTGCGCGGATGACACCGAAATCCCCTCGGCCACCCTCGTTTTGAAGAGCACTCTTTCCGCCGATGTCTTGGAAGATAATCTTGCCGAAATTCAAGTGAAGATCGAGCGAGGCAAGCACTCGATTCAGAAATTACAGCTCTTTGCTGGTCAGGTGCTCCTGACGACGAAGTTTGGCTCCAATATCGGCCCCGACGGCACTGTTACTATCAGCGTCTTGCTGCCCGAGGGGAGAAATCAAGTCTGGGCGCGTCTCTGGTTTGACAAGGGCCGATCGACCGACTCCGCAAATGAGCTGGAGCTCGAAGCACGAAATCGTATCGCCGAACCGTGGCAATTCAATCGCATGTTGAAAGGCAACTTCCCTCTCGCAGTTCGAGGTGAGCCCGACCACGTTTCCTTCCGAGGAGAAGGTTACGGTTTTGTACATCAGACGGTCGCCGGGGACTTCACCCTCACCGCGCGGATCGCGGACATGCCCCTGACCACGAAAGAAAATGGCCTTTGGCCCTCGAACTGGCTCGGGCTCTCAATCCGATCCAAGCATTCCAATCCAGACGTGCACATCACCGACAAGGGGCCTTACAATTCTGAGATCAGCCTCTTTCTCACCGCAGAAGGAACGATGAAAGGCGCCAAGGATTTTCCTGACTTAGCCGGAAGCAATAAGAGCATTGCTTCATTCGAAGGAGACCACCGCTGGCTGCGATTGGTTCGGCGCGCACGGCGATATCAGTCATTCACCTCGGCGGACGGAAAGAGGTGGCAGCTGGCCGGCGAACGCTTCGCCACTCATTCACCCGAAGAGGTCTACGCCGGCGTCTCTTTTCGCTCGGGGCCGAACAAGAGCCGCAGCCTGTTCCAAGGTACCATCGATGAGCTCAAGCTGGAGAACACCATCCCCCAAGAGCGACGCGAAGAACCCCGAATAAAGGATCTCAGTCTTAAAAACCGCATCACCGCAATCGTGCAAGCAACGAAGGATCCCCAAATGTTTTACGCCAGAAGCACAGATAAAGGACTGTTTCAAATCGGCGCGCGCGGTGAGGGATGGGGTACCGTAAACTTCGGGCTGACAGATCCTGATGCTATGGCCGTGCGTTCAGTGGCGGTTCACCCCAAGAACAGTGCCATTGTTCTCCGCGCCGGAGGCAGCGTGGTGGCCGGCGAATTGAAGAGCGGTCTCTGGCGAAGTGAAGATGCCGGAGGTTCCTGGAAGCTCATGACACGCGAGATCGACTTCGATGGCAGCGGCCCCACCACCCTGTTCGGAGAGGTCGTGATGTTCTGCCCCCAAGCTCCCAATCTCGTGGTGGCCGGAGGAGAAACCAAAGGTCTCTTCCTCAGTCGGGATACAGGGAAAACGTGGACCAACATCGCCCTGATCGGAGAGCGGATCACATCCATGGCATTCAGTCCGCAGTCCGAAAAAAAACCCCAAGCGCCTACCCTAGTCGTAGGTACCTTTGACGACAACGAATTCAAGACACTCGGCCTCGGCCATCCCGCAACACCAGTCGAAGCTCCCGCACGAATCTATTGGATCACCCTCAGCGACGGTGAGAAAGCAATTAAGCCGGGGAAAGCCGCCGAACTAGAAGATTTTGGCATCACCAACATGGTTTTCGACACCGAAAGGAATTTCGTCAATCTCGCCACCACCCGGGGCGTATTCTACACTTGGGGCCACGGGACGATGCACGCCCGGCGCAAGCTCGGAACAACGAGCGACAGGTTGTTCATCGCGATCGGGGCCAGACCGTTTGACAAATGGAGCAAGCTTACCTGCGCGGCCCCATTCTCGGGTGCCGAGAAAACTCCGGTCTACTTCACCACAGAGCGAAGCCGCAAATGGTCCTTACTTTCTGAGAGTGACAACGGACCACTCTCTTTGAACGCGGGCATCTCGTGTCTGCTCCCCGATTCGAGAGGAAACAACAGGCTGTATCTTTGCAATCGCCACGGAATTTTTAAAACCTCCGACGGCGGGAAAACCTACACTCTTGTCCTGCCAGCTACGAAATGAGAAGCAAAGACCATGCCATTACGAACTTCCCGCAAGGCCTCCGTCTTTCCCGAGGAATTATCCAAAAACTTAGAATAAAAGTCCGCTCACCCTCAGTAGTCCTTAGAATAGAAAGCCGATTAAAACCTCTGGTATGCCGTGTCCTCCTCGCGAGTGGCTCATTGGCGCACGCAAATGACCCCGCTGGCACCGCATACTTCGAAAACCACATCCGCCCCCTTTTCATCGAGCATTGCGACCAATGCCACTCGGCGGACGCCAAAAAACTCAAGGCCAACCTCTTCCTCGACTCCCGCGCAGGCTGGCAAACCGGCGGTGATTCCGGCCCCGCGATCATCCCCGGAAAGCCCGAGGAATCGCTCCTCTTCCACGCCGTCTCCCATACCAATGGTGACCTTGAAATGCCTCCCAAAAATCGCCTCCTTGATTCCGAAATCGAGAAGCTCAAAGACTGGATTGCGATGGGCGCACCCGACCCACGTGAGGGCCAAGGCAAAAAGTCCTCTCCCAAAATCAACCTTGAAAAAGGCCGCCAATTCTGGTCGTTTAAACCACCCCTTAAACACCCCATTCCAAAGGTCAAAAACCCCTCCTGGCCCACCACCAGCATCGACCACTTCATCCTCGCCCGTCTTGAATCCGCGAATCTCTCCCCCTCCCAAGACGCCTCCAAACGCACCCTTCTCCGCCGCATCAACTACGACCTTACCGGCCTCCCTCCCTCACCGGAGGAAATGAGATCCTTCCTCGCCGACCCTTCGCCAACCGCCTTCGAAACCATCGTCGATGACCTCCTCGCCCGCCCAGAATTCGGCGAACGTTGGGGGCGGCATTGGCTTGATGTCACTCGCTTCGCGGAGTCCAGCGGCGGCGGGCGCTCCCTCGTCTTCCCCAATGCCTGGCGCTTCCGTGACTACGTCATCAATTCCTTCAACCAAGACAAACCCTACGACCAACTCGTCCGCGAACACCTCGCCGGCGACCTCCTTGACCACACCTCCCCCGCAGCACGGAACACCCAACTTATCGGCAGCGGCTACCTCATCCTCGGCGCTCTGAACTACGAACTCCAGGATCACGAACTTCTCAAAATGGAATTCGTCGATGAACAAATCGACGCTGTCGGCCGCACCTTCCTCGGCATGACTCTCGGCTGCGCCCGCTGCCACGATCATAAGTTCGACCCCATCGCCATCACCGACTACTACGCTCTCGCCGGCATCTTCCAAAGCACCGAATCCATGGGAAAAGGCAGTGCCGCCTCAGGAGTCACCTCATTCGCCATCACCAAGCTCGCAATTGAAAACTCCGGGGAGATCAAGGACATCCGTGACTCCCTCGCTCAACTCAAAAGCCAAATCTCCATTCTCAAAAATCAATCCGGAAAGACGCCCGCCCTCGCCATTACCAATCCTGCCACCCTCCCCGGTATCACCATTGATTCGAACGAGGCGAAAGTCACCGGCAACTGGATAAAATCAACCTCAACCACTCCTTGGATCGGCGAAGGTTATCTCCACGACAACAACCTCCTCAAAGGCCAAAAGCAAGTCGAGTTCTCCACCACTCTGCCCGCGACCAGAAAATACGAAGTCCTCGTTTCCTACAGCGCCGGGGCCAACCGCGCCACCAACGTTCCTGTGACAGTCCACCACGCGGACGGAGAAACCACTGTCAAAATCGACCAAACCAAGTCCGCCGACACTCTCGGCTGCTTCGTGAGTGTCGGCACCTTCCCCTTCTCCAAAGACCAACGCGCCTCCGTGACAATCTCCACCAAAGGCACCAACAACCACGTCATCGCCGATGCCGTTAACTTTGTCGAACCAGGCTCGTTCGAAACCCCACTCGTCGACCGCAAGAAGATCGAGGTCGAAACCGGTCTCATAACACGTGAGAAAGAACTCAAATCCCTCACCGCCAAACTCAAGAAACTTGAAGTCGTCACGATGGCGCCCTCCGATGCCGACACCATCGCCGACGGCCACGTCCATATCCGGGGCCAGGTCCGCAACAAGGGACCCAAAGTCCCCCGCGGTTTCATCTCCGTCGTCATGAAGCCCGGCACCTCCGCCGACATCCCGGCGGACCACTCCGGCCGCCTCGAACTCGCCCGCTGGATCGCCGATCCCGAGCACCCACTCACCTCCCGTGTCATCGTCAACCGCCTTTGGAAATACCTCCTCGGCGAGGGCCTCGTCCGCACCCCCGACAATTTTGGCCAAACCGGCGAACTCCCCAGCCACCCCGAACTCCTCGACTACCTCGCCCTCCGCTTTGTCGAAAACGATTGGTCCATCAAAGCCCTCATCCGCGAGATCATCCTCAGCCGCACCTACCAACTCTCCTCGCAAACCAGCCACGACCGCGACCCCGCAAACCGCCTCTTCGGTCGCGCAAATCGCAAACGCCTTGAAGCTGAAGCCATCCGCGATACCGCCCTCATCATCAGCGGCCAACTCGACCCCACCCGCGGCGGACCCACCATCCGCAACGCGGGACAATACGACCTCAATTATGTCTTCGATTCCAAACGCCGCAGCGTCTACGTCCCCTGGTTTCGTAACTCCATGCTCGATCTCTTCGAAGTCTTCGACGCCCCCAACCCCAACCTCGTCGTCGGCAAACGATCTGTCACAAACCTCCCCACCCAAGCCCTCTTCCTCATGAACAGCCCCTTCATCCGCGAGCAATCCCAACTCACGGCCCAACGCCTCCTCACCGAAAAGGCCACCATCACCCACGCCTACCAGCTCATCCTCTCCCGCCCCCCGAGCGAAAGCGAACGCACCACCACCGCAAACTTCCTCACGCAATTCCCACCCGATCAAAAGGCAGAAGCCTGGACCCAACTCTGCCAAACCCTCTTCTCCTGTATCGACTTCCGCTTCATAGATTAACTCCCTCAACCAAGCCTCTCAACCAAGCATTCAATATTCAAAATTGGACGTTCGGCGTTCGGCGTTCTTCCCCTTAAACCCATGATTCCAAACCGCCGCCAATTCCTAAAATCCTCGAGTTGCGGCTTCGGCTCCCTTGCCCTCTCCTCCCTCCTCGGCAGTCAGGCCAAGGCCAACCCCCTCTCTCCGAAACCTCCCGTACTTCCCGGAAAAGCCAAGCGCATCATCTTCCTCTTCATGGCCGGCGGTCCTAGCCATGTCGACTCCTTCGACTACAAGCCCGAGCTCATCAAACGCGATGGCCAGACCTTCGACTTCGTCGGCGTCCGCAAAAACACCTTCGGCAAAAAGAGCCAACGCAAACTCCTCAAGCCCCTCTGGGATTTCAAACAACACGGCCAATCCGGTCGCTGGGTCAGCACCCTCTTCCCCCACATCGCCAAACATGTCGATGACCTCTGCTTCGTCCACTCCATGCACACCGAAGGCGTGGCTCACGGCCCCTCCACCCTCTTCCTCCACACCGGTGCCACCAACCTCGTCCGCCCCTCCATGGGCAGCTGGGTCACCTACGGACTCGGCACCGAAAACGAAAACCTCCCCGGCTTCGTCACCATCATGCCCTCCGCCAGCAAAGGAGGACCACGCAACTACTCGAACGCCTTCCTCCCTGCGGTCCATCAAGGCACCTGCGTCGGCCGTGCCGGACTCCCCGCCTCCAAGGCCACCATCCGCAATCTCAAAAACCCCCACCTTCCCCTCAACTCACAAAAGCAACAGTTCGACTTCCTCCAACAACTCAACCGGCAACAAGCCCAAGCCAAGGACGACCAAAATCTCAACGCCGCCATCGACTCCTTCGACCTCGCTTTCCGCATGCAAATGAATGCGCCCGACATCCTCGACCTCTCCGGCGAATCCGAAACCACCAAAACGAGGTATGGCATTGGCGAAAAAGCGACCGAGGACTACGGCCGCCAATGCCTCATGGCCCGCCGCCTCGCGGAGCGCGGCGTCCGTTTCATTCAGGTCAACTACTCCGACGAATCAGTCAATCCGCGCTGGGACCAACACTCCAACATGCCCCAGCACGAAGTGCATGCCCGCGCCACCGACCAACCCGTCGCAGCCCTCCTGCAAGATCTCAAACAACGTGGCCTCCTCGAAGACACCCTCGTCTGGTGGGGCGGCGAATTCGGACGCACACCCTTTGCACAGGGCAAAGACGGTCGCGACCACAACCCGCGCGGCTTCACCACCTGGCTCGCCGGCGGCGGCACCAAACCCGGCTACGCCCACGGCGCCACCGATGAAGTCGGCGACACCGCGGTGACCGACCGCCTCCACATGCACGACCTCCACGCCACCCTGCTCCACCTCCTCGGCCTCGACCACGAACGCCTCACCTACAACTACGCCGGCCGCAACTTCCGCCTCACCGACGTCGCCGGAAACGTCGAAAAAGCGATCATCGCTTAGCTCAGGAAGTCATCGCTCTCACCAAGACACAGGGCGCCTCTTTTCTTCGCTCTTTGGATGGTCGATTGCAAAAAATGCGAAAAGAAGAATCAATCCCTTTTGAAAACGACCAAGGGGCGGAGGTGAAAGATTAGTTCCCGGCGACAGAAGGTCTACCAGTGAAGACATCCCCAGGAAGACAAGTGAAAAGATGGCAAGAAGGCCTGTGAAAAGAGCGATCATTCTTCTTTTATGGAGCAGTGAAAAAATGGCCAACCACACAAAACCATAGGTGGCGACTCCTGCAAAAAGATTGAGATGAACGCCGGCGGTAGGGGACGTGAAAGCGATTGCAGCGAGACACGGGACGAGCGGAAAAAGAGACCACCCCTGAATCCATTCACCAGATTGAAGCCTCTCTAAAATTGAAGGTTAGGTCTTGAATAGAGGTGTCAGTAAAAAGGACATGATTGGTCACTGAGAGATGGTTCGAAAATTCTCATAGTTAATCCAAGAATTCTCTCCACTCGTTTGTTCGACCTTGCAAGCGACACCCACCGAATCCGTCGTAATACCGTCATCTGTGAACGGTGAGCATCACTTCGTGGTCTTTTCTTCGCCGGCTTGGTCACTGTTGACGAGGGATTTCGCACCCTGATCACGCACCGCCACCCGGTAGCCGCTCATACGATTTTTCGAAAGGGTGATCTCGCTGTTCTTTCGCGCAAGAATTCTGGACCCGCCGTTTTGCCCCTCGATGGTATTATCAATGGCATAAAGGCGCCCCCCTGACATGACACCCGCAACACCCCCTCCCTTAATAAGGTTGCCCGTCAGGACGACCTTTGCATCGCCAAAGATTGCCACAATCGGGGGCATTCCACCTGTTCTAACGAGAGTATTTTTCTGCAGAAGCACTTCCCCTCCATTTGGAATGCCCACAGCGACGAGGCCATTCTCCATACAAGTGTTTTCGATGACACTGGCCTTCGCTCCATTGCGGATCCCAATCCCAGCAGCCTCGTTTCTCTCGACACGATTTCGAAAGAGAAGAGCGTCCGCCGAGTCGACCCCGATGCCCGCTGCCTTGTTTTCATAACAATGATTCTCGACGATAAGGGGGGAAGAATGATCGCGGCATCCAATCCCCGCGAGCGTGTTGCGGTGACAACGGTTGCCCCGAATAATCGGCGAGGCCTCTTCTTCGGAACCAATCCCAGCCATCCCGTTTTCGTAACAGTCGTTGTCCTCGATCACGGGACGAGTGGCGGCTCCCGTCCAAATCCCGATACCCGCCCGGCGATTCCCATGGCAACGGTTCCATCGCACGGTTGGACTGGTACCCTCGCTGATCCCAATCCCGGCTCGGATGTTCTTGTAGCACTCGTTCCGGGTTACGACCGGATCGGCATCGTTATGGCCAATCCCAGCATAGAAATTCTCGAAACAGACATTCCCGTCGATGATCGCTCTCGAGTCCCCAAATCGAACCTATCCCGCCGCCCATGTTTCGGTAACAAACATTACCGGATACGAGCGGAGCGCAAAGTTTCCCTTTGCCTTTGGGTCCGGCGCTGCGCACTTGCATTCGCAGTTTCAACACGATTCGTTCACGATAAATCCCCGGACCCACGAGGATCACGTCATCCGTATTTGCGGCGGCGATCGCATCCTTGATGGTCTTATAATCGTCCGGCACGCGGATCTCCTTCGCGGCGACGATGCAGGAACAGGACAAGAGAGTGATGAATATCATTTGGATTTTCCGCATACTGTCAGTGTCGCTGATCGGGCAGCATAGGTCCCGCACAATCCACCTCTCCTTTTTGGAAAGGAGAGAAAAAAAACGTGCGCGCTTTATTCCTCACTTTTACGAAGATAAAGCCTCAACCGCTTAAGACAAAAAAGAGAGAGAACAAACCTTCTCTTCATCTTTGGTTCATTTTCAGGCTGATAGCATCCGCATCTCATGAAGACATTCCTCCCTTTCCTCCTCTCCTCACTCATCACCGTAGGCGGCTCTGTTTCCGCCCAGCAGCGACTCCCCCCCGGACCACCTCCGGGGGGGAGCACGGGAGGCCCCGGCGGTCCTCCTCCAAGTGGAACCGAAGGCCGTCCTCCACGCGGAGAACGTCCACCCAAAGGGGAAAGACCTCCACGCGGGCAGCGCCCCGGTGGTGGCGGTCCCCGCCCCATCGACCTTGGCGAATCCGATGCCGAACTCGGCTCCGCCGGCATTGCCTGGTATCCTATCCTCGATGATGGCCTTACCGAAGCCAAGCGCACCAACAAGCCCATCCTCTTCATGGCTGCGGCCTCGCAGTGCGGCGGCATCTCAGGCGTCTTTTGACCCGGCTACACCGCAACGCAGAACCGTGAGTTCAGCAACGAAGAAGTGATTAAAGCCAGCCGTAATTTTATCTGCATCCGCATCGATTCCTACGAAAGTGAGAAGGCCCAAAAAATCGTGCGTAACTTCCTGGACGGACGGTTCGAAAACACCGCCTTCTGCCTCCTCGCTCCCGACGGAAAAACAAAACTCTCCCGCAGCACTCGCGGCCCAAACCAGGCCCTCGGCGGAAACCTCGCCAGCTCCCTCGACCAAATCGCGGCGAAATACAAAACCAAAGGCAACACCGCCGAGGCCCCCGCCCCCGACTTCCCCAACTTCCGCCTTGGCCTCAATGTCTCCTCGGCCGATCAACGCGCCCTCGTCCTCGTCACCGGCACCGAAAAAGAACTCAAAGCCACTCGGCAAATCCTCCCCGCTATCTGTAACGATCCCGAAGTCATCGGCAGACTCCACTACGATTTTGAGACCGATGCCACTACTTGGACCGCAGCCCTCACCGGTGACAAATCCACTTCACAGATAAAAATCATCGTCCCCGACGCTTACGGACAAAAAGGGGTAATCGTAAAATCTCTCCCTCTCGACACCAAACCCGAAGCCCTCAAAAAGGCTCTCTTGGAAGCGAACGAGTCCTTCGCCAAAACCACCGAGAAGAAAACCTACAACACCCACGTTCAAGAAGGTCGCCGCCAAGGCATCAAGTGGACCATGCCCATGGAGTTCGGCGAAGACCGCGATGGCGACGGCAAGATCGACCACCGCGCCGGCCAAGGCCGCTAGACTGGTTCGACATTCTCAATTTGAGAAACAAATCGGCGGTGTTCTTCCCACCCCAAAGGAGAAATCTAACAAAGCCCTGAGTTTTCCACACAAAGTTCATCCGACGGCAGTCTGGTTCCCCAGCCCCAAAGGGGAGATCTAATCTAGCCCGGGGCAGAACGGAGTGCCGCCCTGGGTTGAGACCGCGGAGACTCCAGGGCCAAGCCAAGCGTGATGACTCCTCCAAAAAAACTCCCCGCAGGCCGTCGCGCGGTGGCAACGCAGAAGAACAGGGCCTCGGTCCAATCAAGCGTGAATCGACCCCCTAAGGAATGGTGCAAGAATGAGGCGGATTATCGCGATTTTCTCTTTAGAAAATCTGTCTCAATCGGTGCCGAATTCACTCAAATCTGTGGTCAATTCTCCGGCGATGCCCGGGTCCACGATCTCGCCTCACCAAGTCACCTCTCAAAAGCGCTCGTTTCCACTCCGCCGCTGAAAAACGAAACGATCCCACCACCCTCAAGACACCATCTTAAAGACGACTCTTCCTATCCTGCAAATCCCCCGCTAACATCCCCGCCATGCCCCAAGAAGACCTCGTCGAATTCTTCCGCTCCAAAGACCCCGGCGCTCTCAAGCACGTCATGACAGTTCTCGATGAAGCAGCCATTGCCCATCAAGCCATCTCAGAAGAAGGAGGCTTCGATTTCACCTCAATCGGCTCCGGCGAAGACTTCGAAGCATTCATCAACATCCGCACCTCGGACCACACCGCCGCGCGCGATGCCCTCGAGGCCGACAGCTTAAAAGCAGACCTCCCCGCCAACCACCACCTTCTCCATTCCTCGGATGAAGAACTCATGGAAGTCATCACGCACGCCTCCGAATGGAGCGCCTTCGATGTCGCGCACGCCCGGCGCCTCCTCACCGAACGAGGAGTCGATTCCACCAAGCTGGAAGAAGATCGCGCCAAGCGAATCGCCCGACTCAAAAAAGGAAAACCAGCCTCGAAAAAACTCATCTTCTTCGGCTGGGTCTTCTCACTCCTCGGCGGATTCATGGGCATTGCCGTTGCTTGGTCACTTTGCCAGATGAAGGACAAAACACCTGACGGCGAATACCATCGCTACGATCAAGCCTCCCGCCAAACCGGCGAAACAATGTTCAAAGTCGCTGCCGTAATCCTCGTCATCACCCTCCTAGTCCGCTTCGTGCTCGTATCAGACTGATCCACGGTGCTTCGCGTATCAGAGATCATCGCATGAAATACAAAACCGTCTTCGTTTATGCTCCCTTGGGAGTGTCCGAAAAGAGTACTTTTTTAAGCGGTACCGTCTTGGCAGATTCTCCTTACTGGGTCGATGGTGTCGCCTTTGCTTCGCAAACCGAAGCTGCCTGCAATCAATTAGATGATGAGGGCTTTGAAGTGGTGACGATCACCGAGGTCACACGAGGAAGCAGCGAATCCAATCCCTCTGGAGGCTCCGGATGGTCTGTCACCCATGGTGTCCTTATCACAGCCCGTCGTAACCCTCTCTAGAAAAAACACTCGATCACGACCCAATTTTTTTGGGCAGACGAAGTAATCGAGCCACCACCAGGAAGATCAGAAACGCCGCCACAAAGACCCACGGCTGCCATTCCAGAGTCCACCTCAGGGCCTCGTTGTCATTCATTTCGGCCTCCCTTTTCTGCAAGGAAACCGCCCCTGCAAAGACGAGGCTGGCGGTGCCGTAGCCGATATTAAAGAGGAGCCCCTTCACGCTCAGGACCGTCGCCCGCTGACTCGAATCCGCGAGCCGGTTTAGATATCGGCTCATCAAAAATCCAAGATGCGACAACCCCAGCATCACTCCGATTCCCGGCAGCACTCCCCAGTAGGGCCACACTCTTCCCACAAGAAACAAGCAGAAGAACATCCACGCCCCCGTGAAGACAAAGTTCTGCAAGGGCGAGAAATTCTGCGCCAAATACTTAGATAACCTCGGGGTATAAACACCCAGAAGCGCCGATCCTGCCGCGATAAATCCGAAGGTGAACGTCGGGATCTCAATGAGGCGGAAATACTCACTGTTGATGGTGGCAAAGTTCCTCGCCACTCCGTCAATCAAGAGCCCACCGACCACGATCAAAATGGCTGCTTTGGTCGTCAGGACCCACTTCGCCGCCTTCCAGGTCTGTGCAAAAATCTCCGTAAACCCCGCCTCGTTTTTCCCCTCGTTCACCTCGCGGAATTTCAGCGAGATCAAGAACGCCGCCACCGCCTGCGCGAGACAGAAAACGATCGGCAGCCGATGTGCCACCTCCACCTTCAACCCGATGGAACCGGCATCGTAAACCAAGGCACCTACCACCATCGCCACCACCATCGCACCTGACCGCCACTTCATCGTGGTTTCAAGAACCTCATCCCACTCCTCCGGATCATCCAGCGAATCAAAAGCCAAAGCCTCATCCGCGCCACTCGCGGCCGCTTCCGCCAAACCGCTTAAGATCCGGTTTACCGCACAAAACCCAAATAACCAAATCCCCGCATCTTTCGGTGCCGTCAGAAGCACCAACATCTCCAAGACCATCAAACCCGCCGCTGCAATCAGCAACTTCCGCCGCCCAATCAAATCCGCGAGCGCCCCCGAGGGCACCTCCGCCAAAAAGATCGTGGCAGCCCAGATCGCATTCAAGGTGACGAATTGCGACAGACTCAGTCCCAGATCTAGGAAGAGGATCGCCAAAATAGGGTAGTAAAAGCGCGCATTAAAAGCTGTCGTAAACCACGCATACCAGCGCACATTGGGGTGAACGAACGGACCGGTCGCACGGAGAAGAGAAGCCACGACCCACTGTTAGAACCGGATCTCGAAATTGCAAAGCCGCAAACCGCCCGCCCCTCGTTCTCTTTTCCAAAGCCCCCTATCTCATGTCTTCAAAATCCTGCTGCAGCATCCCACCTCCGAAACCAGATCGCCCCGGCCTCACCGCCTACGCACCCCTCTTTGTCATTCTCTTATTCACAGCCCTCGCCGCCGCCGCAAAGCAAGTCTCCTATCCGGCAATCTCTTGGCACCTCTGGATGCTCGACTTCATGGGCTTCTTCCTTCTCGTCTTCGCGATGGTCAAACTCTTCGACCTCCCCTCCTTCGCGACTGGCTTCGCCAAATACGACCTCCTCGCCGCCCGCTCCCGGACCTACGCCCTGATCTATCCTTTCCTGGAACTCACCCTTGGCCTCGCCTACCTCGCCCGTTGGCAGCCCACCACCACTTACCTCGCCACCATCATCCTGCTCACCTTCGGAGCTCTCGGTGTCCTCAATACGATGCGCCAAGGCAAACAACTAACCTGTGCCTGCATGGGGCAACTTCTCAAGGTCCCCGTCTCCACCGTGACCCTCACCGAGAACCTGAGCATGGCCGCGATGGCTCTCATCATGCTCATTCGGTAAAGGCGACGACCGCAGAAATAGCCGCAAGTCATTTCTCTCCGCCTCAAAGTGGCGGCCTCACTTAGCACAGAGCAAAACAAAATGCCGCCCTGGGTTAAGGGCAGCGAAATATTAGGGCCAAGCCCAGCCTCTACTTTCTTTGTTGGGTCTTGGGAGGACTGATGCTTTTTGGGGTCGTGGGGAATTTTCCGGGGATGGAACGCTTAGGTCTGAGCGAAGGTGAGCGCGCCACCAACGATGAAGGCAAAGGTGAAGACGAGAAGAATGAGTAGGGTCCAAGTGAGCGCGGAGGTCTGGCACTTAACCGCGAGAGATCCATCGGCTTCAACTCTCTTAACCGATCTCAACGAAGCCGGGAAATCCACGACAGACTCCACTCGATCCAATGCCCGTCACCTTCATTCAAGTTTTGACTGGGTAACCCGTCACACAAGCAAAACTTTGTCTCAGTGACAGATCTCGATTTTTCGCGTTTTCAATAACTTATTCCATGACAAACCCTTAGGCTAGGAAGCGCTTGATCGCGCCGGTCTGCGCTAATTTTTTACGGGTCATATCGGTATCGAGATCGCCGTAATGTGCGACAGGATTTCCGTAGGCGTTCAGGAGGGTGGGGGCCTCGGTGTCGGGGCCGTGGTGACCGGCGCCGCAAAAAACATGCCAAAAAACATGCCAGGCTGATTTTATTGGCTTGACTCCGCTGCCCTCATCTGTATCTTAAGTGTCCGATTACTTGAATGCTTTGGCGTTGGAGCCTCCCGTTCAGGAGAGGTTTCCGTCAGGGAGGTCCGGAAAGAGGAGCGTCTTATAACGACTCCTTTTTCTTGAAAGAAGTATTTACAAAATCACGTTATTTGTCAATAATGTTTCTTGAGCGAGGGAGAATTAAATTTCATCAAGCTCCCGACGTGCCGGCAGCCGAACTCAAGTCATGGAGAATAAATATGAAAAATCGATTCAAGTCACACGGCGTGATGACCGATCATGGGCTGTTGTGCGTGAGGGGAATTCCCGCGCGTCTTCTCTGCATCAGACGCAGAAGTCCGCAACCGTCGCCGCGAAAGAGCTCTCTCAACGCTACGGCGGAAGCTTGGTGATTCACGGGCGGGATGGGCGAGTGCGTTTCGGGGCGAAGGCCAAGGTTGCGTCTGGCGGTCGAACCGTGGAGCCAGAAGCTTCTGATAAAAAACAGGCCTTCGCCAAAACTCTGGGCGAACGTCTCACCAGTGCGCGCAAGATGCGGGGGTTCTCGCTGCGCGGTTTTGCTGAAGCCCTCAACAATGTCTCCCACACCACTCTGCAAAAGTATGAGAAGGCTACAGCTCCCTTAGACACCAACATCCTCGGCGAGATCTGCCGTGTGCTGGATCTCCGGATGTCTTATTTTCTCAAGAAGCCCACGTATTCCTATTCGCAGGTCGAATGGCGTAAGAGTAGTAAGATCGGCAAGAAGGTGCAGCAGCAGCTTGAGTTTGATGCTCTCGATTACTTCGAGCGATATCTCGAGGTGGAACGATTACTGGGCCTTCAAACAGAAGAGCTAACGGTCGCTGATTTTAGTAATTCGCCTCTTCTCGAATTGCCTAAAAAGATTGAAGCACTGGCTGAGCGTCTTCGTGAGAAATGGGGGCTGGGAACAAATCCCATACCGAATGTTCACAGTATGTTAGAGGAGCATGGCTTTAAAGTGCGTATCCTCCCTAGCAGTGGAGGTTTTGATGGGCTTTCCAGTTTTCTTGCTGGAGCAGATTTTCCTGTTCCAGTCATCGCGCTCTCTGATGAATATTGGAAGGGGAACAAAGATCTTCCCCGTTTCCGTTTCACCGCTCTTCATGAGTTAGGCCATCTGGTGATGAAGCTCCCGTTGGCGCTCGAGCACCGCGCTAAGGAGAGTTGCTGCCATCGCTTTGCATCAGCCTTTCTCTTTCCTCGCCAACAGTTCTTAAGTGCACTGGGAACGAAGCGAGTGAAAATCGCCGTCAGCACAGGCACCGAACTGAAAGCAACTTGGGGGATGTCGATTGCGGCCTTGATACGGCGCGCCAAGGATCTGGAAGTAATCACGGAAGGTGCTTATAAGGGGTTTTCGATCTGGAGCAGTAAATCAGGATTCCGGAAACGCGAGCCTCAGTCTTGGCAGGGGTATGAAGGCTCGCAGCGTTTCAAGCGACTCGTTCTGCAGGGATTTAATGAGAGCATCATCACCTCGTCTAAAGCCGCTGACTTTCTTGGGATCAGCTTGGGGGAACTTTCGAAGGAAGCGGATTCATTGATTTAGCACGGTATGAGGATCGCAGTCAAAGATGCCAATATTCTCATCGACCTAGAGTTGATGGGGCTTCTTGACCTCTGGTTTCAGTTGGAGATCGAAACCCTGACCACGAGCCTCGTCGTCAATGAACTGATCCGCGGAAACCATCATCTTACTCTGGCGCATATAGACTCTGGAACGATTGAATCGGTGGCCCTGGATCCATATGAACTCGCTTTGAAGATCGAGGGGTTTGAGGGAACTGGACTGAGTGAGGGAGATGTCTCGGTCTTCCTCCTCGCAGAACAAAGAGATGCCTTCCTCCTCAGTGGAGATTCGGCTCTGCGGGTGGCTGCTGAAGTGCAGCAGATTGAGGTGCACGGGACGATTTGGATTCTCGACCAGTTGATTGAAAAAGGGTAACTACTCAGGACCCTTGAGCGAGTGAGAGGCCGAGGGTGGTGGGCTGGCCGATGAGTTCGCTCAAGGTTGTGAGCATGGCGCGGCTTTGTTTGCGGGCACT
>JBLIDI010000008.1:0-28129 GCA_047634075.1 Akkermansiaceae bacterium
CTGGTCTTCCAGGCCGGAACGCCACCAAAAGCCTCATCATGCCCCAAGGGATGAATGCCGACCCGGTCCGTTTCATTTCCCGGGAGACCGGTAATGGGCGTTCCCAAGTCATCAATCGTGTAAGTGACGACATTGGTCAACCCGGCTTTTAAGGCCGCAACCAGCACGTCGGTCATGGCCGCTTGTTTCTCCGGGGTGCTCGCGTTGGCTCCGCCCTCGGCATGCACCGGCGCAAGTTCGGGGAGATGCTTGGCCAGCGATCCGGAAAGCGCGATCAGCTTCTTGTTCCGCTCGCGGATGGCATCAATCGATTCGATCTGCGTCTCTTGACGCTTCTTCTCACGCCCTTTCACGCCACTTATCTTTTGACCTTCCTTGCTCTGTAAGAATGACAGCATGTCATTGTCAGAATTCACCGCTTCCGGGTTCAGGACAGATTTGAAGAGTTCGCTTCGTGCTGTATCAGGATCCGCGTAGCAGTAATTTCGCGTCTGCGGAGCTGGTGCGGAATATCCCGAAACAATGCCGGTGCGGCCATCGGCGAAGGAGAGCTCGACGTGTCCAAAGGCGGAAGGAAAGAGCTTCGCAAGTTCAAAGTCAATCGTAGCGCGTTTGATGGCACTCAGCGAATTACGATTCGACTTGAAGCACCCCATGACGGATGAGAACGAGTAGTGGACATTCTCACTCATCTTAGCTGAAAGTCCCTGCAGGATGGTCATGTTTTCCTTGTGCGCGTCGAGGCCCCGCAGCCACTTTGGGAGCTCGTGCTTATCCAGGTCAACCATGAGCGGTTCCTTTTTCTCGTCCAGTGCCTTGTCCTTATTTGAAAAATCAGGAAGAGCAATTTCAGCGGGACGGATCCCGCTCGACTTTCGGATGAAGATGAAGCGCTTGGGGCCTCCTGTTGCGGTACCACCTGAGGCCGCGAATAACTGATTGAAAGATGGCGCGAGGGCCATCGCACCGGCGCCCAGTGCTGACGTTCTTAAAAAATCTCTGCGGTTGGTCATCGGTCTAGTTCTCGGTGGTTTTGCGGTAGATGAAGGAATCTGAAGTGAGCAGCGAGACAATGACAGCATCAAAACTGCCGCCGTTATCGAGATAAGCCTGCTCGGCATCAATCAAGGTTTTTGAATCTGAAAGGAACTCGTTGCGGCCCATGAAGTATCGGAAGGCATGGCGAATGATGGATTGTCGCACCCGACTTGATTTCCCAAGGCGTTCCGCGAGGTCAAGGGCATTCTTCACTTCTCCGTCCAGCGTCTCGTCGCCGGTCCCCTTCAGGTATCCTGTTGAATCAACCGCCAGCGTCTCGTAGATGTCCCGGGTGTTTGTGAGGAGTGAGCTTTTATCGGAGCTTTTTTTAATGAGCTTGTCTGGGTATTCCAGAGATTCCTTGATCCGGAACCGGCCAAAGTCATCGTAGCTTTCGAAGACGTTGCCCAGCGGGTTCATATATTCGTGACACTTCCAGCAGTAGGACTCTTCAGTGACACTCGCCAAGCGGCCACGCAGGGTTTTCCCATGGTCTTCGGGAATGACGGCATCGACCGTGATGGGCACATCAGGAATGGTCCCGGCGAGGAGTTTTTCACGGATCCATTTGCCTCGATGCACGGGATCTGTCTCGGTGTTCTGGGCATGGGCGATCAACCAGGCTGGATGGGTGAGGAGGCCTTTCCGATTGGCGACCTTGGCGGGCTGGGTTGTTTGATAATCCCAGTTGTCCATGGGGAAGTTGAAGAATTTGGACACGTTATAGCCAGGCATGAAATCATTGCCGTAACCCCGATAAAGGTCGTAGGGGGCCGCCTCTTTTTGCCCTTTGTCCATGCGGGCCGTGATCGTTTCCATCGACTTCTTGAAAAGTTGAATGGTATTACCTTGCCGGTTTCTTGCTTCCAGCTTGTCGGGATCGACGCTCCGCATTTTAACCTCCTTCAGGAACTCCTTATGCTTAAGAAGATCTTCGTTCTCGAAGTTCTTCCAGTCGAGATCCTTGAAACGTGCGTAGATGCTCTTGATCCTGTCTGAGGCGGCCTGCATCCGCTCATTGTCTCCGTCATGGTAGACATAAAACTTCTCGGTCGTGAGGAGTTCTTCAAAAACGTTTTGATCGTTTTTGAGGATGTGCTCGACGAGTCTGTCCGCCTCATTAAGGAGACGCGAAGTCGCATTGCCCAGTCGGTCTCCGCCGAACCGTTTCTCATCCTTGAAAATCGTAATGGCCGCGGGGTATCCGAAGAACTCGCGGAAGAACCGTAGTTTGCGAATGGCCAGATCGGTGGTGTTATCACCGTAATTCTTGTCGGCCAGAATAGGATCAATCAGACAAGCGGTATCTCTCTCGTTCAAGAGGCGCAGGACTTCTCGTTTGTAATCTTCCCGAGTCTTCAGCTTGCCGCTTTCAACCGCTTTCACCAAGTCCTCATCGGGGCTTTGATCGGTCAGAGCGTAAGCAAGAGCATAACTGGCATCGCGCGGCGAAAGCATGCGACGGCCGTGCTCATCTGCTTCTCCAGCGCCAAATTCCTGACGGTATGAAAATTCACTCGAAAGAATGAAGGTTTGAATGAGCTTCTGGATCGCCTTGAGCTTGCCGAGCTTGGAAACGTAGGACTTCGAGAGAGTGAGATATTCGTCCGCTTCGGCGGTATCGGGAGACCGCTCCAGGATCTGCACACTCAGCTGACCAATAAGATCAGACAGGAGTTGGTCGGATGGCGCTCCTGCCGCGATCCGTTCTTGCTCAAAACCTTGTTCCCAGTCGGCCATGCATTTCTCGATGATTCCATCATAGTGATCCCCTTTCTTACGATGCTTCATGAGGGACGCCTTGAGCACAGCCATCTCCGCAGGATCGAGCGGCTTGTAGACTAGCGGCTTAATCTTACGTCCGTTGTCTTTGATGACTTGCTCACGAAGCTCGGGCATGTAATCCCGAAGAATGGTCATGCGCCCTTGGATTTTCCGTTCATGGTCGCCAAAGTAAAACCAGATTCGCTCACACAAGTTCCGAAGTTCCTCATCGGGGGTTTTCTCAAGATTGCGATCGAGCAGGAGTTGATGAATGGTGCCGTCCCCCTCGAGCTTTTTCATCATCCCCATCGCAACGTGGGTCGGTGCCTTTTTGTATTTCTCACCCTTCGCCAGTTTTTCGATCGGTTTCAGTTTTACCGGAGTAAATCTCGGCAATAACGACTCGTGTTTCCTGCCGTAAATTTCGCCGCAAAGTGCCGCGATGAAATTCTCTAAAAAGTCACGACGCGAGACGAGCGTGGCATGATGTTGGTCATCAAGCGCCATGATTTGATTGATGGCAGGAAGATACTTGCCATTTTTTTTGACCAGCAGGCCGGTAATATATTCGGCAGTTTTCTGAGCATTTGTGAGCATACTCGACAAGTGACCGCCGGTGAGATCCTCGTTGGCGTAATATCTCACACCGGAAACGTTCGGCAGGAGAAAGGGGTTTGCCAAACTGAGATCTCGAATCTGGCTACCTCCCACAGCCGTCACCATTTTACCGTTTCGTTTGACGCGGGAGGTGGCCCCCAGCATTTGTTGAAACTTGGCGTTAAAGATGTATTCACTAATCAACCAGCGACGATCAGTGGTGAATGCCGATAAGTTTTTGTATTCGCCAGAGAAGAGTTTTTCGTGATCAAGGTAGTTGCCAAACTCGGGCTTCCGCAGCTTTTCTTCTAAACTCGAAGCTTTGTGAAGGCTCAACTCGGTCGAAACCACCGCCAGGAGGGCCTTCCGCTCAGCCTCACTGGGCTGGCTCTTTTTCATGGGCGGCATGTGCTGAAAATAGAGCTGCTCCTGCATTCGGTTCAAAAGATCCAAGCGCTTGGGATTTTCGAGATCGGTCAGGTTATCGAGCCTGATATCGCCCTTCTGAGTGTCCTCGTCGTGGCAGTTGTAGCAGTAATTGTCCAAGAGGTCGTTTGTCTCCTCTGAAACCCGAAAAACCGGGTCTAACCCTGTTTCTTTGTCGGCCGCTGCCACGTATTCCATGAGGCTGGTGTGCAGGATTACCATGAATACTGCGGGGATTAATCGGGCTCTTCTCATTCTCGTCACTTAAAAATTCTTTTCGCTGACAGGCCATCGGGATTCAACTACGCGAAAGCGACCTTAAAAATCGGGATATCGCTGACGTTCTCGCTTCGGTGAATCCAATCGGACCTTGCGTTGGCACCTTACGCCATAAAGCGCGTTTGCCTATCATGGATAGAGGCCATGAAATCCACCGGTCCGCCACGAAGCCCTTCGTCTCGTTGCTCTAAGGATTTTCGTCTCCGGAGAGGATTCGATCCACGGATTCCGCAACGATTCGTGCCATCTTTTGCGCACCATGAGGAGTGGCCAGAACGCCTCCCTGAGCCCGGTCTTCCGATGCCACGAAACCGGACACCAAGTCGGCCACCACGATCGGTGATTGGGACGTCGAATGAGCTTCCGCGTATCGTGAGATTTTACGATTCAAGAGTGCTCCGGAAGTGTCTTCTTTCTCAAGCGGGAGGATTTTGACGAGAACGATTCTGACCTCCGGGTTTTCCGAGCGGAGCGCCCCAACCATCGTCTCGATGTTCTTCTGGATCTCATCCGTCAAGATGGCCGGGGGTTGGCCTGCCGAAACCAGGTCGGCGGTCCCGATATCGAGGATCGCCAAATCCGGGGTATTTTGTGCCACCGCCTTCGAGATGTTTTTTGCGAGCCAGGCGGATCCTTTACCCCAATGGCCTTCATGATCCGCTCATTGGCCACCGGCAGGATTCCCAGCATGATCACCCGGGTTTGTGGCAGCTTACGGCGAAAGACCTGTGCGACCGCCCGGGCTCCGGCCGCGACATCTTCGGGCGGGCAATCGACACCCAGGCCCCACTGAACCTTGCCGCCCGCACTGGCTTTCACGACGAAATTATTCGTTCCACAAAGAAGCACCGCGACCTTGGGCTGCTGCCCGCGATCAAAATCGATATTCCCGTTGAGCGCCCGATAGAGCATCACCGGTGTGATGTCGCCAGAATTTCCCATATTGAGCGGGCGATAGCGTGCGTATTCTTGGTCCCAGACCTTTTTCCCGGTGGCGGGCCCCAGGGACCATTGCGGGGTGATGCTGTCGCCAAAGAAGACAATCTCTGCTTGGTCTGCGCGCGCGCTCTCTCTTGGTTAACTCTCTCGAATTGCCCTTGCCAGTAACCGTCCACGATGGCCGAAGGAACGACGGTGCTGGGAGAAGCTGGAATTTCGGCCCAAAAAGAAAGGGCGGTGCTTTCATCCAAAGTCGTCTCACCCTGTAAAGGTGGAGCGACCGCGAAGATGAAATGAAGTGGGGCGGCGAGGAGTTTGACAAAACGATTCATGGCAAAAGGTTTCCTGAGGCTACTCCGCAGGACGTCGCGGAGCAAAGATTTCCCGGTCGACTCACACGGGCCCCGAAGGAGCGTCTTTTTAAAAAAACCTTTGCGGTCCGAGAAACCAACAATGACATGGGAACCCACGATCTGCACATCGGCCCATTCCCCTTTCAGGGCCTCGCCGACGACCTCAAACCCTTGCCGTTTCTCGCAATGTCTAAAAGCGAGCCCCTTGCCGCGCTTGTCAAAGTTGACCGCGATTGTTCCAGCTCGGACGGCGTGGGATTTACAGACCGGACCACAGGTGACCAAATCCCTTCCGTAACCAAGCGTTAAAACTCGGAGGAAACATCACTGTAACGTCCTCCTATTGAGTTGACCATCCCCCAACCACGAAAGAGAAAACACTTAAAGAGTGACCTTTGATCCTCATTTGCTGGAATCCCGTTTCAGCAATGGAGCATTCTCTATCACCACTTAATTATCATCGCCGGATGCGGGACTATCTCCTCGCTGAGCATCGCGAGCTTTGGGAGTGGTTTGCCTCAATTGAGGGGAAATCAGATTATACTGAAGCCGTCGAACTCCACCTTCTGAAGACCACTTACCGACTTGAACGAGAGGCTCACCGAGATCTTTACGAGGCCGCCGATGAAGTCTCTCTCGCTCTGGGGCTTGCGATTCCGGTCACCCTTTATCAAGCTCAGGGTGGGGCAGGCAATTCTGCCGCTCTTTATGACACTCCCGGTCATGGGCATATCGTCTTTATTGGAGGGTTGCTCGAGCTTCTCGATCTCCCGGAGAAACGGGCCATCCTGGGTCACGAACTCGCACATTTCAAACTCTGGAGAGAGGATTCCGGGCGACACCTCGTCGCTGATCAGGTCCTCACCGCAATGGTGAATGAACCCCGTGCCGATGAAACTCACTTCCAGAGTGCCCGGCTGCATCGCCTCTACACCGAGATCTATGCAGATCAAGGGGCACTCCTCGTGACAGACGAGAAAACGACAATTTCCGCCCTCCTAAAAGTTCATACCGGAATGAAGACGGCCAATCCCGAAAGTTACCTTAAGCAAGCAGAAGAACTTTTTCGTAAGGGGCAATTCTCCACGGAAGGTTCTACCCATCCTGAACTTTTTATCCGGGTCAGAGCAATTCAGAAGACCTCCAGTGGAGAAGATCAGACCGAGGTTGAAGAGGAAATTAACAGGCTCATCGAAGGGGAAATGAAGCTCGATGAAATGGATTTCCTTTCTCAACAATCGTTGCTGGGTCACACCAAAGCCTTTCTACAAGCGCATCTCAAAGAGGAGTGGCTTCAAACTGATACCATTCTGGCCCATGCCTCCTTATTTTTTCATGACTTTCGCGAAAGCTTAGCATCCCCAGGGACATTTGTTCTCAATCTCGGTGGCGTCGACAAAAAGATTCGCGATTACTTTTGCTACCTCTTGGTCGACTTCGCTGTTGCTGATCGTGAACTTGATGAAAATAGCATTGCGGCCTCCTTCGTTACGGCCGAATCATTCGCGATCGCCGATGCCCTCGAGCCACTGATGCGAGAGGAGCTAAAGCTGCGCAAGAAGGATGTCATCCGAATTCGAAAAGAGGCCACCGAGACTGTCTCGAAAGCGATGCGTGAACATGAACAGGGAGGTGGTCATGCAGCCTGATTCGAGCCAGACCTTTCTCGAGTTTCTCGCACAAGGAAATGAGCATGGCGGCCTTCAAACAGATGACGTTCTGGCCGCACTCCTTCCGCTCTTTGAGCAAGTTCTCCTGAGTCATGATGAAGGACTTGTGGCCCCTTTGGACGGAGTCACATCTCTCAGCGTCTCGTTCGATCGGGTCTGGTATTCTCAATCTGACTCAAGTCCACCAAAAGCCAATTTAGAAAAACTCAGTGCCATTGCATCCAAGGATTCCAGTCAAGCGATGCAGGTCATCGACCGCGAAGATCAGACCCTCGATTTAGACGAGCGCGATAGCGTGACTCAAAATCTCCGCGTCTGGGATCAAGAAGAAGCTCCAGCCCATCCGGTTTACGTCACCGGATATCGATCATGGGAACAGGGTCAGGGGCATCACGATCAACTGACGGACATTTTCTCGCTCGGCATGCTCATCGGCAGTCTTGCCACGGGCTTAAATTTCTCGACCGCTACTGCTTTGGAATCCTTTGCTGATGCCCGGGACCAACTTCACCAGCTCTGTCCCCAACTCCACCCGGTGGTCACTTCAACCTTGGTGAAGATGACGGAACTTAAGCGGGCCGAGCGACTGAAGGACCTCCGTTCGATCATTCACGTTTTGCGGAACTACCGGGAGCAGCCGAAGCCCGATGAGATTGATTTCTCCTCGCAGGAAGGATTTCTGACATCCTCGAAAACGGAGCGACGGAGTCTGATTAACGCTCATTTGCGTGACCGCCTCTTTGATCTTTCGAAGCGCAATCGCCTTCTACACTTTCGTTCAACGCTGCAATCCGTCAATCTCACCGTCTCGTCAGTCCCACTCTTGCTCGACTATAAGAATATAAGGCCCGAGCAGCTCTTCACCTGGCAGCCCCGCCTCGAGAAGGCTCTCGCGAATGAAGAAGCCATTTCACTGGATCGCTACCTGCGTTTCGAAGACGCACCCTATCTCTCCCACTCCTTGGACAACCTGCGGCGTGAGGCCAATCGTGAACGGCGAGAGTTCGGCTTCTCTGAGCTGCGCTTCGTGCTTGCATTCTTCCGTTGGCATAATCTCAAGGAATCTCCAGATGAGCGGATTCACTCGCCCCTTTTGTTACTTCCTGTTGAGTTGGTGAAGAAAAAGGGAATTCGCGATACCTGGGCTCTTGAACCCCTCGGTCACATCGCGGAGGTCAACCCTGCGCTGCGATACCATCTCAAACAACTTTACGATCTGGAGCTTCCTGAAGCGATCGATCTCAGCGAAACGACCGTTGAGACTTTCTACGAACTCCTAAAAAAGAAAATCAAAGCAAGTGAGCCGGCCGTCGATCTTAAGAAGATTGATCAACCGCAGATTGATCTCGTGATGGCGAAGGCGCGCAAGCGTCTTGATCGTTTTTTGCAACGCCGTCGTCTTTCGAGTCGCGCCGCCAAGAGCTACGAGAATGTTGATTATTCCTACCGTAAGAATTCATTCCAACCCTTGGGTCTACAGCTCTTTTTAAAGAAGATTAAACCCTCGATCTTACCTCTCGAACATCTCATTTCTGATACGCCCGTGCTGCGACAGCCTGGCATCACTGAAGTTGGCAGTGGTGAAATCAAGCTTCCAAAAGAGATCGTTAAGAAGCGGGAAAGCTATCGCCTCCGGGAAGGGAGTGCCGAGAACCCTTATGTCTGGGATTTTGACCTCTGCAGTCTCACCCTCGCCAATTTCAGTTACCGCAAAATGTCACTGGTTCGTGACTACAACGCTCTGCTCAAAACAGATCGTTCGAACGCCGTCTTTGATGAGCTCTTTTCAGTGAGCCCGAAGGAGTGCTTTGACGAGCCCGCGACTGAGATCGCGTTGGCGGATCAGTCTCTGATTGTCCCAGCTGATCCCACTCAGATTTCTGCGATCGCGAATGCTCGCAGCGGGAAAAATCTCATTATCCAGGGCCCACCAGGAACAGGTAAGTCACAGACCATTACGAATCTTATTGCGGATTTCGTGGCTCAAGGGAAACGCGTTCTTTTTGTCTGTGAAAAACGAGCCGCTCTCGACGTCGTCTACCAACGTCTCGGAGCCAGCCAACTCGATGAACTGACTTCTCTCATTCACGATTCCCAGACGGACAAAAAATCCTTCATTCAGGATCTCAAGAGAACCTATGAGCGTTTTATGAAGCCAAGTCCTCGCGAGGACTTGGAAAAACGCGCTCAAAAATTACAGGAATCCGTGAGTCGTGAGCTCGATACTTTGGAAAAATACGGGGAGGCGCTTTCCCGGAAGCCAAGCGATGGCGAAGCCTCTCTGCGTGACCTTCTAGATCGTTTGGTTTTCCTCCGGGATCATCAGCCTGAGCTGACAGATGAGGAAGAAGAGTGCCTCCCGGGGTATCATTTATGGGAGCAGTTTGGTCACGTCGTAGAGCGTCTCACTCGGCAACTCAAAGAAATTGGTCTCGCGGATAGCTTTGCGGAAACGTCGCTCTCATTACTGCAACGTTCCGCCTTTTCCGCGACTCATCCTTTGTCTTCACTCAGGCAGCAAATCAATGATTGCTTGGAAAAGCTTAATGCCCTCCTTGCCGAATCTAGAGACTTTTCCTTCGAGACCAAAACCTGCTCCTTAGCCGAACTCCAAGGTCTTTCCTTTGTCGCTGAGAGTGCTCATTTCCTTGCTCAAAACAACCTCCTTTCACTGCTCGATGCCAAGAGCGCAGAGGCCAAAGGTTTCACTTCGTATCTCCGCAAACGCAAGTCACGCCGAACCGCTCTCACCAAAGCCCAAAAAGAAACGACCCACTGGCTTCGTAAATTAGAACCCCGTGATACTGACGCCGCCCTCGCTCAGGCATTAAGCTTCCAGAATTCCTTCATGCGCTTCATCAGTCCGGCCTGGTGGAAACTTCGTAAAACTCTTCAACGAAGATATCAGTTCTCTGCCCATGTCATACTCCCAAATTGGACCCGGATCTTAACCGATCTTCAAAATGAACACACCGCCCAAGGGAAGTTGGATGGGCTCGATGAAAAGGCGCGCGAAGACTATGGCGTCGAAGATCTTGTTGGAATCGCGCAACGTCTTGATGACTTCAAGGCCCGCCGAATGGCCATTCCCATCGACAAAGAGGATAACCAGGCCTTTTTCGAAAGCCTGATTAAAAATGACGCCAAGGCTCGCGAGACCGTCACCCAGTTGGCTCGGATGCATCAGGAAATTCAGAATCTACAATCAGCGCTTGCGCAATTCCTCATCGGGTCTTCGGACTGGGAGCTTCCGGATTTAAAGAAGAGGCTAAGCCAACTAAAACAAGAATCTCCCCATCTTCCTGATATCCTCGCAGACCTCGAAGATCTCGCTGAAGCTCCGGAAAGCTTCTTCGACCTCCTTCGAAGCAAACCCTATTCCCCGGAAAACTTTGAGTGCGCCTGTGCCATCAAGAGCCTCAACCAAGCCTATCGTGAAGACCGCAGTCTCAAGCGCTATGAAGGATGGATGTTGCGTCGTCATTCCGCGAGGGCTGAGGAAAACTATCGCACCTGGATGAATCTCAATGGCGAACGCATCGTCACCCGCGTCCATGCCCGTTTCCAGGAAAGGTGCGCGACCGCTTCGAAGCCGGCAGCTCAGCTCACCGAGGAAGAGAAAAGTTTCAAGAAGTCCTTCAATACCGGCCGTCGTGAACTTGAACATGAATTCGGGAAATCGATGCGCTACAAATCGATCCGCGACCTCGCGACCGGAGTCAGTGGTCAGGTCGTGCTCTCCCTCAAACCAATCTGGCTGATGAGCCCGCTCAGCATTTCTGACACCATCCCTCTGGAAGACGAGCAGTTCGATGTCGTCATCTTTGATGAGGCCAGTCAGATCAAACTCGAAGAAGCGATCCCGGCGGTGCAACGTGCCGGGCAGGTCATCGTGGTTGGCGATGAGATGCAGCTTCCTCCGACCAACTTCTTTGAATCTGGCACGAGCGATGACGAAGAATCCGTCTCGTTTGAAGACGAAGGGGAACTCGTAGATTACGACTTGAGTTCGGACAGCTTCCTCACGCACGCGGCCCGAACACTCAAGGCCACGATGCTCGGTTGGCACTACCGCAGCCGCTACGAAGCTCTCATTCGTTTTTCGAATGCTAATTTTTATGAGGGAAAACTTCTCACCATCCCGGATCGCAGTGTCTCGACTGGATTAAGCGCTCCTCTCAATATTCCCGGCCTTCGCCAATTCCCCGACAGGACAGACGAGATTCTCGCGCGCAGTATCAGCTTCTGCCACCTCGATGAGGGCGTCTATACCAAACGCCAAAACGCGGCGGAGGCCAACTATATCGCTCACCTCGTACGGGATCTCCTCAAAAAAGAAACCGGACTTGATCTCGGCATTGTCGCTTTCTCCGAAGCTCAGCAGGCTAAGATCGAAGAAGCACTGAACCACCTCGCTCGCGAGGACGAAGACTTTGGCCGTCGTCTCGAACTCGAGCGCGAACGTGAAGAAGATGAGCAATTCTGCGGTCTCTTCGTTAAGAATTTGGAAAATGTCCAGGGAGATGAACGCGACATCATGCTCCTGAGTATTTGTTATGCCCCGGATAGCGCCGGAAAAATGCGCATGAATTTTGGACCGATCAATCGAACCGGGGGAGAAAAGCGCCTGAACGTCATCTTCTCACGTGCTCGTCAGCACATGGTCATTGTCAGCTCGATTCGTCATCATCAAATCACGAATGACTACAACGATGGTGCCGCATGCTTGAAGCGCTTTCTTGAATATGCCGCAGCGGTTTCCATCGGGGATCACGTGATGGCCCGTCATGTCATCGAGCAATCGGGGATGCTTCCCGCCTCAAGTGGTCTCACTGACTGCGTCGAGGAAGCTCTTTATCAAGCGCTTCTTACTCGTGGTTATCTCGTCGAGAAGAACATCGGGGAATCCCAATTCAGGTGTGACCTCGCCCTGCGTCTTCCTGAAGACTCCCGCTATCGTCTCGGCATTCTCATCGACGGTGCCGAGCACTACGCCATCGCTGATCCTCTCGAGCGATACGTTCTCCGTCCCAGTCTCCTGAGAGCCTTCGGCTGGCGTGTCTTCGAAGTCCTTGCCAAAGATTGGTATCACGATCCGGAGCAAGTCCTGAAGTCCATCGATCACCTCATGACGAGTGAGGCCAATGTTCAAGAACTGCTGACGAATGATGAGAAATCGAGCGAGCCAGAGCGAGTCACTCCTGTCATCAGCGGGGAAGCTTCAGAGGAGATTTCTGCTGCTAATACCGCTGAGGGGATTCAAAGTCAGCCTGATGGTTTCGATTCGAACGCCGAGAAAGGGCCTTTCTACCTCGAAAACCGGAGCGATGGGAATTCCAAATTTTGGGAGATCACGCAGTCCGGCTGTGAGGTGACCGTTCACTTTGGCAAAATTGGGACAAGCGGCCAAAAGCGGACCAAGACCCTGGAGTCCGAAGATCTTGCCTCAGCGCACTTTTCCAAATCGTGCGATCAGAAGATCAAAGCGGGATACCTCTAAGCCCAAAAGAAGCCTCCCCAATAGCGGCTCCTTCAAGTGGGAACCCTGTGCCAAAGCAATTACCTTCAGCGAAGCAGCCCATGACGAAGAAAATGAATCCTGAAATATCCAAATCTTTCGGATGAAATCCGTCATGAATTGGCGAGAATCGGCCAAGTTGGAATCACGGACTTGCCAGCGGGAACCTATCTCCGGCAGATCCTGGACCGCCTTCTGATCGACCTCGCATGGAACTCCAGCAGGCTTGAGGGGAACACCTATTCCCTTCTGGAAACCCAACGACTGCTGGAATTGGGTGAGTCTGCGGATGGAAAAGCCACTCAGGACGCACAAATGATTCTCAACCACAAGGCTGCCTGGACCTAAACGCGCTCCGCCCAGCGATATACCGCCATCCGCCAATCCCTGGGCGATCCGGATCCCTTTCGCTTAAAATATCGCAGTCAGATCGGGAGCGCGGTCCGCGATATTGTCCAAAAAGCGCTGACACAGGATGCTGGGAATCTTTGGGTGCGGCAAATGGCAGGCAAGGACATGCCGGAAGGAGACCGGGCGCGATTCATCGAGACTGTCGAAGTGGAATTGGAAAGCCAGCATGAAGGCAATATCGCGCGATACCGCCTCCGCCCCGGCGAATTCGACAAGTGGAAATCCATTTAGGTCAAATGAAACCGAGTGAACACAAAACCGTTTCATCACAAAATCAGCTCGTCCCGTGAGGGTGCTTGCCTGCCCGGTTCACTGGATTCAGGGACCCTGCGTTTCAAGGACCGGCAAGAGCGCCGCGAGCCACATTCGAACCCTCAAAGGATTATCCCAGTGACGAATAAAGGAGGCGGCAGATCGTGGATCGACGATCAAATTCCTGCTCTTCCCGCTTCTTCGGTGGTTGCCCAGAATTCAGCCTTCCATGACTTGTGAAAATCGGGAAGCCCCTCACCCGACCACCTCTCCAAACGATCATCCTCCTCCAATTGGCCCGAGTCACTGCGATCAAGGTCCATGTTGAAAGCATACTTGAGTAGATTCGATCAGGAGAGCTAATCAAAATGAAGTTTTGCGAAATGATATCGTCGTGGCTATTCCGGTCTCCCACAACCGCAGTCCCACCGAAAATAGCGACCTCCGCGCCAAAGCCACCTGTAGGAATATCAGCGGAAGGGGCAAGGGACCTCAGCCATTCACCGGTTTCAGAATGAAAAACCGAAACGGTCCCAGGACCGCCACCTGTGGAAGCCGATCCCACCAACCGAAACTCCTCACTTATCGCCAAACTCTCTCCAAATCTCAACGCCTCTCCTTTATCATTATCTCCTGCCGCACTGATCACGGCCAAGCCCCCAAAAAGGAAGCTCCTCCGACACGACACCTCCGACACGACACCTTCGTCATCCGTGACCACCAACGATCCACTCGTAACTCCGAGTGGTAAACCATAAGAAGTATCGCGAGAGAACAAGAACCTAGAACCCACCCCGAGACCTTAGCGCAAAATTGAGAGGGCGGAATCACAACCCTGATTTCCATCGCTTTATCATAATAAGGTCCCACGTAGATGCAATTGCGCTTTGGGGACTTCAGGGCATTATCATCAAAGGAGCATCCCAAGGCGTCCCGCTTGCCTCATTCATCTCTTCACCCTAGTGTTATAGAGAATGCCCACCGTCCTGATTGTCGAAGACGAACCCGCCATCGCGGACACCTTGATTTACGCCCTTGAAACGGAAAACTTTTCCGTCACTCATGTCACCACCGCACAAGCGGGTCTCGATCACTTCAGCTCCCACGCTCCTGACTTCGCCGTCCTCGACATCGGCCTCCCCGACTTTACGGGGTTCGACCTTTGCCGCAAGATCAGGGACTTCTCGCGGGTCCCCATCCTCTTCCTGACCGCACGCGATTCCGAGATCGATCACGTCCTCGGACTCGAACTCGGTGCCGACGACTACGTCACTAAGCCCTTCTCGCCCCGCACCGTCGTCGCCCGCATCCGCGCCATCCTCCGCCGTGGCCCAAACGCCCCGCCAGCCAACTCGACCCTCCTTCATCACGAGCCCGACACCATGAACATCACCTGCTGTGGTCACTCGCTCGACCTCACCGCGCACGAATACAAACTCCTCGCCATTCTCCTCGGCCAACCCGGCCGCGTCTTCACCCGCGAGCAACTTCTTGAGCAAGCCTGGGACGACCCTGGCTCCGCGATGGACCGCACCATCGATGCCCACATTAAATCTCTCCGCGCCAAACTCCGCCGCCACTCCGAAGACGCCGCCGAGACCATCCAAACCCGTCGAGGCCTCGGCTACGCCCTCATCCTTTAGGAATCCTCCCTCAACCCAGCAATCCCTCTTCCCCATGCGTCTCACCCGGGTCACCCTCTTCTTTATCACCCTGATCATCGGCTTGGGATTCTACCGCCTCACCGACTACCTCCTCGAGGATCTCGAAGCGCAAACCTTGCAAGCCACGGAAGAATCCATGGTCGATTCGTCCCAACTTCTTGCCAACTTCGTCGAGAACGATCAAGATCCCGCCAAGCTCTTTAAAGGAATCGCGAAGCGCGAATTCAAAGCCCCCATCTTCTCCGTCCTTAAAAACAAGGTCGGGATCAATGCCTATCTCACCGACGTGAATGGCATCGTCATCTTCGATAGCGGAACGCCCCAAAGTGTCGGCAAGGATTTCAGCGGGTGGGCGGACGTCAACAAAACCCTCCAAGGTCGCTACGGCGCCCGCTCTTCCCGCAGCGATGAATCTGATCCCAATTCGTCCGTGATGTTCGTCGGGGCACCAATCCGCCGTGAAGGAAAAATCGTCGGCTGCCTCAGCGTCTATAAAGCTCAAAGTGACGTCCTCCCCTTCGTCCACGAGCGACGTAAGACCATCATCTGGGCTGCCATTCTCATCGGCCTCGGCATCCTCGCCCTCATCGGCGCGGTCTTTATCTGGCTTTTCCGCCCAGTCGGAAAGCTCACCTCATACGCCCGCGCCATCACTCGTGGCGAACGACTCTCCAAGCCTTCCGTCGGACTAGGCCGTGAGGTCAACACCCTCGCCAATGCCCTCCACGACATGCGCGAATCGCTCGAAGGGCGCCACTATGCCGAGCGTTACATCCAGACCCTCACCCACGAACTCAAGTCGCCCCTCGCCGCGATCCAAGGAGCTGCCGAACTCATCAACGAGGACATGCCGCAAAATGACCGCGCCCGCTTTGTCGGCAACATTCGCAATCAAACAAAACGCTGCGAGGAACTGATTCACCAACTTCTCGAACTCTCCGCGCTCGAGGCTCAAACCCATCTCGAAAATTCGCACCCTTTCGACCTCGCCGGATGCTGCCAAAAAAGCCTCGATGAAATGTCCGCCTTAGCCGAATCGACAGGAATCACCCTGCATGCCGACCTCCCCGAGGCCCTGCCATTCCACGGCAACGAACCGCTCCTCAATTCCGCACTCAATCACCTCCTCCAAAATGCTCTGCAATTCTCGCCCAAAGGAGGAAAGGTCACTTTAAGCGCGGAAACCTCCGGTAAAACGATGCACCTCACCGTGAGTGACGAAGGCGCCGGCATTCCCGATTTCGCCGCTAACCGCGCCTTTGAACGCTTTTACTCTTATCGCAAAGAAGGAGGCGGCAAAGGAAACGGCCTCGGCCTCGCCTTCGTCAAAGAAGTCGCCGAACTCCACCAGGGAACGGCCACGATCACCGCTTACCCTGAAGGAGGGACACGATCGTCCATTCAACTTCCCGTCCTTACGAGCAACCCCAGCTGATTTCCCCGAATCTTCACAGAGCCCTCATCATCACTTCACAGTCGGGCAGCAGTTTGCTTTTGTGATGAAGACTACCTTCTGTATCTTAGTCCCTTGCCTCATCGTCGCCGCGAGAGAGACTCCTCCCTCCCCCATCGTAAAACCAATCGGAACCGACTCCCCTGCCGACGAGAGATCCCCCACCTTCCCCCTCCCTCCCGATAGCCCACAATTTTAATGAACCAAGGCCTGCCAGCACTCCTTCGTGGTACCCCTGAAGACCTCCGCTCTTGGATCAATGATCCCAGTGTCAAAAAACTACGGCTTTGTGTCATCACCATCATTTTGGCCTGTGGCTTTTACGGCTTGACGGTGGGGATCTGGCGCGCGCCCATGATGGGAGTCTATGTCGCGATCAAAATGCCGGCCCTTATCCTGCTCACCCTCGCTTGTAATGGCTTTCTAAACGGCATGCTCGGCCTGCTTCTGGGCAGCAGTCTCGGCTTCAAGCAATCCCTCATGGCCCAACTCATGAGCTTCACCATCGCCGCCCTTGTCCTCGGAGCGATTGCCCCTGCCACCTTCTTCATGGCTCTGAACGCGCCCGCACCGGACGCCGAAAACTCCGCAAGTGCGCACTCTCACTTCCTCGTCGCGCACACTGTTCTCATCGCGATGGCAGGCATCATTGCCAATCTCCATCTCGCCAAACTCCTCATCGCCGTGACTCCCGACAAGAGAAAAGCAGCCGCCACTCTTGTCGCCTGGCTTGCCGGAAATGCTTTCGTGGGCGCCCAGCTCTCCTGGATCATGCGCCCCTTCTTCGGCACGCCTTCCATTGAAGTCGCTTTTCTTCGCCCGAATCCCTTCAACGGGACCTTTTACGAAGTGGTCTGGGGCAAGCTCCAAACCATCAGTGGTGGCAATGGCATCCTCCTCCTTGGCCTGATCGGCGGGGTCATCGCCGTCCTCCATATCCCGGTTATTACGCTCCTCAAAAATAAGGAACCAAATCCGGACAAACCAACCGGCCCTTAGTTTTCACTTCTTTTGCCACCGCTTACGATAAGTCCCCGGTGGGGTCCCCATGATTGCGGTGAACTGCCGGGTAAGCGCACTGTGGTCAAAGTAGCCAACCTGCAACGCGACCTCCGTCACACTAAGCCGCGTTTCCACCAAAAGCTCACACGCCTTAAGAATGCGAAATCGCTGAAGATATCTTCGCGGACTTGTGCTGTAAGTCGCCAGGAATTTGCGCTCAAACTGGCGCACCGATAATCCGATCTTTTTGGCGAGAACCTCCACGGAGATCTTCTCATGATAATGACACTTAATGAATTCCGTCACCGGCAACATCTCGAGATAGGGCGTGATCTCCGCACGGACACCCTCATAGCTCCGCACCATCCCACATAACCCCGCTACCTTTCCATCCCGGTCAAAAAGGGGAATCTTGTCCGTCACAAACCATTCGGGCTCACCCATGCGATTCGGAAACACTTCCACAATGCCCGTCAAGGCCTCCCCGCTCTGAATGACAAGGCGATCATCCTGAAAGTATTTCTCGGCCAACTCAACCGGGAAGACCTCACGATCCGAAAGCCCGATCAATTCCTTCTCATTTGCAAACCCGCACCGCTCGACGAAGGCCCTGTTCCCCCCCATCAACCGAAGTTCTCGATCCTTCACAAAATAGAGGAAATTCGGAAGATACTCAAAAAGTTCACGCACACTTCCCGGCCGCAGATTCTCCTGCCAACAAAGTGGGTCAACCAGCTCGCTCATGTCGCATTTTACCACATTTCATTACGGATTTCTACTAGAAGCAAACGTCACTTTGACTTAACCTTAAAAATAATGTCAGAGCAGCCTATCCATATCGCGATCGTCGGCCTCGGTTTCGGTGCCGAGTTCATCCCCATCTACCAACGTCACCCCGGTTCCGAAATGGCCGCGATTTGCCAGCGCACCGAATCTTCTCTCAACGAGATTGGCGACAAATACGGCATCACCAAACGCTATACCCGCTTTGAAGACGTCCTCGCCGATCCCGAGATCGACGCCGTCCACATTAATTCACCCATCCCCAATCACGCCGAGCAGACCATCGCCGCGCTCACGGCCGGGAAACACGTCGCCTGCACCGTCCCCATGGCGACATCGGTCGAAGACTGCAAAGCGATCGTCGAACTCACCCAATCCACCGGGCTCAAATACATGATGATGGAAACCGTCGTCTACGCCCGCGAATTCCTCTACATGAAGGAACTCTACGATCAGGGTGAACTCGGCAAACTCCAGTTTCTCAAAGCCTCCCACCAACAAGACATGGACGGCTGGCCCGGCTACTGGCCCGGCCTCCCACCCATGCACTACGCCACGCACTGCGTCGGACCACTCCTCGCACTGGGACGCCACGAGGCCGAATATGTTTCCTGCTTCGGCTCCGGCACCATTCGCGAAGAAATGCACGAATGCTACGGCTCACCCTACGCGGTCGAGAGCTGCCACGTGAAATTTAAGGACTCCGACCTCTCCGGCCTCGTCTATCGCTCCCTCTTCGATGTCGCCCGCCAATACCGCGAATCGATCGAAGTCTACGGCGATAAAAAAGGCGTCGAGTGGCCTCTCATCGAAGGCGAGAAACTCGTCGTTCATACCGCCAAGAAACCCGAGCCCGAAATCCCCGAGCGCGTCACCTGCCCAGATTACGCCCACCTTCTCCCCGATGAAATCGCCCCCTTCACCACCGGTGGCGTATACGGCGGCGAAGAAGGCGAAGACCATCTCAGCTTTACCCAAGGGGCTGGCCACGGCGGCTCCCACCCGCACCTCGTCCACCAGTTCGTCGAACTCCTCCAAGGCCGCGGCGAGGGCTACCCCAACGCCGTCCAATCCGCCAACATCACCTGCACCGGAATCCTCGCTCACGAGTCCGCTCAAAAAGGGGGCGAAATCGTCCGCCTTCCAGAATTCACCCTCCAGTCCTAATGAAACGTCTCCTTCTCCTCCTACCGCTCGCCTTAATCGCGGTCCTTTCCCTCGCCCAAACCTCCAAAAAAGAGCAAGCGCAGAAAGAAGGCCCCCTCCGCATTCTCTTCCTGGGTCATGATCAAAAGCATCATAATTCCAACGAATACTTCCCCATCCTTGCGAAAGCCACGGGACGAGAGGGCATCTACTACGATTACCACACTGACCTCGAAGAAGCCCTCGGCGACTACGACTATCTCTCAAAGTTCGACGGCGTCCTTCTCTACGCTAATCACGACACGATCACGCCCAAGCAGTTTCAAAACCTCACCCGCTTTGTCGAAGACGGTGGCGGCTTTATCCCGGTGCACTGCGCCAGCGCGTGTTTTAACAACGAAACCCGCTTCGTAAACCTTGTCGGAGGCAAGTTCGCCCACCACAAGGGCAAGGAATTCTCCACCACCATCGTCGCCCCAAACCATCCCGCCATGAAGGACGTGAAGGAATTCAGCGCGTGGGATGAAAGCTACGTTCACTCCGGACAAACCGACGACCGCGAAATCCTCATGGTTCGTAAGCCCGAGGGCGATGACAACGTGACCAAACCCGAGCCCTGGACATGGACCCGCAAGCAAGGCAAAGGCCGCGTTTTCTACACCGCATCCGGCCACGACCAACGCGTCTGGGGCCTCGATGACTTCCACCAACTCATTAAGTCCGGCATCCTCTGGGCCGTCGGTGATGAACGCCGCGCCTCTTACGAGAAATTCATCGCCTCACGCACTCCCCTTAAGTACGAAGAACGTGCGGATATCCCGAACTACGAGAACCGCCCCGCGCCTCTCCCCTTCCAACTTCCTCTCTCCGCAGCAGAGAGCCTTACCTACACCCAGGTCCCCGTCGACTGGAAACTCGAACTCTTCGCCTCCGAGCCCGATGTCATCAACCCCATCTGGATGCAGTGGGACCACCGCGGACGTCTCTGGGTCCTCGAAACCATCGACTACCCCAATGAAGTGCGCAGCGAAGACCCGGGCGATGATTCCCTCAAAATCCTCGAAGACAGCGATGGCGACGGCAAATGCGACAAAGTCACCGTCTTCGCCGACAAGCTCAACATCCCCACCTCCTTTACCTTCGCAAACGGCGGTGTCGTGCTCCATCAAGCACCTCACACCTTTTTCCTGAAGGACACCGACGGCGATGACATTGCCGATGAAAAGAAAATCCTCATCAGCGGCTGGGGCACCAACGACACCCACGCTGGCCCGTCAAACCTCCGCTACGGACTCGACAACCGCATCTGGGGAACCGTGGGCTACTCCGGCTACAACGGCAATGGCGCCCGCTTCGGCATGGGCGTCTATCGCTTCAACGAGGAACTCTCCGGCGTCGAATTCCGCCACCAGTTCAACAACAACACCTGGGGACTCGGCTTCAATCAAAACGGCGATGTCTTCGGCTCCACCGCCAACAGCCACCCCTCCTTCTTCGGAGGCATCCCCGCCACCATTCACGATGGCGGAAAAGGCCTCACCGCCAAAAGCATCGCCAATACCAAAGCCTTCCAGCCTATCACGCCCAATATCCGACAAGTCGATGTCTTCAACGGCTACACCGCCGCCGCGGGTCACGCCTTCGCCAACTCCGCCGCTTTTCCGAAATCTTGGCAAGGAGAAATGGCCTTCATCAACGGTCCCACCGGAAACCTCCTCGGCAAGATGCGCACCCTCAAAGAAGGCGCGGGCTACCGTTCAAAAAACCTTCACTCCCTCGTGGCCTCAGCCGATGAACACTTCTCCCCCATCGCCGCCGAAGTCGGCCCCGATGGAAACCTCTGGATCGCCGACTGGTATAACTTCATCATCCAACACAATCCCACTCCCAACGACAACCGCGGTGGCTATCCGGCCAAAACCGGTAAAGGCAACGCCCACGTCAACCCAAACCGCGACCGCACCCACGGCCGCATCTACCGCCTCGTTTGGGACAAAGCGCCCGCTTCACAAATCACCGCGCTCGATCCCAAGAACACCACTGCCCTCGTGGCAGCTCTCACAAACAACAACCAGTTCTGGCGACTCACCGCTCAACGACTCCTCGTCGAAGGTCATCAGAAATCCGCCGAACCCACACTTCGTGCCTTACTTGCAAAACCCGGCGTCGCCGCCATCCACGCCCTTTGGACCCTCGATGGTCTCGGCCTCCTCAAAGAAGCCGACCTCCGCCAATCCCTCCTCGCCAAGGACCCCGCCCTCCGTCGCAACGCCATCCGCGCCCTTGATAAAACAAACACAACAAAGCTCCTCTTCGAAGCCGGAGTCATCAACGACAGCGACCTCCAAACCCGCCTCGCCGCCTTTGTCGCACTCGCCCAAACACCCACGAACGAAGCGATCAAAAATGCCATCAGCGGCCTCCTCCTTGATTCTGTCAACCGGAAAGACGAGTGGCTCCTCGCCGCTCTACAAGCCGCCTCCACGAAGCATGGTGTCAACCAATCCCTCGCCACCAAACCCGGCCCCAATCTCCTCATCAAGCCCACTTGGAAGGAAGTCACCTACCGTGGCCGCTCCTCGCGCACCAATATGGACGGCGTTTTGCAAATCATCTCCACGACAGGCTCCGACTCTTCGTTCTCCACGAACATTAAGATCAAGCCCAACACCGAATACCGCCTCAAGGGTGAAATCAAAACCCTCGGCGTAAAGGGAGCCAAAGGGGCCCTCTTCAACGTCCATGAACTCCAGGACCCCGAAGCAGGAGCTACCAAAGCGCTCCAAGGTCGCACCGATTGGACCAAAGTCTCGCTCGACTTCCAATCCGGCGGACTCTCCGAAATCACCATCAATGCCCTCTTCGGCGGATGGGGAACCTCCACCGGCAAAGCGTGGTATCGCAATATCACCCTCCACGAATTCGTTCCGGTCACCGTGGAATCCACTCCCGCAGTGGCAGCCGTGCCCGACTCGGCCCGAGGTCGGGATATCTTCCTGAAGCACCAAACCGCAGCCTGCAACCGTTGCCACCAGGTCGAGGGACAAGGCGGCGTCATCGGACCCGCCCTCGACGGCATCGGTGGCCGCAAAGGAAAAGACTACCTTCTCGAGTCCCTCATCGAACCCGGGGCCACCATCGCCGAAGGCTACCCCGGCGAAGTTTCCCCCATGCCGCCCATGAACCTCCTCCTCACCGATCAGGAGATCCAGGACGTCCTCGCCTACCTCCAAACACTGAAGTAGGCCCTCTGGGGGAAGCGGGACCTTGCTCCCGCTTTTCCTTCTTCTTCACCCAGCCCCCTTTCCGACGTGCCAATCACAATGACCTCCTTTTTTGGTGGAATAACTGCCCCTATCTGCGCTTGAATCCCCCCGGTGACACAAGAAAGGCAGGATCAACTCGCAGATGGCTCTTACGAGTTCCTCTCAATCTTTTTAGAGGGGCTTCCCTTTATTTTTCTCGGCACCCTCGTCAGTGGATTTCTTGGCACCTATCTCCCCCGCGGGGCCTTCGAAAAATTCCTGCCAAAAAACCGCACCCTCGCCATTATGGTGAGCGGTCTACTGGGCGCAATTTTCCCAGTCTGCGAATGTGCCGTCGTCCCCGTGATTCGGCGCCTCGTCAAGAATGGCTTTCCGGCATCTTGCGCGATCGCCTACATGCTGGCGGCACCGATTTTCAATCCAGTCACCGCCATTAGCACCTATAAAGCCTTCAACAACTCAGCCGGGATCGCGGTCTCGCGCCTCGCCATTGGCTATTTCATCGCGGTCATCATCGCCCTGATCGTTGCGAGACTCGCCCACAGCTTCTTCCTCAAGGACAGCGCGAGGGCCGAAGAAGGGCACTTACACCAACACCCGCGAAATCTTAACGCCGCTCTCAATAACTCCCTCCGCGACCTCATGGATGTCGGACTCTACTTCTGCATCGGGGTCGTCCTCACCGCCATCCTCAAGACCACCGTCATCGACCCCACCGATGATTTTTGGAAAAACCTGGCCGACAATTCAATCCTCGGATCAATCGGCATGATGCTCCTCGCCTTCGTGCTGAGCCTCTGCTCCACCTCGGATGCCTTCATCGCCGCCAACTTCGCCAACTTTAAATACGGTCCAAAACTCGCCTTCATGGTCTTTGGCCCCATGATGGATGCCAAGCTCGTCTTCCTCTATTCGACCATCTTCAAATGGAAGTTCATCGCCTTCCTCTTCATCGCCATCTTCATCCTCACCGGAGCCTTCAGCCTCCTCTTCGAAATGCAGATCCTGCCATGGTGGATGACCAAGGAAGCTGAAATCCCCATGACCCCATGACCGCCCTGCACACCCGCCTCTTCGGTCTCCTCGCCTGTTCTTGGGGAGGCGTCCTAATCTATTTCTACCACTCAACAAGAGTGAGGGATTACCTCGCCCTCGACTTCCACCACTTCATCCTAGTCGGCGGTATTGGCATGATCATCCTTGGCCTCTACTCCCTAATCAACCCGCAACCGAAGAGCGAACATGATCATTCGCACGACCATTCTTCATGCAATCATGACGATGCGCCCTGCGAACATCATGACCACGATCACGATCACAGTGACTCCGAAACCTGCGAGCATGAGCACGCCGAGGGACACGGCCCCTTCATCACGATTCTCCTCACCGTCATCCCACTCACTCTGGCCATGGCCCACACCAGAGACAAGCTCTCCAATGAAGGACTTTCCAAAAAAGGTCTCTACGAAGCCCCCGTTCTCACCAACGCCGGCGACCTCCCCCCCTTCACCCGTGAGGATCTCGAGAAAAACGTTCCTAAAAACGAGCATGGCGAGTTCGAACTCCGCATGATCACGGCCTACTACGCAGCGGGAGATCGCGAGATCCAGGGAATCTTTGACGGCCTTCCGGTCGTACTCGAAGGCCGCATCGCTCCCGAAAAAATCAATAACGAATCCGGCAATCGGATGCGGGTCTTCCGCTCCATCATCACCTGCTGCGCCGCCGACCTCCAAGTCGTCGGAGTCTCCCTCCAGTTCCCCGAGGGAACCAAACGGCCCAAGGTCGAGGACTGGGTCAAAGCCGGCGGCATCCTCACCTTCGAAGACGTCAACGGAGACATCCTGCCACTTCTTAAAGTTCGCGAAGTCGCCCCTGCTGAGGAACCCTATTCAGAATTCCGCCTCCGCCAATAATGCCATGCCTCTGAAAGCCCTCCGCCAAAAACTTCTCGAAACCGTCCTTGGCGCACAAGACGCCGTCGATCTCCTTCTCACCGCTCTTCTTGCCCGCGGCCACACCCTCGTCACAGGCCCTCCCGGAATTGGTAAGACCACCCTCGCTCATACCCTCGCCACTCTTCTCGGCGGGAGCTACCGACGGATTCAATTCACTCCCGACCTCCTCCCGTCGGACATCCTTGGCTATCAACTCTATCGCCCCCAAAACGGCGACTTTGAATTCATCGCCGGCCCCGTATTTGCCAATCTCGTCCTCGCCGATGAAATCAACCGCGCCTCCCCACGCACCCAGTCGTCCCTTCTGGAAGCAATGAACGAGCGTCAGGTCACGATTGATGGCACCACCCGCGAACTCCCCGATCCTTTTTTCGTCGTCGCCACCCAGAACGATACCTCGTCCACCGGAACCTTCCCTCTGCCGGAACCCCAACTCGATCGCTTTCTCATTTCCATTCCCATGGGACTTCCAGACGATCGAACTCAATTGGAAATTCTCCGCTACCACGCCGCAAATCTCAATAAGCCAAACGCCGAGCCCATTCTGGAGCTTAACGATCTCAGAGCCCTCCAAGATCAAGCTTCTGCCATCGCAGTTTCAGATACCTTGCAACGCTACCTTCTCTCGCTATGCCAGACCGTCCGCTCGCTTATCGGCCAAGACCACGCCGTCTCCACCCGGGCCACCCTCGCTCTCCAGCGAGCCTCCCAGGCGGCAGCCCTCCTCGACAAACAAACCGCAGTCCACCCCGATCACGTGCAAAACATTTTTCCCCACGTTCTCCGGCACCGACTCCTGTCCGAGGACACCCCGGATCCTGACCACTTGCTCCAAGCCGCTCTTGAACAAACGCCTGTCCCCTGATTCATCTTTGAGAAGTCCGATTCCTACCGTAACCTCCTTCCGATGATTCAGAAAATCCGCATTGCCAGGACCACCTTGACCCTGACTCTCGGCGTCATGTTCCTGGTAGTGGTTGGCGGACTCATCTACCTCAACCAAGTCGGCTTCCCGGGGCGATACGGCGATTGGCTCCGCAGTGAACTCGCAGATCGCGGCGTTCACCTTTCCTTCGAGACCCTGCGCTACGATCTGAGACGTGGCCTCATCGCCACCGATGTCGCACTTTACGAAGACGCGATGCAACTTCGACCTCTCCTCAAGGCCGAAGAAATGACTGTCGACCTCGACAAAACAAAAGCCCTTCGTGGCGAATTTAAACTCTATCGCTTAAAGATCAACAATGGCACTGCCCGCATCCCAGTCGGTCAAAATGACCGCATCGTCACCGCCAATGAGATCAATGGCGGTCTTGTTATTACCGAAAATGGCCGAGCCATCCTCAAAGATACCAGTGGCTTGATCGAAGGAATTCGCGTCAACCTCTCAACAGATCTCAAGCTTCCCGAATTAAAGGCCACCGACCTACAACCTTTTCAACAAGACGCCCAAAAGACCAATCACGTCCTGGCCCTTGTTCTTGATGAACTCGCCCGTTGGACCTTCTCTCCCGACGCCCCACCCGAACTGACTTTCAATCTCAAAGGTGATCTCAATCGAAGCGAAAGACTCCACACTTCATTCAGCCTGAATGCCAAGAACCTCCAGAGAAACAACTACAAACTTCTTGAACTCATCATTGCCGGAGACCTCCAATCTGAGGTCGTGACTATCGATAAAATTTTACTCGTCGACGAAAGCGGCTTCGCTGAAGGAAAGGCCGACTGGTGTCTCAACCGCCGGGATGGCCGTTTTGACATCACCTCAGGCCTTCAACTCCAGGACTTCCTAGAAAGCTGTTTCAACAGAACCGACCTCAAAGATTTCGACTTCACAACACCACCCTTCCTCGAACTGAAAGGAGCATTTTCAGCACCTGAAAATGGCCCCTCATCCCTCCGTACCACCGGCCACTTCAACGTCGAAAATTTTAAATTCAAAGCCAAAGGTCCCAGCTCCCCTTTCGAGAGTCTTTCTACGAATTTTTCATGGAGGAATGGCGATCTCCACCTCCGCGATCTCAAAGTCATTCATGATAGCGACCAGTTGAATGGAACTCTCATCATGGAAGATGACCTCGTCCACTTCGACATGAAATCCACCCTCTCTCTCAAAGCGTTCCGTCCGTTTATCTCGGAGAACGGCCTCAACTGGATTGACCAAAACATCGCCTTTTCCGAAAACTCAATCGTCGCTCTCGATGTCGTCGGATCACTCCATAAATTGGATCTCACCAACTGGACTGCCCGGGGAAAGGCCCACCTGAGTAATCTTACCTATAAAGGCACCCGCATTCATCATCTCGCATCTCGCTATAAGTTCGAAGATGGCAAGGCCGTATTCTCCAGAGTGAGAGGACTCCTCAATGATGAAAACGAAAAAGCGCGATTGCGCTTCAAGGGGGAATCATCCGAAGAAATCCAAGTCGACAGTGTCACCCACGATACCAAAACCCGAATCACCACTATCAAAAACCTGAGAGGCAAAGTCTGGCCCACTCCCATTGTCAGAATCTTCGCGCCAAAAGTCGCACAACACATCGAAGAAGAATATCGCTTTCACAGGTGCCCGCAAGTCACACTCGACGGACGTTTCGCAGGCACCCCCGAAGAGCGGGATCTGACTTCATTCGGCGTCACGGTCCTTACTAGGGGACAAACCGACTACCCCTTCCTCGGGTATGACCTGCCTCTTCAGGATCTCAAAGCTGACATCGTCGTAAAGGGAACAAACGTGGCCGTCAAAACCCTGACTGCCGCTACCCTAAAGGGAACCATCAGCGGCTCTGTTTTTTGCGACGTGGCACCCGGACGAAAAACCCAATACCTCGGAAAAATCAAGTGGGATGATATCTCCTTTCAAAACCTCTCCCAAGTCTACGAATTCAAGGAAGAAGAAAAAGGAATCCTCAAAGGCAATATCGAATTCAACGGGAAATCCGGGAGCGTTCGGGGTTTCAACGCCACTGGCATCGCCACCATCAAAGGTGGACACCTCGTCTCCCTCCCCGTTCTCGGCCCTCTCTCGCCCATCATCGCCGGCCTTTTGGGAGATAAGCGCATCGGCTATGAACGTGCGAAGGACGCCGCGGCCCCTTTTGCGATTAAAAGCGGTATTTTCCAGACCAAGGATTTCACCGCGGTTTCCGCCAACATCACCCTGACCGGAGAAGGATGGATTGATCTCCTCACCGAAGACATGGATATGATTATCCGCTTAAACGCGCGGGGTCTCCTCGATTTCCTAACTCTTCCCCTCCAACCTTTCAAAGGAATCTTCCAGTTTCGTGGGGACGGTTCCTTCACTAATCCCAAGTGGCGAAGCGCCCCCTTCACCCGACCTTCCAAAGGAAAAAACGACCCGATTTTCCAGCAACCCGGAAGAGGCGAACCGGTTGATGAATAATCGAAAGCTTCGGTCTGACTGATTGCCTGCAGAGCAAGCCCCCCATCGTCGCCATCCCTCGCGGAGCACTCACCTGCGAACTCGGCTGCGGAGAGGTCGAAAAAATGCTTGGGGGGGGATGCTTGGCTTCTTATATCGAAACCTAACCCAATATATGAGGTGGACCCGACCGGCGGCAGCGCGAGACTTGATTGCCCGAACTCG